>JAZUCY010000055.1:0-34823 GCA_045639365.1 Paludibacteraceae bacterium
CGATGTAGTGGCTAAGTACGGTGCCGATACGTTGCGTCTCTATGAGATGTTCCTCGGCCCATTGGAGATGTCCAAACCTTGGGATACCAACGGTATTGATGGCGTACACCGTTTCTTGCGCAAATGGTGGAACATGTTCGAGATGCTTTCTACCGACGAGCCAACAGCCGAAGAGTTGCGCGCTTTGCACAAACTTATCAAGAAGATCACTTGGGATATTGAGAACTTCTCGTTCAATACCTCTATCCCTGCCTTCATGATTGCGCAAAACGAGTTGCAAGCCCTCAAGTGCAACAAGGTCGCTATCCTCAAGACCTTCGCTATCTTGCTTGCTCCATACGCTCCTCATATTGCCGAGGAAGCTTGGCATCTCTGTGGCGAAACAACTTCTGTTTGCCACGCAGAATGGCCCGAATGTAATGAAGCATACTTGGTAGAAGCTACTCAGAAGTACCCTGTTCAGTTCAATGGTAAGGTGCGCTTCACGATTGAGGTGGCTAAGGACACTCCTCGCGAGGAGGTTGAGAAGATTGTCATGGCTCACGAGCTGACCGCTAAACAATTGAACGGCTCTGCTCCAAAGAAAGTCATCGTCGTCCCAGGCAAGATTGTCAATATCGTGATGTAAGGTGACACCTTATATTAATATAGAAAATGCACTCCCCACGGAGTGCATTTTTCGATAAATTTGATAAAAAAACCTATATTTATTTTGTTATTTCAGAAAAAAGTACTACCTTTGTGCCGACTTTGAACATTTTTTCGTTCTACTTTGAACATTTTTGCAAAACAGATTGAACATTTTGTTTATAAACTTTGAACATTTATGATTACCAGACAGCAGTTATCCGTTCTTAAAACACGCATGGAAGAGCCAAGACGCTTTATCCAAGTATTAGCAGGTCCCCGACAAGTTGGCAAGACAACGCTTGTACAACAATTTGTGCAACAGACCAATACACCTGTGCTTAGTGTTTCTGCCGATTTGGTAGAGCCAACGAATAAAGAGTGGATTATCTTGCAATGGGAAACAGTACGCTCCAAAATGCGCATTCAGCAATTAACGGAATACATTCTCATCATTGATGAGATACAGCGAATCAATGATTGGAGTGCTGTGGTCAAGCGCGAATGGGATGCAGATACACAGCAGGGAATAAATATCAAAGTTATTTTGTTAGGCAGTAGTCGTTTGTTGTTGAAAGATGGTCTTACAGAGAGTCTTTTCGGACGATTTGAATTGATTCGCATGACGCACTGGACCTTTTCGGAAATGCGTGAAGCATTTGATTTTTCTTTGGATGAATATATCTATTTTGGTGGCTATCCAGGCGGAGCGATTCTTCGAAACGATGAAAACCGCTGGTTAGATTATATGCGACATGCTATTATCGAACCTGGCATAGAGAAAGATGTATTAATGACCAAACGAGTTCTTAAGCCCGCTTTGATGCGACAACTATTTGAGATAGGTTGTTCGTACAGTTCCGAAGAGTTATCTTTTACCAAAGTACTTGGTCAGTTGCAAGATGCAGGCAATGTGACTACTCTTTCCAACTACCTTTATACTTTATCCGAAGCCAATCTGTTGGGTGGACTTCAGAAATATGCCAAAGACAAGGCGCGTCGTTATCAGTCTTCGCCTAAGTTCATGGTTTACAATACTGCTTTGCTGAGTGCCTTACATGGCAAGGGGTTCGATGCAGAACGCGAATCACCAGAGCGTTGGGGAAGATGGGTTGAGTCTGCTGTGGGAGCATATTTGCTCAATCAAGCAGAAATATATGGATACAATGTCTATTATTGGCGAGAAAATAATGATGAAGTAGATTTTGTTCTTGAGAATCGTAACAAAGAATTATTAGCCATCGAAGTAAAGAGCGGTCATAGAATAGACAACGCGGGAGTACATGTTTTTGAGCAGAAGTTCCATCCCATACACACGTTCATTGTTGGATCTAATGCTTTCACAACAGAGGAGTTTTTATCTATCCCTCTTAATCAACTTTGGAAATAACATCGTTGTCTCTGGCCGCATCGTGAATATCGTGATGTAAGGTGACACCTTATATATAATATAGAAAATGCACTCCCCACGGAGTGCATTTTTATTTTCTATCAATACGAGCAATGATTACTCAAACTCAATTACATAGCCGTGAGCCTTAGCGCGTACTTTAGAATAAATCAGCGCCCATGATTCTACAGACTGTGTGGTAGTGATATTGATGATTTGTTGATTGCCTTTGAGTTCTGCGTTTTTGTACATCTCGCTGATAGCATTGTTGTTAAGTGCTTTCTTTGAAAGACCACCAATGCCAAATACATAAGTTGCACTCCATTCACCGCTAACTTCCTTCACAATGTGGTAGTTAGACTCTGACAAAACAACCTTAGTCTCAACAGGGTCATTGGCATAAGGTGTCATGTTAAGACCCGCGCAGCCACTGAAGAATACAGCTAACAAGCTGATACATAAAAATTTAATTGCTTTCATTGTTTTTATTGTTTTCGTGCCTACTCTTCTTCGGATTTTCGGCTTCCTCCGTTTTATTTGTTTAATTTATTGTTACTTAATTATTGGCATACAAAAAGCGTGAACTTTCGTTCCTTCATTTGATTACTTGAGGTCTTCGACTACCTAAATCATTCAAATTATGCACAAAAGCTCACGCCAAAAGCGTGAGCGTTCATAGGCTGTGCTTGAATGATTTTTATTACATTGAAGTTGTCGAAGTTTCAAGTAATCAAGTTTGGCTTATAACGCTATATTCAATATGTCTTTGCACCGACGCTTCGGTGCCATTTATTCTTTTACTCCTTGAGCGCAATGGGTCGTTTTATCCCATTAGCAAGCGCAATGTTGGCGCGCGCAGAAGTTGTTTATGTTGTCTTCCAAAATAAAAACAAGCTGTCTTAAACTAAATCCGCATTATTTTCTCTTTCCGCCTGCAAAATTACAACTTTTTTCCCACATACACAAATAAAATTCCACTTTTTCCTCTTTTTTCTTGCACAATTGACATATATTTTGTACCTTTGCAAATCCTTTCTAATAATAGGTTATTAGTAGGTGATTAGTAGGTTATTAATAGGTGATTAGTAGGTTATTCAGCATATTTCACCATAGAAACTACAACTTTTGGTTAAATTATACAACTTTGATTTATGGCACAAACTACCTTTATTGCCCCTGTTGATTCTATTCGGGGAAAACTTCACAAAGGAGACAAGACCGTCCTTCGTCGCAAAGTAGCTCGCGACAGTCAAGGTCGCGTTATTGCAGAGATGGCGCAAGAAGCGTATGTTATCTCTAACCCACGCGATTGGAAGAAGAAACCTGCAACGGGCGCAGAAAAAGCGAATATGGATAATTGGAAAACCGCATGCCAACGCGCTAAGGCAGAACTCCAAGACGATGCGCTCCGTGCAGCTTGGCAACAACGTTGGGAAGCTCAGCTTCGCCACCCAGAATCGAATGCTCCTATAGACCCAAAGACCAACCGTCCAAAGGTGTATATCCGTTTTGACTGCTACGTCCGCGCTGTCATCTTCCGCGAGTTATCTTCTAATATCCTTCGTTAATTTAGTTGCAAACCATTTGCATTTGTTAAGATTCAGCGGACGAGCGCAGCGAGTGCTAGCGGTTGCAATTGATTGCGGAGCACATTGAATGGGCAGATGTTAACGTAAAAAGATTTATAAGATTTCTCGCGCACAGCGCGAAGGAGCTTCTATCAAAAAGGAGTATTTAGAAAGCATACCAATAAAAATTACATGAAAGCAGTCTATATTCACGGCTTTGCGGGATCCATTCATTCCGATACGATTACTAACTTTCGCAAATACTACCCTGAGCTCGAGTGGTATCCACTCGAGGTGGATCATCATGTGGACGAGTCGGTAAAGAAGATCAACGACTTTCTCCATGCTAATCCCGATGTCAAATACCTCATTGGCAGTTCGTTAGGTGGTTTTTATGTCCTCTGTGCTGACTTTGCAGGGCGTAAGGTTGTTATTAATCCTGTCCTCAATCCTATGTCTTCATTGAAGAAAGCGGTAGGTGTGAATAAGTACCGAGGTCGCCGTACAAATGGCGAAACCGAGTTCAAACTCACTATGCAAGACCTCTTTCGTTATAAGGCGTTCAAACCTAAGGACACGCCTGAGACCATTTGTCACTATACGCCCCACGACCCCAATTTGGGTGAGGATATAAAGCGCGAGTATCAAAAGTTCTTCGCTCATTCGGAAATGACTCCACACCTGCGCTCTCATTTCACCGATGAGCACTACATCAAGCACAAACTCCGCGATGCCCTCTAACCCTTTCTAACTCCCTTCTTTTACACCTTATACTATTTTGTTCTGTCCTCGGCAAATATGCCGAGAATCCCTTGTCATGGCAAAAATTACACATTTTGCGTAAAAAATACGCAAAATATTTGGTAGTATCAAAAAAATGTTGTACCTTTGCGCTGTTTTTACACAAAGACAATAAAAAAACAACCCTAAACAACACAATAATATGGCAAAACAAAAAGCAATCATTGATTATCGCCTTACAGAAGAAGGTTGGTTCGCATACGAGTACCAACGTCCAGCTATGACTGCTGACTCTGTAATCTTCGGTTTTGATGGTCAGTCACTCAACGTGCTACTTGTGAAGCGCGGTATTGAGCCTTTTAAAGGCAAATGGGCTTTGCCGGGCGGATTCCTGCGTATGGACGAGACTATCTCGCAATGTGCGCAGCGTGAGTTAACCGAAGAAACCAGTTTTAAGGAGGTTTATATGGAGCAGTTTGCTGTGTTCTCAGATGTGAATCGCGATCCACGTGGTCGTGTGATTACCACAGCTTTCTATGCGCTCACTCCTATGCAGGAAGTTCATGGAGCAGATGATGCCGATGAGGCTGATTGGTTCCGATTAGACCGCGTACCCACTTTGGCTTTCGACCACGACCGTATTCTGCGTGTGGCATATCGTCGCTTGCGCGAGGACTTGCATTTCCGTCCTGTGGGATTTGAACTCTTGCCCGAGAAATTTACGATGCCGCAGCTCCAACGCCTCTACGAAGCTATTCTTGATGTCCACTTCGACCGTCGCAACTTTATGAAAAAGATGTTGGCAACGGGTATCCTCGAAGACACAGGCACCAAAGAGGAGAACACGGCCCATCGTGCAGCCACCTACTACCGATTTAATCAATCGGCATACCACCAGTTCAAGACTCGACGCAACTTCAATCTCGAGTTCTAATCGTTGCCATTAACCCTAACCTTTACACCTTACACTATAAACCTTAATTATTAACTACGCTCGCTCTGCGAGCACAACCTAAACTACGAAAATATGCCAATGCGACAATTCAAGAAGACCAAGCGTGTCCTCACACGAGCCGAACAAGTGACTATGCACGAAGAAGCCGTAGCAGCCTCCAAGCGTTATTGGGAGGGGATACAAGAGAAGGAGCGTTTGGTCGCAGAAGGCAAACTGCGAAAAATAGTTACCATATCCCCCGATGGCAAGACCAAACGCTTTCGCTACGAACCCATTGATACCGAAAGCGAACAATAACCATTAAACCCGAACCTCAACTATGTTAATTTGTGTTTTCATCTCGTATCTAATCTACAACTGTTTCCGAAGATACCGCATGGCTCTGCAATGTCACTCACGATGTTTTTGATGAGCATCCAGAAAATCTTTATATTGTAAATATAAAAGCCTATAACCAATCAGAGAAGTCACATTTTCTTCAAAAAATATTTGGTCAGGTCAAAAAAATGTTGTACCTTTGCGCCAGTTTTACGCAAAGGACCTAAACAAACTTATAAACTTTAAACCAAAAAACCTTAACGAGTATGGATTTCCTTGTTATCATTCTCTTCCTTTTGGGCGTTGGCATAGCCATTTATGTCGCTGTACGCTTTAGTAATTGGGCTGAAAATCTCGCCCAATCCACTGCCTCCACTGTTGCCAGCCAGGCTGCTAACGAAGGCACTACACCTCAACCCCTACCCTCCTCCACCACGACAGAGGAGGCTACTGCCCACACCTCCAGAACGGGCACAGAGATTCTACACAATTTTCTGCGCCAAAAAGCTTGTACGATTGAGCAGTCTGAAGAGAAGGGTGAGTGGCAACAGTCCTCCTTTCAGTACCAAGGTGGACTTTTTGAGGCATACAGCCACAACCACAGAGATGAGTTAATACTCTACCATAGCCCCACTACGATTGATTATAGCCCAGAGAACTTCAAGTGGGTGCAGTACATTTGTCAGAAAATGACTGTTGGCAGTCTTCATGTCAAGCTGTCACATGACTACGACAACGAGAATGACCAATTTATATTTAACTTCCAAGTAGGTGGTGCGGGTATTAGGGAAGACATTATCGAATACTACCTCTCGCTCCTCTTTGGCGCTGCCAACCAATTAAAGCTTGAGTACAAACAGCGCGACGAACGTACCTACGAAGAGCTCGTAGAGCAACTGCGCGACCGCGCACTCTTTCTCCGTTGCCAGCAGTACAACGAACCTATGCGCATTATGGCTCAGTACAAGCACCTCAATGCCAATCGCCTCACTTTATCACAAGCTATCACCTCACTATTTGAGGCGGTGCCAGTGGAGGATATGTTATCCCTCACCATTGTGTCCGAACGAGGCACAGAGCAAATCACTCAGCGCAATAAGATTGCGTCATTTGACCTCTTTGAGGCTATCGTGACGAAACACAATGACCCTATCATTGCGAGCGATATACCTGTAGTTATTACGCTGGACACCACGTTCTTCCATTACACCCTCACGCTGCACTTCGTGGAGCAAACCTCCAACAATATCTTTATCCGTCTCACGGCTATGAAGGTACAATACGACCACCTGCAACAGGAGATGCCCGATGTGGTCTATACACCAGAGTCTGTGTCTTGCTTGCTTTGCTACGAAACCAACGAGGAACATTCATTTGAGACCTTTGGTCATCAGATAGAAATAGCTCGTCAGGCAAGTCGCGAGGGCGAAGAACTCACCGATGAGCAAGTACGACTACTCGCTTTGACCGAGGGAAATCTGGAGTACCAACTGCATGAAGGTCGCAGTTTGGCTAAGCATAATCATTACCTTCAGGCTATTGCCTTGCTCGAACCTGCATACCGTCGATTAATCCAGAAAGACCAAGACATCATTGATAGCCGCTTCCCTAAAACCGTAGATGCTGCCTATCAGTTAGGTTGCTGCTACTACCACCTCAATCAGATGGATAAGGCATACTTCTATTTCAGCATTGCCTTCAAGGCGGACCGACTGGATGCATCCTATATGTATTTCCAAGTGCTCTACCAAATGCGCGACATCAACCTCCTGAGCGAACTCACTGAGGAGAGAAACAAGATGGAGAAATCCTTGCAAGACATGGCTCAACGCCGAGAGCAATTGGATGAGGACGATGAGCGACTATATAACAACATTCGCGACTATTATCTCTTCCTCTATAAGCTCCATGCTGAGATCATGGTTCGTGACAAGCGATATGACCTTGCTTATAGCGACCTGAACTACCTGCTCCAATACGAGCAGACACAAGAGTATGCTCAAACCAAGATCGACGAACTCGACAAAATCATCCCACCCAAAGAATAACCTATAACCTATAACCTATAACCTATAACCTATAGCCAATAACCTATAACCAACAACCCACAAACCCTAAACAACAATGAAACGAACCCTTTCCCTACTGCTACTCGCAGTATGCGCTACCCTTGTATGCGCCAAAGAGCCTCAACGTCCCACTTCCTACAACTACCAACGCGGTGTCGAAGCCATTGAGAATGGCGACGACGAAGAGGGCGAGAAGTACCTCATTCAGGAGATTGAGGAGAACCCCAAAAATGGCTACGCCTACGCTTGGCTCTCTACTATTGAGAACCGCAAAGACGAACTGGGGAATGCCATTGCAGCGCTCCACAAAGCCCTAAACTACCTACCCAAAGCCGACAAGTACTACCGCGCATGGAGTTACTCCGCATTGGCTGAGATCCACCTCCAACTCCAGGACACCACCCTCGCCATTGACTACCTCAACAAGGCCGTTAAGACCGAACCTACCAACCAGGAGTGGTGGGAAACACGTGGCGTCATCTATATGCTCAACCGCCAGTACGACAAGGCTTTGGCGGACTTCCAAAAGGTCATTCAGATGACCCCTGGCATGGTACAAGGTCATCTGCTCATTGCACGACTGCATTTCCTGCAAGAGCGTTACCAAGAGGCGCTCAACACCTATAAGTACGCCAACTCGCTGGCAGAGCGTAGTTTTATCTATTCCTATATGGCAAAAGCCGAGAACAAACTCCAGCACTACGAAGAGGCCGTCGATTATATCATGCAGGCACTCCAGATGGAGCACTTCGAGGACGATGCTACCGACCTCATCTCCAAACGCAATCCCGAGATCCTGGACGAACTCCTGCCACGCATCAAGGCGCAAGTCGCTAAGAGCCCTAACGCCATTGAGTGGAAATACTACCTGCTCGCCATCTACCGCGAGAAAGGTCAATTCGAGAACGCCATCAACGTGGCCAAAGACATGAAGGCCCTTGACGGCGACCCATACTATGACTATATCCTCTCTGACCTCTATCAGGATTTTGGCGACTACGAGATGGCGTTGCAACACGCCCAGAGCGCCTACGAAGCAGATACTACCGAACTGGACTACCTGGCAGACCTTATCTACATTTACAGCGAGCTCAATCGTATGGATGATGCTCTAACTATCGCCGAGAAGATGGTGGCACAATCTCCCGAGCAGGTAGGAACCTACATTACGCGAGCAGATGTGCATTTCGATATGCAGCAGTACGACAAGGCTCTTGAGGACTATGACACCTCTATTGCACTCAAGTCCTCCAATCACTACGCACGTTTCAGACGCGCTTATAGTCACCTCCTCCTTGGCGACACCACCAAAGCCCACAAGGATTTTGAGCGCCTCGTACAGAATGCTAATGGCCATATTGAGCAACTCTTCGCTATGGTTCACCTCGGTCAGACCGAGCAAGCACGCGCGAAAGCCGATAGCATACTCCTCTCCGACACCGTTTACCACTCCGAGCGTTACAATATAGCATGCTGCTATGCACTCCTGGGTGAGACCGAACTGGCATTCGCTACCTTGGAAGATGAACTACGCGACGGCTATACCCGCTTCAACCATACCCGCCGCGACCCTGACTTCCTCTCGCTCCGCGGCGAACGCCTCGACAGTCTGCTGGCTACCTACGAGAATAAGGTATATGAGCGCACACGCGCCTATCGCCAAGAGCAAGGCGACACCGCTGGCGAAGAGCGCATTGTGGAGATACCTTTCACCAAGGCAGGCGGCGTGACCAAGGTCGATTGCACCATCAACCAACTGCCGCTCAACTTCATCTTCGACACTGGTGCCAGCGATGTCACCATCTCGCAAGTGGAGGCCAACTTTATGTACAAGAATGGTTACCTGGACTCGCGCGACATTGTCGGCAAAAAGGCCTACCAAGTCGCCACTGGCGCTATTGCTGTGGGTACAACCATTATCCTCAAGGAGATAGAGTTCGGTGGACTCATCCTCCGCGATGTGCGTGCCTCGGTTGTGGAGACGCAGAATGCCCCTCTCCTACTCGGACAGACCGTTCTCCAACGCCTTGGCAAGATCGAGATCGACAACGCCCAACGCCTCCTCAAAATCACCACCAACCAATAACCTCAGATTTATGCCCATCCGCCCTTTCAAAAAGACCAAGCGTATCATCTCACGCGAGGAGCAAGTCACTATGCACCAGAGCGCTAAGCAGTCTGCCGAACGCGACCGCCAAGAGAAAGAACGCCTCATCGCTGAAGGTAAACTCCGCCGCGAGTTCATCAAGGTAGATGCCAAAACCACCATCGTCCGATACATACCTATCGACGAAGAGAATAACAACAAATAACTAACATTTCAAAACCCTTACAACTATGAACGAGAATCAAAAACCT
This sequence comes from Paludibacteraceae bacterium, assembly GCA_045639365.1. Classification (GTDB taxonomy): domain Bacteria; phylum Bacteroidota; class Bacteroidia; order Bacteroidales; family Paludibacteraceae; genus Colicola. The sequence goes on from JAZUCY010000055.1 coordinate 10,027, forward strand.
ACAACCAAAACCCGAATCTACAACCTTATCGTGCTCGACAAGAGCGGTTCTATGAGTTCTATTCGCCAAGCCGCTTTCACAGGTTGCAACGAAGTACTTAATGGCATCAAGGCCGCAGCTGAGAAGCATGCCGACACCCAGGAGCATTTCGTGTCCCTCATGCTCTTCGACACCGAGTCTATGCCTTACATCCTCGACATGGTACCTGCCGAGCAGATTACCCTCATGAAGAAGGAACAATTCGTTCCATGTGCGTGCACCCCATTACTCGACGCTATCGGCATGTCGCTCACGCGTCTTGAGGCAGAGGTCAAGAAGCACGAGCGTGCCCTCGCATCCGTTACCATTATCACCGACGGCTACGAGAATGCCTCCACCGAGTACAATGCACAACAGATCCACCAACTCATTGGCCGCCTCAAGGAGCAAGAGAGTTGGAACTTCGCCTTCATGGGTGCCAACCAAGATGTCACCAAGGTGAGCGTAGAACTCAATATCGATGTCCAAAACGCTCGCGAGTTTGAGTTCTCAGCCACCGGAGCACGCGACGCATTTGATGCATATAAAGAAGGCAATATGAGTTTCTTCTGCGCCGTAGAGAATTGCGACAGAGAGGTAGGAGAGAATGTCAGCGAGGCACTCCACCGTAAACTCCGTCGTAAGATGATGGCTTCCCGCAGTTTCTTCAAGCGTGACGAAGATAAATAACTCCTCGCCTATACACTAAACAGTAGCAGCTCCGCTGCGTCCACTAAACACAAAACTATGCTAAAAGCCAACACCACCATCACCCTCACCAACGGTCAGACCACCCGTGTCCTCCAACTCCTCGGACAAGGAGGACAGGGTGCGGTTTACTCCGTGGATCTCGGCGGCAAGAAGATGGCGCTCAAGTGGTACACCCACCCTACTTATACCACCAATGCCAATTTCTACCACAACCTCGAGACCAATATCCGTATCGGTTCGCCATCCCCCGCCTTTCTCTGGCCCGAGTACCTCACCCAGGTGCAGTACGGCAGTTTCGGCTATATCATGCCGCTCCGCCCCAAGCACTATGTGGAGTTCTCGCGCTTCCTGCTCGCTAAAGAGCGTTTCTCCTCCATGCAAGCCCTCTTCAGCGCGGCCATCCATATCTGCAATGCCTTCAAGGCGCTGCATAGCAAGGGCTTAAGTTACCAGGACCTCAACGATGGCAACTTCTTCATTGACCCTAAGACAGGCGATGTCCTTATCTGCGACAACGACAATGTCATCTTCCACGGTGCCAACCTCGGCATTGCAGGTAAGACCCGTTACATGGCTCCCGAGGTCGTGGCTGGTGCTCTGCCCGATACCTATAGTGACCGTTTCTCGCTTACCATCATTCTCTTCCTCTTGCTCTACGGCAATCACCCCTTCGAGGGCGAACGCGTGTTGGCACAGCCCTGCATGCGCGAGTTGGATGAGAAGCGTTTCTTTGGTTCGGATATGATCTTCATCTATAATCCTACCAATGCAGCCAATCGTCCGGTACATGGTGTACACACCAATGTCCTACGCCGTTGGAATGTTTTTCCTGCCGTATTGCGCAATCAGTTCATTGAGGAGTTCTCTCATGAGAAACTCTATGCCAACCCCCAATCACGCCTCATCGAAGCAGAATGGGTACGCCTCTTGCAGTCCATCAAGGACCATATCGCCCTTTGCCCTCATTGCCGCCAAGAGACCTTCGTGGACGATCAAAACGCTACCCGCTGTGTCGCTTGCGGCACCCTGTTGCAGGTCAAAGCGCGCTTGATGCTGGATGGACATTATATCCCGCTCATGGCGGGCAATCGTTACCAACTGGCGGATAATGTATGCTTCGAGGCAGTCTTGTCTTCCACGGACAACCTCCTCTGGCTACGCAATACGGGCAAACAGACCTGGCAGGTCATAACGACCAAGGGCGAACAGCGCCCCCTCGCACCCAAAGCCCTCATGCTCGCCAAACCCGGCATCCAAATTCAGTTCAATCCACAACTAACCGCCGAAATCAAATAATAAAATGTATATCGTGTTGTAGGTTGCCATCGACTATTATTTTGTTTTGCTCTCCAAATGCGACGTAGTTGCATTTTATTAGAGCAATAACAAAAATTAATCCTCGAATTGACAATAATTGACACCAAAATTGACGATAATTGTCTTTAACTAAACCCTTTATTTTTTAATGTTTTTGTAGCGCAGCGTATTTTTGTTTCAACAAATACCCTCGCCTTTAAACTTTAAACTTTTTACAAAATGAGCTTACTCGATTTACAAGAAATCCCACGTCGTACTATGACGCTTTTTTTCCTGGTTGACAAATCAGGCAGTATGCAGGGCAGCAAGATTGCCTCTGTGAACGATGCTATCCGCAACATCATCCCCGTCCTCCGCGACATCTCCGACTCCAATCCTGATGCTGAAATCAAGATTGCCACCCTGGAGTTTGCCTCCGACTGCCAATGGATGTACGGCGAACCTCAGTCCCTCAGCGATTTCCGATGGTTGGACATCCGTGCCGATGGTTGGACGGCTATGGGCGGGGCATGCCTCGAACTCAACGCCAAACTCTCCAAACATGGCTTCATGAAATCCCCATCAGGCAGTTATGCGCCTGTCGTTATCCTGCTCTCTGATGGTGCTCCTACCGATGATTTCCACAACGGCATGACGGCACTCAATCAAAACAATTGGTTCAAGAACGCCATCCGCATTGCTATCGCCATCGGCAACGACGCTAACTACGATGTTCTGCGCGAGTTCACAGGCAATCCTGAGGCTATCTACGAGGCATACAATACCGATGCACTCAAGTCTATCATCCGCATTGCTGCGGTTACCTCTTCACAGATTGGCAGCCAAAGCAGCAATACAGGCGGCGCTACCAAGCAAGAGCAAGTCATCCAAGAGATTAACCAACAACTCGAAGCCGCCGACACCTCCGATGCCGAAGAGTGGTAAGCGGAGCCAAGCTCCGCAGACCGCTACGATGTAGCTGTTAGACCACTTCGTTGTTAGATCGGGCTGAGCCCTGTTAGATATTAGATTCCTATAAGTCTAACAGCAACGAAGTTGCGGTCTAACAGTGCAACGGTCTATCTTCTAATAGCCAATAACCAATCGCCAATAACCAAAACATGCTCACCTTCCACCACACCTGTATTGGCGCAAGCCACCTTACTTCAGGCCGCCCCTGCCAAGACGCTTCTTTCTCCGGCACCATAGACAATCTTCACCTGGCCATCGTTAGCGATGGTCATGGTGGAGAGCGCTATGTCCGCAGCGAATATGGCGCCCGCTTTGCCATAGATGCCGCCCGCGAGATTATCCTCCAGTCAGCCCTCATGCCTTGGCAAGATTCCTCCGAACGATTGCTATACATAGAGAAACTGGTTTCCCTATGGAAACTCAAAGTCATGTCGCACTATATGAGCCACCCGCTCTCGCCGACAGAGCAATCCATCATCTACCGCTCGCTCGCCATCGAACATATCCTCAGCACCCAAGAGATTTACACCCTCTATGGTTGTACGCTCATGGCGGCTTGCATACATGAGGATGGCTGGTTCGCATTCCAAATCGGCGACGGCAAATGCGTCACCATCCACCCTACACCATCCTCCACCACGCTCACCTCCGAACCCATTCCCGATGACGAGCGTTGTTTTCTCAACATGACCACATCGCTCTGTGAGGCGTTTGCCGAGAGTTCATTTCGGTATGCAGGAGGCGACAAGGACTCTATCCCGTCTGCTATCTTCCTCGGAACAGACGGTATTGACACCTCTTGGGGCAGCAAGGAGCTCTTGCATGACTTCTATCTGGAGATTCTCAAGCACTGTTCCTCACGCGAGACGATCTTGCAGGAACTACGAGAGGTATTGCCCAAACTGAGCGAAAAGGGTAGCCATGACGATATGTCTATTGCCGCATTGGTGCGCGATGAGGTATTACCAGACTTGATTTCGATTATCTTCCAGTATCAAATCGCCGAATGTGAGCGTATCAAAAAAAGACAGGAGACTCGTCTCATTGGCTGTCAAGAGGCTATTGCTCTGAAGCAGACGAAATTAGCGGAGCGACCTGATGATGAGTTTTTGCAGCGTGATTTATCCAATCTACAAAACCATTTATCTCAAGTCAATCAGTTGCTTGCTCGCAGTACATCTCGCCTCACTCGTCTCCAGCAACAACTCGCCGAATATCAGCAACAAACAGGCAAGGATAACATCGCAACCAGTTCTCGAATTGACGATAATTGACATCCCTATTGACGTTCATTGTCTTCAACAATCCCCCTTGCCGTGGGGGTGTGTTCTTATCTCACATTCGTTCGAACGATTATTAGTGCCCTCACGGAATTGTTGTTGATTTATGTTGTTTATGTTGTTGTTAAAATTGACAACACTTAATTGATGTCAGTTGTCTTATACATATCCCTGTTATTTTTTAATATTTTTGTAGCGAAGCGTATTTTTGTATAAAAAACTCCGAACCTCATGCTCTTCCACGAAGCCCTCCATCTTGTCTTCGCCACTTTCTCCCGCCAGGTGCTCCAGCAAGGTCGTCTCACCAATTACCTGGCTGACTGCGGCGTGTTCGACACCTTCGACGATAAACGTACAATATGCCTGACTATCGATCGCCACTATGGTTCTCGCCTCTATACCTGCTTATCTCATTCTCCCTATAAGGCTACTTTCGATGCTATTGTGGCAGAGGTCAAACATATGCACCAAACCATTGACCCACAAATCGTGGATTATGTCTTCCAATCTATTCGTTATGCGTGGGGTAAGATTAAGTCAGTTCGCCCGCCTAAAACGCCAGTTCTCTTTGCCCCTGTAAAAAAGAAGAAGCTTCCTCGCCGCAAGAACAACTCTACACAACTCTACACCAATCCTACCCCACGAGCAAAGCGCTCTCGCCGCCCATCGCCAATAACCAATCGCCCATCACCTAAAAGACGCCAATCGCCAATGGCCAATCGCCCATCGCCTAAAAAACGCCCTACGCTCAAGTTAACTCCTGCTCAGCGTGCTAAGCGTTCTGCTCGTGTGGTGATGTATTTATTGTCGTTGGTGTTTTCATTTTGTGCGTGCATTACGCTCAATGCTCAGAAATTAGTTCTTGGAATTGTTTTCCTTATGCTGCTTGCAGTTTGTGTATATGTTTTATACCGACTTAAATAATTATTTTCAAAAAACATTCAAAAACAAAATTAGCATGCATAAGTTTGCATATACCATGAAAAATCCTTACCTTTGCACAACTTTTTTTTGCAACTAAGGTTACCTCATACCTTAGGAATATCACATAGGGTTAGAGGCGGCAATAATGCCCACTTATAACAACCTAAAAATTATGTGATATGAAAAAAACAATGATGGCCCTCGCACTCTGCCTGATGAGTGCAATCGGATTCGCCCAAACTCGTCAAATGGCAGCTATTTTGCCAGCCAACACACCAAGTGTCAACCTCACCATTGACGGCAAAGCACACAAAGTACAACCCACTAAAGCTGTAGTGCGTGAAGTAGATGACAAACATGTGAAATGCATCGTTTTTGCCAACAAAGACAAAGCCGAAGTGACCCTACCCGTGAGCTATGACACAATCCTCAAATTAGGATTCCACGTAGCAGAACTCTGCCACACTTTAGGAATAGCCACCGACAAACAGTACGAGGACTTCCTGAAATGGTACAACCAACAGATGATAGAATAAACAACCCATCACCAATGACCGACAAAGAAATCATACAGTCGTTTATCGACAACAACCAACGTGGCATTCGCGAGGTGTATTATGCCTGGCGAGTGCCATTTGAGCAATCCGTAAGCTATCGCACGCAGCTCGATGTGGACTATATGGATGATGCCTATCAGGAAGCTTTTATTCGCTTGCAGCAGCATATCCTTACAGAGCGTCTGACCGCCGATAATATCCAGCGTTCGCTGCTTGCCTATATCAAAGAGATCGGCTATTTTGTAGCAATGGAGATTATCAACAAACGCAGAGAGCTGCCGATATCTCAACTTTATCCTTCTACGGACGACGAAGATGAGGTGCAACACGAAGAGCGCGGATTTGAATATGTGGAGCCCGTGGGCGATTCCGATGGCACTTTCAACCTATCGAAGCACCTAGATACAGAAGAGCGCGAGCACATCATTCGCTCCCTTGTAGAACAATTAGGCGCGCCCTGTGCACCGCTGCTGATAGGATTCTTGTGGGAAAATAAATCCATGAGTAATCTCGCCCAAGAATTGGGATATAGCAATGCCGACAGTGCAAAAACTCAAAAGTCAAAATGTATGAATAAGGTGAAAACCTTTGTTAAACACAAACTAATAGAATACGGTTATGAATATTGATAATAAACAACTAGAACGCGAGATAGAGAACGCTATTCGCGCACGCGGACTCAAAGAGCAGATGCTGCAATGGGATAAGGAAGCGAAAGGCGAAAGGCGAGAGGTTAAAGGCAATGAGGCGAGCGAGCAGAAGATTACCCCTTGGCGAAAAATTCGCAGAACAATCTATTCGCTCTCTGCTGTGGCAGCAGTAGCAGCAATACTAATTGTGGCAATTCCAACATCCACTTGGCATAGCACCTATCATCAACTCGCTCGTTGGGGCTATCGCCAATATGCGCACTTCTTCTTAAAGCAACAACCAAAGCAGCCTGTGGTATATGAGCATACCATCACCGAACTTATGGCGATGGCAGAACCATCGGTGAAGAATATCGTAGATAGCTATTACGAACTAGAGATTCTTGGACACGAGAACCCTATGAATGAAGCTTTCTGGCTCATCATTAAGGGTAACTATGATATGGCACAACTCTTATTGAGTGATGCCAAGGAAATCTACAACGAACCTCAACAATTCAATCAGTCCATATTATACGATATTGAATACTTAGAGGCCATCTGCTACTTGGGACAAAACCAACGCAAGAATGCACTCAATCGCCTCACCGCCATTGCCAATAGCGATAGTCCTCACAAGGATTTAGCCGCTACTTTGGCTGCAGAGATGAAATAAGTGGGGGATGATATGGTAAGAAGAAAATGCACCATCTTGGTGCATTTTTTCTTTTTGTAAAAAATACGCAAAATATTTGCAAGTATCAAAAAAATGTAGTACCTTTGCAACAGATTTCACAAATGCGTGAAACAAAGACGAATTACCTAAACAATTAACATTATCTAAACCCTAACAAACAATGTCAAAACTTTTTTCTTTCTCCCAATCCATTGCCATTGATTTGGGAACAGCTAATACGATTATCATGCAGGATAATCAAGTTATCATCGATCAACCATCCGTCGTAGCTATCCGTACCGCAGATGATACAGCCATAGCCGTTGGCAAAAAAGCCAGCGCCATGATCGACCGTGGCGAAGAACGCATCCGCACCATTCGTCCGCTCAAAGACGGCGTCATCTCCGACTACAAAGCATGCGAGAAGATGATTCGCGGACTCATTGACTTAATGCCCAAGAAGCATAACATCTTCACCCCTGCCGTCAAAATGGTGGTTGCCATTCCATCGGGCAGTACCGATGCGGAGATACGCACCGTCAAAGACAGTTGTACGCACGCTGGCGCACGCGAACTATATCTGATATACGAGCCTATGGCTGCTGCCCTCGGCATCGGCGTGGATATCGAAGGTCCAGAGGGCTGCATGGTCGTGGATATAGGTGGCGGTACAACCGAGATTGCCGTCATGGCACTGGGCAGTCTGGTGGTCAACCAATCCATCAAAGTGGGTGGCGATGCTTTCAATCGCGACATCATCCAGCACATGGACAAAACACACAACATGCGCATCAGCGCCCCTACAGCCGAACGCATTAAGATGAGAGTGGGTTCTGCGCTCCCCGAACTGGAGGAAGCACCCGACGATATGATGGTTGTCGGTCCCAACCGTACCACCGACCTGCCGCTACATATACCTGTAAGTTATCAAGAGATTGCCTACTGCCTTGACAAGAATATCCAGCAGATTGAAGCTGCGATCAAGCAAGGATTGGGACAAACGCCATCGGAGCTCTATGCCGACATCGTGGAGCGGGGTATCTACCTCACAGGTGGCGGAGCATTGCTGCACGGTTTGGCCAAACGCCTAACGGACAAGTTCCAAATTCAGTTCCATGTAGCCGATGACCCATTGCACTCTGTCGCTAAAGGCACCTGCCTTGCATTGGAGAACACCGATAACTTTAGTTTTTTGATGAGGAATTAAGTAAACCTATAAACTTCAACATTATGAAACTATCTCTCAAACACTCCTCCATTGCGATGGCGGCTTGCGCATCGCTCTACGCCCTATCTAAACTGATACGACAAATCCCCGCTGTTCATAGCTGGGCTATTTGGCGATCCCACATCGGCTATCTGCCTCATGTGGCAGTTCTCATCGGCATGATTATCTTGGGCATAGGATTATACCTACACCAAGAACAAATACCTCGTCTCAACAAATCACTTCGCTGGCAAGCCATAGGCATCACGATCATTACAGCATGTATGCTCATATATAATTGCTTGTTGGATGGTAGCGTTCGCATAAATGGTATGGCATATTGCTATTGGAATCCTTGGCTCCATTTCATCATACTCCTATGGGTCGCAGTATGGCTACTTCAGTTCGGTTTAGCAAAACGCGAGAATACATATGCGAATCCCGTATTAGGCGTTGTTGGCATCATTATGGCAGTGGCTGCGGCATTAGTATTGACCTTTATGCTTGTGTCATACGTGCATGTATTGATAACGGGGCATGTAGCAGGTTTTCAAACAACTACATGGTTAAGTTGGCTTAGACCTATCGCCCTGATAACTGTGGGCGGAAGCATGTTATTAGGTGATAGCGGCATCATCAAAGAAAAAGGGCAAACTGATAGCGGCATCCAAGAAGCGCGATCATACTCAAAAGCCAATCAAATCATTGCAAAAGTGAGCATAGGCGCAATATCTGGCCTTATTGTCTTAGCCATCTTCAGCGGTATATTTCGTTGGTTTGAAAATATGTATTGGGATGAATGCTATTTTGTAACAGTATTTGGTTCGATTCACATGCTATGGATTAGTAGTGTAATCGCCATGCTCCTTGAAAAAGAATTACCTCGTTGGCATCGCACTATCAATATCCTTGCACCACTAATTATAAATGGGGGTGTTGTATTGGCATTGCTACTTGAAGCATATATACCAATCGATGTCATATATCAACTTAGTAGAACTTTGACAGAAGATATACCCATGATGGGTCTCATACTATCCATTATTTTCGTCATCGCTGTTTGGTTAATTAACACCATTGTAGTATTACGAACAATTAAAAACAAAAAAGAGAGTTCCTTGTGAGAACTCTCTTTTTGTGATTCAGCTGGGGCTCGAACCCAGGACCCCATCCTTAAAAGGGATGTGCTCTACCTGCTGAGCTACTGAATCTCGCGTCTAACGCATACTTCCTTACGAAAGCGGGTGCAAAGGTACTACAAAAAATGCAAATACGCAAATTTTTTTGATAAAAAATGCATTTTTATATAAAAAAAGTGCATATTTGCAGCATTTAGCGAACGTAGCTTCGGGGGAATTGCTCCAAATTGTGAGATTTTGAGAAAATCACACAAATGGAGCAAGGCGGCGTCCGAAGGTACTGATGTTCGATAAATGAAGGGCGTTAGCCCGCAATATGACCAAATATTTTAACAAAAAAGTACAAAAATGTGCATTTTTTGTTGCTAATACCAAAATATTTGCGTAACTTTGCACCAAATTCGGGCTTTTATGGATATTCAACTCACATACCACCGTCGTCACACTACGACCACCCAAGTAGGACAACTCTCTATTGGTAGCGAGCACCCTGTTCGTATTCAGACTATGGCAAACACTTCGACCAATGATATCGAGGGTAGTGTAGCACAAGCGGAGCGTTGCATTAGGAGTGGTGCTGAACTATTACGTTTTACCACCCAGGGTATCCGCGAAGTGGAATCATTAGCACAAATCCACAAGTGCCTATTAACGCAGATCCCTCTTGTTGCCGACGTTCATTTCCAATCCGATGTGGCGGATGCTGCTGCCAAAGTGGTAGAGAAAGTGCGTATCAATCCGGGCAACTATATAGACCCTGCGCGCAAGTTCAAACTGATTGATTATACAGATGAGGAGTATCAGGCAGAGTTGGAGCGGCTTCGTACACGCTTCATTCAACTACTTAACATCTGTAAGGAGCACAAAACTGCTTTGCGCATTGGTGTGAATCATGGTAGTTTGAGTGACCGAATTATGTCGCGCTATGGCGATACGCCCGTAGGCATGGTGGAGAGTTGTATGGAGTTCTTGCGTGTAGCTGTGGCAGAGGATTTCAAGGATATTGTGCTCTCCATTAAGGCAAGCAATACACGCGTTATGGTGACTACTGTCCGCCTTTTGGTATGGCAGATGGCAGAGGAGAATATGGCGTTTCCTTTGCATTTGGGTGTTACAGAGGCAGGAGAAGGTGAAGACGGTCGTGTAAAATCGGCTGTGGGTATAGGTGCACTTCTCGCTGACGGCATAGGCGACACGATCCGCGTGAGTCTGAGCGAAGCGCCTGAGAAGGAATTGCCTGTAGCGAGGGCGTTGGTGGACTATTTTGCCGATGAGCAAAGCATTCGTTATGCAGCTACTACGGAAGTGAAGATTGAAGATAAGACGGTCTTTTTCTCCAACGAAGACACCGATTGGCAGCAGTTTCAGTTGCATGCTGCAGCGGAATGTGGTCGTTTACTTTGGGACTATAATTGTTCTGAATTAGTACTCAATAATGACCATTTCCCAACCGAGGACCTTCTTCGCCTGAGCAAAGATATTCTCCAAGCAGCGCGTGTGCGAATGTATAAAACGGAGTATATCTCTTGTCCAGGGTGCGGTCGCACTTTATTCGATTTGGAGCATACTATTGCCGAAGTCAAAGCTGCCACATCGCACTTGCAGGGGTTAAAGATTGGTATTATGGGTTGCATTGTGAACGGGCCAGGCGAGATGGCAGATGCCGACTATGGTTATGTGGGGGCAGGTAGAGGAAAAGTAAGTCTATACAAAGGAAAAGAGTGTGTGCTCAAAAACATTCCTCAAGAAGAGGCAGTTTCCCAATTGTTGGCACTGATTGAACAAGATAAATAGTATATATTTGTGTATGTGAGAAATTTGTAGTAACTTTGCAGGCGATTATGGCAGTAGAGATTTCCCATTTGAATAAACATATTGGCAAACAACATGTACTTCGTGATGTTTGTCTTTCCATTGGAGATGGTGAGGTTGTTGGGTTGTTGGGTCCTAATGGCGCAGGCAAATCTACTTTGATGAAGATCATGGTAGGTGTTTGGGATGCAGATTCCTCGCCTGTCACTAATTGCCAATTGCCAAAAACCATTGGTTACCTACCAGAACTCAATCCGCTATACGAAGAGATGTATGTCCGCGAGTATCTCCGTTTCTTTGTAGAACTCCGCTCCAATCGCCCATCTCCAATAGCCAATAACCAATCGCCCATTGCCAATAACCAACTCATCGAATCCCTTATTACTCGCGTGGGGTTGACAGCCGAAGCCAATAAGCGCGTAGGCCAACTCAGCAAGGGATATAAGCAGCGTGTAGGATTGGCACAGGCCATGATTGGAGACCCTGAATTGTTGATTTTAGACGAACCCACGACAGGATTGGACCCCAATCAATTAGAGGATATTCGTGCTTTGATTCGCGAAGTGGGCAAGGACAGAACAGTGATTCTCTCTACGCATATTTTGCAAGAGGTCAAGCAGATGTGTAATCGTGTGGTGATTATTGATCATGGAGAAATCAAAGTAGATAAACCGATTACAGAGATCGAAAACCTTGAAGAAACTTTCAAACGAGCAACACAATATGAGTGATTTTGATATACGCAACCAAATGACGGAGAAGGAGCAGGATAATGCTCTGCGTCCGTTGTGTTTTGATGATTTTGCAGGTCAATCTAAGATTGTTAGTAACCTGCGTATTTTTGTCCAGGCAGCTCGCATGCGTGGTGAGTCGCTTGACCATGTGCTCTTGTTTGGTCCTCCGGGATTGGGCAAAACTACGTTGAGTAATATTATTGCTAATGAGTTGGGTGTGGGCTTTAAGGTGACATCGGGTCCTGTGCTTGACAAACCGGGTGACTTAGCAGGTCTGCTGACTTCGTTGGAAGACAACGATGTGCTTTTCATTGACGAGATTCACCGTTTATCTCCTATTGTGGAGGAGTATTTGTATTCTGCGATGGAGGACTACCGCATTGATATTATGATTGATAAGGGTCCTTCTGCGCGAACGATACAGATTGATCTCAATAAGTTTACTTTGATTGGTGCGACTACTCGTAGTGGTCTATTGACCAGTCCATTGCGTGCGCGTTTCGGTATTAATTGTCACTTGGAGTATTATGATTCGCATATCCTTGCAGGCATTGTAGAGCGTAGTGCGCGCTTGTTGGGTATTCATATTGATAGCAAGGCTGCAGCCGAGATCTCTCGCCGCAGTCGTGGTACGCCTCGTATTGCCAATGCTTTGCTGCGTCGTGTGCGCGATTTTGCTCAGGTGAAGGGTAATGGTGCTATAGATTTGGAGATTGCCAAGTACGCACTCGAAGCGCTCAACATTGACACTTTCGGATTGGACGAGATTGATAACAAGTTGCTTAGTACGATTATTGATAAGTTCAAAGGTGGTCCTGTTGGTTTGAACACTATTGCTACGGCGATGGGTGAAGATGCAGGTACGATAGAAGATGTCTATGAGCCATATTTGATTAAGGAGGGCTTTATCAAACGTACTCCTCGTGGCCGTGAAGCGACCGAGTTAGCGTATAAACATTTGGGTAGAACCCCTATTATTAACGGACAAATCTCTTTGGATTTTTAATTCCAAAGAGATTTTATTCCAAGGAGATTTTCCTAAATCGCTCATCTCCTCCTCGTCTTTACCGTTACCACCCCGTTACCACTCCGTTACTATCCCGATGTTTGCAGGAGACGGTCAGTTAAGCCTCGCCTATTTTCTGTCTTTCGATCTCACTATTTTCTATCTCACTATTTTCTGTCCTGTCTCGGCGTATTCGCCGAGCCTCCTTGTGTCCCCATTGGCAGTCATGTGCACGGCGATTTTCCGCCGTGTAACCTTGCCTTTCCACCCATGTCCCATAACCAATCGCCAATAGCCCCTACACATCCTCCCTATTTATCGGGTGGTTATGCAGTAGTTATGCGGTAGTTAGCATTTCTTTACTGGGGATTGTTTCGAGTTTTTGTGTAACAGTGTAACGGTGTAACACCTATTTTCTATTACTTATGTGTGTGCGCATGTATATATATATAATTAGCCGTTACACTGTTACACTTTCTGGAGATAGTAGTCTTTTATTGACATTGATTTCTTAGCTATCTCGTTGATATACAATCCACCCGCGAACTATTGCCTTTTTGCTAGCTTGTGTAACAGCACTATAACCAATCCTCCCAAGTGTATGCCGATACGTGACACCCCCTCTCCCCTCCAAAGGGAGGTCAAGAAGGAACAAAGTAGAGTCCTCTAAGGGCAAACTGGGCGGACGGAGAGTCCGCGGTAACGGTTACTGTAGAACCTGTTCACATAGCTGGAACTGAAGAACACGCCCCACGCGTGGTCCGGGTCGTCTGTGCCGAGCGAACTCGACCAGTAGCAGCCGGTGCTGCCTGCACTGACGAGCGAACTATCGTCGCGGTAGCCCGCAGCGGGGAGGAAGATACTATTGCCGTTAGACTTGCTTGTTACCTTGTAACCGTTCACTCCATTTTGAGTTGTCCATGTCCAAGTACAATTATTGCGCAACTCGTCTTGCTCTGCCTTTGTAGGCATACGCCAACTGCCACCCCAATTCGCACGAGCGGCATTATCGCTTAATTCCAATTGGGTTTTATTATCTACAGTACCAAAACTGCTACTTGTATTGTACTTGGTCAATGTAGAATATGAACCATTGCACCATTTATAGGTACTCCAATTGTACGTGTCTTTTGTTGTAGTCTCGCCCCACGCAAAATAATCACCGCTATCCTCTGGTTTATTAGCACCGACATTGCATGTTGCCCATTTAACACTCAAGCCTAAATCAACATATTCGTGACCATTCTCATAAGTGGCTGTATTATGAGGCATATATGTTTTGACCTTCAACTTATTTGCGCGAAAACTTTGACCATTCTCATCAGGAGCATTAGGGAGGACACCAACATCAGTCCATCTCTGTTGAATACCAAAACCAATAGTAAATTCGTTAGCCCATTGAGTTGGAATACGTTCTTTAAGAATCTGAATCTCAATCCTGCTACGATCGGCATTTACACTTTGCGCGTAACCCACAGCCGGGTACGAACGTTCACAAACGATAGCGCCCCAACAATTATCTGCATCCGATTCAATATTAGGATTTGTCCAAATCCAACCTGAACCACCTACTTCACCCCACCATTTGAAGACAGCTGGGTTATATTGAGCATGACCCTCAGCATAGATAGCAGTCTCGAGCATAATATCAGTATTCGCATCAGTGAAGATGTCACCATAACCACCAGTTGCATCAGAACCGTCAGCATTGAGAAAAACGTGGAAGGGAGTCCATGCGCGATCGGTAACAACCTCCAAATTGACTTCTACCAAGATATTCAAATATTTTTGATCAGAATAAACCTTAACGCTTTTTAAACCGTTTAGAGAACAGCCATTACTGTGTGTGGCAGACGCCACATAACCTGCGGGAAGAGTTTTCCAATCAGCATCTGTATTATCAGTTATATCAATTAAGCTCACATATCCCGTGTCCACGGATCCCGTGTCCACGTCATTAATTCCTCCCTCAGTAACAAAGTTTATCTTATCATCCAGCTCGCAGGCAGGGAAAGTGGCGAATGATAGCAGGGCTATCAAGAATGAGAATATCTGTATATATCTATTTTTCATAACTGCACGTATTAAAATGTCCAACCTATACCCAATTCTATCTCCATATACTTAAAACCAATGGTGTTTACACCTGCAGAGAGAGTGAAACCATGAATACTACCAATCAAACCTACATCCACACTCATGCCCGAATACGAATTGGGCAGATACTTCTTCCAACCGTCTTCCACAGTTTCTAAGTATCTTGTTCGTGCACCATAACCTGCACCTACATACATTCCAAAATGATTTCGCTTCGATTTCTTCTCTTTCTTTGCCAAAAAGTCAAACACCATACCTGCATCCATCAGCCACTCCGATGATTTATCACTCAGACATTCTGGGATAGCAGAAGCACTAATTATCTCACCTGTTACGTCGCTTTGGAAGGTGAAATTCGAGCGACCTTTGACATACCAACCGATACCGTTATACATCTGTCCAAACATCAAACCTACCCCCCACTCAGGATTCTTAGCTATACCCACTTCTGCAAGCAAGAGCGTATTCACTCTGCGCGTAGCAATCGGTACAATGTCAGCAACTTCGGTCGTTGTTTTCTCTTTCTTTTTAGCCACCAACTGTGGCGATAAGGTGAT
Organism: Paludibacteraceae bacterium; assembly: GCA_045639365.1. Lineage (GTDB taxonomy): Bacteria > Bacteroidota > Bacteroidia > Bacteroidales > Paludibacteraceae > Colicola. The sequence continues at coordinate 25,642 of JAZUCY010000055.1, forward strand.
ATTATCTCCTGCATGAATATCCAATGTATCCGTCCAGGGAAAGTGTTTCGATCTCTTAATAGATAACACATAATTACCTGGTACACAGCGCATATCTTTTACTGGCAACGGATATTCTATTGCTAATCCCCCTTCACGCTGTACCTCTACTACCTGCTTTTTATCCTCATAGTTTATACTTAGCCAACCATACTTGCTAATCAAAGTGATGGTGGTATCGCTATGATCTGCATCCACCGTCATTGTGCCTTCTTGCGTAATATACTCAGGGGCTGTAATAGTATAGTGATACTGTCCCTCCATCAAGTTGAGATTGGCTTCGCCGTTCTCCAACATCCACTCTTGTTTCACACCATTTGCCAGCACAATCACTTGTGCATTATCGGGCGTTACATGCAGTTTAAAGGCATGAAAAGCAGGACCTCGCTCTATAAATACAGTATCGCTTGTATTGCCATTCCTCTCTGGTTTGAAATATACCGTACAATCATATACACGGTTGGGTTCTAATTTTTGACGTTCAATGAGTAGCACCCTATCGCAACCATCGCCACAGTCAATCAAAATAGATGGGCGACGAGCAGGAACCAAAAACAATATTTGATTAGAATAGGTGGTACATCTCGCCTCTACACCCGTCATCTGTCCCATGAATAAAGTCAAACGTTCTTTAGCTGCACGCACATCATGGGCATTACCCTCTAAGTGCATGCGAATAAGGGAATAAGGGAATGCAATATCCAAAGCAGGCTTCTCAAAACTGCCAAACTCATTCTTATACATTGGTAGTACCGTAGCGAATGGGTGCAACGTCATCTCCTGAGTAATCCTCACCGACTGCGCTGCCAAGGGCACAAATCCCACCCAAAGACACAAAAGTGTTACTAACAGTTTTATATTTTTCATAATCCTTTTTATAATTCTCCTTACAATTTTGAGTAATTTTGAATAATTTTCTATAATTTTGGTAGTGTTAATCAAAATCGGTCGTTAGATTTTGACCTACAAAGGTACTGCTTTTTTTCGTAACTACCAAATTATTTCCTTATTTTGCAAAAAAAAATCGCACCCCAACGGAGTGCGATTTCTTATGTTTACTTCGGTAAACTCTGCGCAATTACTCAGCAACAGCCTCAGTTGCAGGTGCCTCAACTGCAGCCTCAACCTTCGCAGCTGCCTTCTTACCAGCACGACGAGTGGTTTTCTTAGCAGCAGCCTTAGGAGCTTTGAGCATGTTCTCGTTGTAATCAACGAGCTCGATGATTGCCATCTCTGCAGCATCACCAAGACGGAAACCTGTGCGGAGGATACGGGTGTAACCACCTGGACGGTTAGCAATCTTCTCAGCTACGTTTTGGAAGAGCTCTGTAACAACAGCTTTTTGTTTGAGTTTAGCGAAAACAAGACGACGATTAGCCGTTGTATCCTCTTTCGCATGGGTAAGCAATGGCTCTACATACATACGGAGAGCTTTTGCCTTAGCCAAAGTGGTCGAAATACGCTTGTGCATGATGAGCGAGCAAGCCATATTGGAAAGCATAGCATGACGGTGCGCTGCTTTACGACCAAGATGATTGAATTTCTTATTATGTCTCATTTTTGTTTTACTTTTTGTTTAGATCGCTACGCTGTTAGAGGTTAGACCACTACGTTGTTAGATCACTCACTTCGTTCGTTGTTAGATTACGGAATCTCTCAGCCCGAAGGGCGGTCTAACAGCCAAAGGCGGTCTCACTTCTCTCAGCGCATAACGCGGTCTTATTAATTAATCATTAAGTTTGTATTTGCTAATATCCATACCAAATGCCAATCCATTACGCTCAAGCAATTCATCAAGCTCGGTGAGAGATTTCTTACCGAAGTTGCGGAATTTGAGCAAATCAGAACGATGGTATTTCACCAATTCTCCCAAGGTATCAACCTCAGCAGCTTTCAAGCAGTTGAGAGCGCGAACAGAGAGGTCCATATCTTGCAAGTGTTGGTTAAGCAACTGACGCATACGCAAGTGCTCCTCATCAAGAACATCATTCGCAGGTTTTACTGGATCCTCAATGATGATACGCTCCTCAGAGAAGAGCATAAAGTGATAAATCAAGAGCTTAGCAGCCTCAGTGAGTGCTTGTTGTGGAGTGATAGAACCGTCGGTAAGAATCTCAAGAGTGAGCTTCTCATAGTCAGTACGTTGCTCCACACGGTAAGGGTCAATGCTATACTTCACATTGCGAATAGGAGTATAGATACTATCAACCGCGAGAACACCAATAGCATCATTAGCTTGGCGATTCTCATCTGCTGATACATAGCCACGACCTTTATTGATATTGATTTCCAACTCAAAGTCAGCTGTTTCGTCCATCTCAGCTAGCACGAGCTCTGGATTCAGAACATCGAATGATTGGAGGTAGCTATTCAACTCGCCAGCCAAGAGCACATTGTTGCCCTTAACATGCATACGAATAGTCTCGCCTTCCACCTCTTCGATACCCTCTTTGCGGCCGAAACGAACTTGTTTGAGGTTGAGAATCAAGTTGGTGACATCTGTAATGACACCTGGGATAGTAGCAAATTCATGATCAATACCATTGATCTTAATTGAACAGATGGCGTAGCCCTCGAGTGAGCCAATCAAGACACGACGAATAGCATTACCAACTGTGATACCATAACCCGGTTCGAGCGGACGGAACTCAAAAACTCCGCGCTTGTTGCTCGAATCCAACATGATCACCTTATCAGGCTTAATAAAATCTAATATTGCCATGAATTTAATTATTATTTAGAGTACAACTCGACGATTAATTGCTCCTTGATATTCTCAGGAATCTCCTCACGTTGAGGCATGTTGAGGAACTTACCAGCTTTATCAGCCTCGTTCCACTCCAACCAAGGATATTTGCTGTGGTTGAATCCATCAAGAGAAGCAGTGATAACCTCCAAAGATTTAGCTTTCTCGCGAACAGCCACTACTTGACCTGGCTTAACTTGGTAAGAAGGGATGTTCACCACTTTGCCATTCACAGTGATGTGGCAGTGGCTAACGAGCTGACGAGCAGCAGCGCGAGTAGGAGCCATACCAAGACGATATACTACGTTGTCGAGACGAGACTCGAGCAATTGGAGAAGGATCTCACCAGTAATACCTTTGATACGAGAAGCTTGAGCAAAAAGGAGACGGAATTGGCGCTCGAGTACACCGTAGGTGTATTTTGCTTTTTGCTTTTCAGCGAGCTGAGTACCGTACTCAGACATTTTTTTACGGCGGTTAACACCGTGTTGACCTGGAGCGTAGTTACGACGATCAAGCACTTTGTCAGGACCGAAGATAGCCTCTCCGAAACGACGTGCAATACGTGATTTTGGTCCAATATATCTTGCCATTTTCTTAAAATTTTAATAGTTAAAAAATTATACACGACGACGTTTAGGAGGACGGCAACCATTGTGAGGCATAGGAGTAACGTCAACAATCTCAGTTACTGCGATACCTGCGTTAGCGCAAGCGCGGATAGCGCTCTCACGACCTTGTCCAGGACCTTTAACATACGCTTTTACTTTGCGCAAGCCGAGGTCAAAAGCGACCTTTGCGCAATCCTCAGCAGCAGTTTGTGCTGCGTATGGAGTATTCTTTTTAGAGCCACGGAAGCCCATTTTACCTGCAGATGACCAAGAGATAACTTGACCTTGACCATTAGCGAGGGTTACGATTACATTGTTGAAAGAAGACATCACGTGAAGTTGACCAACACCGTCAATCTTTACGACGCGCTTCTTAGCTGCAACAGTTTTCTTTGCCATAATTGATAGATATTAACAGGTTGATTACTTAGTTGCTTTCTTCTTGTTAGCAACGGTTTTCTTTTTACCCTTGCGCGTACGGGCATTGTTCTTGGTGGATTGACCACGTACTGGGAGACCGATACGGTGGCGCACACCGCGATAGCAACCGATATCCATCAATCGCTTGATGTTGAGTTGTGTTTCCGAACGGAGGTCACCTTCTACTTTGTACTTAGCACCGATGATCTCACGGATTTTAGCTGCTTGGTCATCCGTCCAATCTTGCACCTTGATGCTTGGGTCTACGCCTGCCTCTGCCAAGATTTTCTTTGCGCTTGAACGACCTATTCCGTAGATGTAAGTCAATCCGACTTCGCCACACTTATTTTGTGGCAAATCTACACCGACAATTCTTATAGCCATAATTATTTACTTTAAGGATATTGATTAAATGGTTTACCTCGATGAAATGCTTATCCTTGACGCATTTTCATTTTGGGTTCTTTTTTGTTAATTACATACAAGCGACCTTTGCGACGTACCAATTTGCAGTCTGCATTGCGCTTTTTTACAGATGCTCTAACTTTCATTTTAAATAGAGTTTTAGAGTGTTAATTATAAGGGTTTCGACCGTATTATTTGTAACGGAACGAAATACGTCCTTTGGTGAGGTCGTATGGACTCATCTCCACCTTCACACGGTCACCAGGAAGGATCTTGATGTAATGCTGACGCATCTTACCAGAGATGTGGGCGATGATCACATGACCACTTTCGAGTTGAACACGGAACATAGCGTTGGACAATGCCTCGGTTACAGTTCCATCTACTTCAATTGCATCTTGTTTTGCCATAATTGTAATTGGTATATTTTATATAAAACGATCTCCTAAGACTTGTTGAATATAGTCGAATGTGGAGAGTATCTCTGCCTTGCCATTACGCACGCATACGCTGTGCTCATAGTGAGCGGCCGGTTTGCGGTCAATAGTGCGCGCAGTCCAACCATCTTCTTCAAGAATCACTTGGCGACGACCGAGGCAAATCATAGGTTCGATAGCAAGTACCATACCCGATTTGAGTACCAGTCCATTGCCACGACGACCATAGTTGCACACTTCTGGTTCCTCATGCATGTCACGACCAATGCCATGTCCCACGAACTCGCGAACAACAGAATAACCTGCCTTCTCGCAGTGGTTCTGGATAGCGAAGCCAATATCTCCCAATCGACGACCTGTAATGGCCTGCTCTATGCCGAGATAAAGTGCCTGTTTGGTTGTGCGCATGAGTTGCAGTGTCTCCTCTGCCACTTCGCCCACAGGGAAAGTATATGCAGAGTCTGCATGCATGCCTCCCAGTTCTACCACAGTATCAATGGATACAATATCACCATCCTTGAGGACAACCTTGTTGGAAGGAATACCGTGTACCACTTGCTCGTTGACCGAAGTACAAAGCGTAGCAGGGAATCCTTCGTATCCGAGACAAGAGGGTTTACCTCCGTGATCGCAGATGAATTCGTATGCTACTTTGTCGAGGTCTGCAGTAGTAACACCTGGTCGGATGACCTTGGCCACTTCAGCCAAGGTCCTTCCGAGCAAGTCGTTACTGCGGCGCAGGAGCTCAATCTCTTCTTCAGTCTTGAGGTAGATCATTTCGTATTAATATGCCATTGCGCCTGAGCGTCCCTTGATGCGCATGCCAGACTCGAAGAATCCGTCATAGTGGCGCATGAGGAGGTGACTCTCAATTTGTTGTAGCGTATCCAAGATTACACCCACCATAATGAGGAGTGATGTACCACCGAAGAATTGCGCGAAGCTCATGCTCACACCAAAGAGGCGTGCAAAAGCAGGCAAAATAGCGATGATTGCGAGGAGGAAAGATCCTGGCAAAGTCAAACGGTTCATAATGGTGTCGATATACTCAGCAGTCTTGTTACCTGGTTTAACACCTGGAATGAAGCCATTGTTGAGTTTGAGGTTCTCAGCCATTTGTACTGGATTGATAATAATCGCAGTATAGAAATAGGTGAAAACAATGATCAGCAGAGCGAATACGAAGTTGTACCAGAAGCCATCGTTGTCCATGAAAGCACGAGTGAAAGCACTTGCACTCTCAGCATTGGAGAAACCAGCGAGCGCGATAGGAATAAACATGATTGCTTGTGCAAAGATGATAGGCATCACGTTAGCTGAGTTAACCTTCAATGGGATGTATTGGCGTACACCACCGTATTGCTTGTTACCTACCATACGTTTTGCATATTGTACAGGGATACGACGTGTACCTTGTACAAGCAAGATTGCGAATGCAAATACGAAGAGGAGGATAACAATCTCGAGGATGAACACAATCAGACCACCACCTGCATCGTTGAGACGTGAAGAGAACTCTTGAATGATAGCAGCAGGGAAACGAGCGATGATACCGATGAGAATGATAAAGGAAATACCATTACCAAGACCACGGTCTGTAATACGCTCACCCAACCACATTACAAACATAGAGCCTGCACAGAGAAGGATAGTGGCTGAGATAGTGAACCAGTTGAATCCAACCTCAAGCATTTGACCAGCTTGTGCCATCTGCACAGAAAGGTTCACCAAGTAACTTGGACCTTGGAAGAGCAAAATAGCTACTGTCAAATAGCGAGTGATTTGATTCATCTTCTGACGACCAGACTCGCCCTCTTTCTGCATCTTTTGGAAGTAAGGCACTGCGATAGTGAGCAGTTGGATTACGATAGAAGCAGAAATGTATGGCATGATACCCAATGCAAAGATAGAAGCATTGGAGAACGCACCACCAGAGAACATATCGAGAAGAGCCATCAGACCTCCAGCTGTTTGAGCGCGGAGAGCGGACAAAGCTGTAGGATCAATACCTGGAAGAACCACGAATGATCCGAAACGGTAGATGAGCACAAACAAAAGTGTGGTCAACAGACGGTTGCGGAGATCTTCAATCTTCCAGATATTTTTGATTATCTCAATAAATTTACGCATACTAATTAGATTTTGTTGATAGTACCACCAGCAGCTGTGATAGCAGCCTCAGCTGATTTACTGAAAGCGTTAGCTTCTACAGTGAGTTTAGCTGTCAATGTGCCATTTCCAAGAATCTTAACGAGTTGAGTCTTGTTGATGAAACCAGCCTCGTTCAATTCGATAAGACCGATTTTCTCCAAGCCCTTAGCCTCAGCAAGAGATTGCAAGGTAGCCAAGTTGATAGCTTTGTACTCAACGCGGTTGATGTTTTTGAAGCCGAATTTAGGCAAACGGCGTTGCATAGGCATTTGACCACCCTCAAAACCAATCTTCTTAGAGTAACCTGAGCGTGATTTAGCACCTTTGTGACCGCGTGTAGAAGTTCCACCAAGACCAGAACCTGGACCACGTCCGATTCGTTTAGCGGTCTTTACAGAACCTGCAGCTGGTGTTAAATTATTTAATTCCATAATGCTACGAATTTTTTAATTAGTCAATAACTTTAACCAAGTGTTTAATTTTGTTTACCATACCGAGGATAGCAGGAGTAGCCTCATGCTCAACGATGGCATTCATCTTGCGAAGACCAAGAGCCAACATTGTATCCTTTTGCACTTGTGGGCAGCCGATAACGCTGCGTACTTTTTGAATTTTAATAGTTGCCATGATTTTCACAAATTATTATCCGTTAAACACAGTAGATAAGCTCACGCCACGGTTTTGAGCCACGGTGCGTGCATCACGCATCTCGCCGAGAGCAGCGATAGTAGCCTTAACGAGGTTGTGAGGGTTAGAAGAACCTTTAGATTTAGCCAACACGTCGGTTACACCCACAGACTCCAATACGGCACGCATAGCACCACCGGCTTTTACTCCGGTACCGTGAGATGCAGGTTGGAGGTAAACGCGAGCGCCGCCGAACTTAGCGAATTGCTCGTGAGGGATAGTACCTTTGAGTACAGGCACTTGGATAAGGTTTTTCTTAGCAGCCTCAGTACCTTTGGCAATAGCAGCGGTAACTTCGCCTGCTTTACCAAGGCCCCAGCCTACGATACCATTCTCATTTCCAACAACAACGATGGCTGCAAATGTGAATGTACGTCCACCTTTGGTAACCTTAGTTACGCGGTTGACAGCGACGAGGCGCTCCTTGAGCTCCAAGTCTTGGGTTGATTTAACTCGATTCATAACAGTCTCTTTGTTTATTAGAAATTGAGACCTGCCTCGCGGGCAGCGTCTGCCAATGATTTAACTCGACCGTGATAGAGGTAGCCGTTACGGTCAAATACAACAGCCTCTACGCCAGCTTTCTTAGCAGCTTCAGCGATGAGTTTGCCTACTTGAGCAGCTTTCTCAGATTTGGTCATTTTATCTTTGATAGCGAGCGAAGATGCAGAAGCAAGAGTCTTGCCTTGCAAATCGTCGATAACTTGAGCGTAAATTTGGCTGTTGCTACGGAATACAGTCAGACGAGGACGCTCAGCGGTACCCGATACGCGTGTACGGATAGATGCTTTAATTTTAAGTCTTCTTGCAATTTTCTGATTCATAACTTTATTCCTTTCTTATTATTTACCAGCCGATTTACCAGCTTTACGACGAACAACTTCACCTTGGAACTTAACACCTTTACCTTTGTAAGGCTCTGGTTTGCGGAACGAGCGAATCTTAGCGCATACTTGGCCAATGAGTTGCTTGTCAGCAGATTCCAAAATAACGAGTGGGTTTTGGTTACGCTCAGACTTGGTCTCTACCTTAACCTCTTTAGGGAGTTGGAGGTAGATTGGGTGGGTATAACCGAGTGCGAAGTTGAGAGTATTTTGCATACCCGCAGCCATCTCAACGCGGTAACCTACACCGACGAGTTCGAGCACTTTCTTATAACCCTCGCTAACACCTACAACCATATTGTTGATGAGTGCGCGATAGAGACCGTGCATAGCACGATTTTCCTTCTCATCGTTAGGACGAGCAACGGTGCAAACGCCGTCAGCTACATTCACGGTGATGTTAGGATTAACTTGTTGTTGAAGTTCACCTTTAGGACCTTTAACAGTCACGAGGTTCTCAGGGCTAACTGTTACAGTTACACCTGCAGGGATAGCGATAGGCAATTTACCAATTCTTGACATAGTCTTTCCTCCTGATTAATAGATGTAACAAATAACCTCGCCACCCAACTTCATACCAAGAGCCTCTTTGTTGGTCATCACACCCTTAGATGTAGAAAGGATAGCGATACCGAGACCATTGAGCACGCGTGGCATCTCGCGATAGCCTACGTACTGACGAAGACCTGGGGTCGAAACACGTTTCAAACTCTTGATGGCGTTAACTTTGTTAACTGGATCATACTTCAAGGCAATCTTGATAGTGCCTTGAGGGCCATCCTCCACGAACTTGTAAGAAAGG
>JAZUCY010000056.1:0-6172 GCA_045639365.1 Paludibacteraceae bacterium
TGCCAAGTCGTTGATTATAGTTACTTGAACATCTGATTGAGTTGAGTGTACTTTTGCTACATTCAACTTGTACCAACCTGCCTTCAAAGTGCTCAACTTAATAGCCTTAGTCCAATCCAACTCTGGAATGTTTGCACATGGATCGCAGTCGTCTGCTACTTCTACTGGAAGAACCTCTACATATACATAATCCAAATATGCTGGTACAGCTTCTGCGAATTTCGCGTAAGAAACAGTCTCACTGTGCTCACCTACGGCAAATACTTTAGAGGTATTCTCAGCGTAAACATCCTCTTTTAAGCAGTCGTAATATACAGAACCAATAACGGTTGCTTCGCATGCCAAGTCATTGAGAACAGTTACGTTCACAGATGCTTGAGCAGCGTGGTACTCTGCTACATTAATCTTGTACCAACCAGCCTTCAATTGACTCAAAACGATATTTGTACCGTATGGCCAATCTTTTGCATCACACTCTGTATCTTCATCGCAGTTCTTCAGGCTCAGCACCAACTTATGAGTGATGGTACCACACTTAACCTCCTCTGTATCGGTGTATGTTGTAGCCTCTGTGCAAGTTTGACCGCGCCATGGATAGCTTGTGCCCTCGCAGATTGCTGCATACTCAAACTTCTGAGCATCACCATTGATAACTGTCAATCGGAGAACATAGTTAAATGCGCAACCATCAGTTGTTTGAGCAGGAACCTTAACATTTGTTGTCTCTGTGTACTCATATTCTTTGTTGTTTGCAGTCCAAACGAAAGTTTCACCAGCACAAATAGTTGTATCGGTTACAACATCCTCACACTCTGGCACAGGACAATTCTTGTCTTTCAAATCAACATACATCCAGCAACCATCAGTCAAAACAACTTTGTGAAGATCGAATGTTTCCAAAGAATGTGTAGTACCATTTACCTCTTCATATACGTATGGCAACTCGCTTGCGCAAAGTTCAATGGTATCGGTTTGAGCAGATGCTACAGTTACTGTCAAGTTATGAGTTGTTTTACAACCATTTGCATCTGTCTTAACAATACTCTCTTGGGCATTTTCAGTATATTTCTGACCATTTACTGACCATTCATAAGATTGACCCTCGCACAATGCAATATTATATGTATATACCGCATTGTCACATGGAGTATCTGGAGTTACAGGAACAGTGTCAAACGCTGTAAACTTCACAAACATGCAGCATTGTTTCTCATCAACCAATGCAGCAAACTTATCGTATGCTACAGTATACAAGTTAAGGCCAGCAACCACCTTATTGCTATGTTGAGCAACAGGAGCACCTTGGCAATGCGCATAAACCTCAGAAGCGATAACAATATCACCCTTGTTCAAATCATTATCAACCCAGATGTTGATGTTTTGTTTCTTCTCATACAAACCTGTGACATCCAACTTATAAAGTTGGTTCAACTCTACCTTAGACAAATTCACCTGATTCCTATCCAATACAGGAATATCCTCGCACTCTTCTGGGCAGCAAGGCTCGTCTGGTGTTGGAGGTTCTGGTTCTTCTGGTTTAACAACCAACTCACCTGTAGTCTTGATATTTACATAGCAAGTATTGTTCTCTGGCATGTATTGTTTAAGGCGCTCGATGAGTTGCTTCATCTCTTCAATTGGGAGATATTTCTTGCAACGATCATACAATTGCTTCATATTCTCATCGGTGATATACTTTTCGCACTTCTTCAGCAATGCTACTACACCACCAGCGTATGGCAGATATTTCTCATATTTCTTAAGAATCTTCTCTGCATCTACGTATGGAATATAATCGCCATATTTCTCAATCAGTACTACTACATCATCATAAGAGATATACTCCTTTTGGGTCTTGAGAACCTCTTTCAAATCCTCTACTGAAAGATATTTCTCATAATTGTTTGCAAGATCCTTGAGACCAGCCACGGTGAGATGATCGCCGTAAGCCTCAAGTATCAGATCTATTTGACCAAATGGAATAAATTCTGAATACTTATATCTCTCAAGTATTTGAACAATCTTGTTATAAACCTTATAGGTAGCCAATTGACCCAGCAACAACTCCAACTCACCGTCGTATATATACTTGTCATATTGACCTACATACTTCATTACCTCTTCGTATGTGAATACCTTGTAGAGGTCAGACTCAGCTGGAATATCCACAGTCTTCTCAATGCTCAATATAGCAGGGCAAGTAGGAGATACAGATGCCACTACGTGTACATCCATGTCTTCACTATCATTAACGAGGTTTACAACCAAGTCCTCGCCATTCTCCAACTTGTTGAAGAGATAATCGAGTTTCACACTGTACCAAACATCTTGGTTAGCTTGCAATTGAAGACCATTTTTCTCCCATGCAGCCCAGTCAAAATTCACAGCCTCGCGACACGCATCCACATCTACAGCTTGCAAATCAAGGCTAAAGCGGATAGCTTTGTCGGTGGTCAGTTGCAGATAGAAGTTCTCTACATCATTATCCACAAATTGACGAGCGAAGTTGATGATACGTTTTGGTACATTGAGTGACAAATCAATTGATTTTGGCACTTTCACTTTTGCGCGATGAGCGATTGCATACTCGCAACCTACTGTTACACCTGCGCTCAAAGTAGCAGTAGAACCTGTCAAGTTCTTGAACGAAAGCTTAGCAGCAGCACCCACTTCATCAAACAGACTCATTGGCAACTTATACCACTTAGTACCTGGGTTTTGTGTAAATTCGCCAGCAGCCAAAACAGTAGCATTCTCGCAACCTACTGACGGAATAACCTCAGCGTTTACAGGAGTTGCTTTCAACTCTACTGGACCATCTGCTTTTACACCCACATAGATATTGTCGATGTTTACTGCATCCAAAATGCTATAATCTACCAATTGATCTACACTTGCGCGTGCAGGAACAGGTACGAGCAATGGCACAGTCACCTTAGCAGGACAATCTACAGATACCACTGTTGCTACCCATACGATAGAATCAGCATGGTTAGTAAAGGTAAAGTTAATGTGGCTACCCAACTTCTTCACGTCATCCAGTTTCATATCAAGCCAAGTTGCTTTACCTGCCTCAATCTTTGCACCCTTAGCCCAGTCGAAAGCTACCAAGTCTTCGCGCAAGCAAGGGTTGGTAATAGCATTGTTGATATCCAAACCGAAATGAATAGGTTGGTCGGTAACAATCTCCAAGAACACATCCTTAGCATCTACCTTGTTGTAGGTAGTCTCAAAGCGTTGGAGTTCTTCGATAAGGTTACCCAAGATATTTGGAGCTAACGCGCCCAACTCAAATCCAGCAGGGATAGGCAATGTCACCTTTGTACCTGTGGTGTATTGGCAATCTGGAACAAGACCAAGAGTCACATGCGCACGCTTGCCACTCTTATTAGCCAAGTAGAAACTTGAGAAATCAGCCTCGCTCTTGAGCAAGTCCAACGAAATCTTGTACCATGTTGCTGCACCTGGTTCGTGAACATACTCCTTGCCGTGTTGAACCTCAACAGCGTTCAAACATGGAGTTGGATCGGTAGCAATCGCGCTCTTTGTGGAGGTTACCACCTCAATTGGAGAATCGGTTGTCACACCTACGTGAATACGATTCACTGGCAATTTAGCCAACAATTGGAAGTCGATTACCTTTGTCGTTGTGAAACCTGCTGGCACAGCAAGTGGCAAAGTTACATTCTCACCCTTGAGAACGAACGTAGCGGTCAGCAACGCCTTTTTCGCGGTTTCGTGATTAATAAAACCAACTTGCAGGTGTTGTTTCTCTTTTTTCAAAGAGGTAATGTCCACCTCATACCATTTGGTAGAGAGAGCATCTTGTTTCACACCTGAGTTCCAGTCAATAGGCTCACTGTTAGTGATAGCCTCTTGCACGTACTCATCGAATTCATACACCTTGGCTGATAATGCAATCTTTTGATTGGATTTCAGCGAAAGGCATACTTGATTTACCGGTATAAACTCACGGAACTGAGCTATAGGTAAATCCAAACGATAGTACCCCCGAGCAGCTATTGAATAAGATACAGTACGCTGTGTACCAGCAACTGAAACCATCACTTCAACAGCAGCCTTCTCATCAGAGAGGTTCGTTAGATACAAGACTAATGCAGGCTCGGCCTTCGCATCAATTGGCGCCAAGTCAACGCAATACCACAAAGCAGAAGACGCTTCATGGATATTACCATTAGTCCAATCAAAGTCAATAGCATTCGCTTGACTTGAACCACTACCATTTCCGACAGCCAGCATCGTGGCGGTCATCAACAAGGCAATGGCGGATAGTAAAAATTTACGCATCACTTTGATTTTTGATTGTTAATAAATATTGTTAATTAGTTTTCTCCATTTTTGCCAGTTTCCCAACTTATTTCCGACAAGGTGCAACACTGCACACTAAATCAGGCTGCAAAATTACAACTTTTTTTTCAAATGTGCAAGGAAATTCGTTTTTTTTTATTAAATACCCTCATTTTTCTCTCTTTTCTCGCCTCAAATTTCGCCCCACAAAATAACACAGAGGGTATAATCATTTGATTACCAACTAATTAAAACACACCCTTCACTACATGGTTATTTTTCGACATTATTTTAACATTTTTGAGTCTTATTTTCGCCACGCCTCACCAGTATCCGCGCGCACGCGTCTTGTGTGCGCACACGCGTTATATTTATTAAGGTAAAAAATGAGTTGAACCTAAGTCCAACTCATTTTCTATGCAAGCCTATAGCCTATCGCCAATAGCCAATCACAATCTACATCCTGTCAGCGTATAGCGAACACCGTCACGCTCGATAAAGATCATGCCATTTTGGAGCATGAGGCGAGCGTTGGTAGTAGGAGTAGTGATATTGTCGCAACCAGTAGGAGTGCTTTGTACCTCAGACAAACGGATACGTGCAGCATCGCCTGTAGAGAGGAATTGCAGATACAATTTCTCTTCGCCACCGCGCATTTCGTTGAGCAGGTCAGCAGGCAACTCGAATGGTACATTTGGCATAATCGTGGTGGAAGCCACTACTTCACCACTTGCGCAATTGCCTTTGCGGATAGTCAATTTAGCAGGATAGTCTGTTTGGAACCACTCTACTTGCAAACCGTTCACTGCAGGGATCTCTGATGGAGCAAGTGCATAGACATTATCCATATCCGAAGACACAAACACCATGCCACGCAGGAGTGGCAAGCAATCCTCGCAGGTAGAGTGAGGACCTTGGTTGTAAGGCATGCAGATAAAGCGACTATCTTTGCCAGACTCAGCAGGAAGGATACCAATACGAATACCTATTTTACCTGTCACACCATTCTGTTCCATAAGGTCTTTAATCGTAGAAGGTTCCACATCGCGTGCTTGGTTACTTGCTACCACAACCTCTTTATATACTCCTCCATTTGTTCCAGAGTGATTTGAACAGTTTTGCACAATAACCATTTTCACATCGCACTCTGAATAGAGGTATGCTGAACAGCCGTCCAGCATAATGTCAGAAGATGAGCCATACCATGTGGTGTCGTTGACGGTGATATCGAAAGGCAAACCTGGTATTTTGTTTTTCTTTCTTTGTAACTCGCAGTCGCAGTAGTAAGAAGGATAATCGTACTTGAGTTGGTAGTCTTCCATACAGTTTGCCTCTGTAATTTGTGCAAAGGTAGGCAATGCCATCATGGCAGCCATAATAAATGTGTAAAATTTGTTCATAAGTTTGTTATTTATTGATTGATATATTCGTTATTATCCCTTTGTCTTTCCACGCCACGCTCTACACCAAGGGAGGGGTTGGGAGCAGGCTCTTATCGGACAAATTTCGGTGCAAAGGTACAACAAAAAATGCATATATGCAAGAAAAAACGAACAAAAGTTTACTTTTAAGCAAAATTTGCTTGCAGTTAGTGAGTGCTGTCTTCTCACACGGAGGGAGAGCTTACAGCGGTTCAGTTATTGCATATTTTATACTCAAAGCGAGAAGCCTTTGCTCCTCGCTTTGTCATTTATTCAAGCCCATTGCCCATCGCCTATAGCCAATAGCCAATAGCCCATCACTTAGAACAGTATCTTATGTACTTCGGTTTCGCCAGTGATGACATATACACCATTGGATGGAAGTGCTACGTCCACTGCTGTTTGTACCATGCCGTTGTAGAGTACAATACCTGTCGCAGACA
>JAZUCY010000057.1:0-31728 GCA_045639365.1 Paludibacteraceae bacterium
TCCTTTAGCTACTTGGCACATTTCCTGTACCTCTTTGCTGTAAATCATAATTCTTGTTAGTTTATTAGTTAAATTGTTTCAAAGTTTCAGGGTTTCATTGAAATAGCGCAACGCATGTGGAATATTGAAACTCTTTTACCCACAAAAACGGAGTTCACGCAATTTCGGGTGCAAAAGTACAAAAAAGTTTGGATATATGCAAATAAAATCGAATATTTTGCTAAATACGGGTATTTTTGTATGATTCCTGAGAGTGATTTAGAAAAGGAGGGAAGCCGAAAAAAGTGCTTTTTGTTAAGATTTGCCTATATTTCTAAAACTTAAACTATAGGCATAAAGCGCCGTCCACTAAACAAAAAAATCGCCCAAAAAGCGATTTTTCTTGCTCAATCCAAAATATTTTACTACCTTTGCAACGCAATCCGAGCAATCGGTTTGCAGACATAATAAAAAGCGTTTATTAGCGCTTGTTTTGGTATTGTGAAATCCGGAAAATTTCGTAGCCCAAATCAAGAGAGCAATAAATGCCCCTTGGTGTGTTTCGTTCGTTGTGTCCCACAACGATAAACATATCGGCGTGGGCATTCATTGTTTATTCTTGCTACAGGGTCATTCCGGAACCTCACAATAAAGAATAAGCAAAGGTAAGGTTCCACGCTTTTTCTATTTATTTACGGGCAGTCAGGAGCCAACTCCCAACTAATTTTGCTACAATGAAGAATACACTCATTCTCATTTGTGCTGTGCTTTGCTCTTTGCAATGTATGGCAACAAGTCTTGTCCTATTGCAGACCGACGGTGTTCAACAAGTGCAAGATATTGCAAAAATCGGCAAATGGGTATTTACAGAAGAGAATTTGCAACTAATTGATAAGGACGGCAATGTGCTTGCAATAGAACCCATTGCGGAAGTAAAAAAGATAACATTCTCTATCTATACTTCAGAAACAGCAACTGAGAATGTCGCTATCAACTCTATTGTTATTCATCCCAATCCTACTCAAGACATCTTACACATTACTGGAGTTACACCACAAACTTTACGTGTATTCAATTTGCAAGGTCGCTTACTTATAATAGACAACAGCACGCAAGTTAATGTTAGCCATTTGAATACAGGAACGTACCTATTGCAAGTAGGTACGCAAGTCATTCGCTTTATCAAACAATAAGAAACAACTTAAAATCAAAAGAATATGAAAAGATTTACAACTTTAGCGATCTTCATCGCATTAGTAACCATTACTTTTTCTCAAACACACATGTATGTTTGGGAAAATGGCGCAAAAACAAACTACATTATCTCCGAAGTAGATAGTATAACCTTTGGTGAAGAAAAAGGGGTTGGAGTGTTTTCTGTAGGTGAAAATAAAAAAGTTGCTTTTTCTACTGGAAATTTACAACATAATCCCAAAAGAAATGAATGGCGCTTTGCAACAAATCAACTTGACTATATCGCAGAAGGAAATATCTATATTTCTACAAGCTACGATGGCTGGATAGATTTATTTGGTTGGAGTTCAGACAATCCTTTGGTAACTTTTGGAGTTAGCACTTCTGATAATCGTGAAGATTATGCAGGAATTTTTGTAGACTGGGGTATAAATAAAATAAATGGCGATGAATCTAACAAGTGGCGTACACTGACATACGAGGAGTGGGTTTATTTGTTAGAAACGCGTACCAATGCAGAATATCTGCATGGAGTAGCTCAAATAAATGCGGTAAAAGGTCTGATTTTACTACCTGACAATTGGTTGTGTCCGCTAGGAATCTGTTTTAAGCATGGCTTATATGTAGGCATTAATGGATATACCAATTATGCTTATCATCAAACCTTTAACTTAGAACAATGGTCAGAAATGGAGCAAGCAGGAGCAGTATTTCTTCCGGCAGCTGATAAACGTTATTCTGGTGTACAGGTTAATGGTACTGAATTCGGGTATTATTGGACTTCTAGTAAAAAATACTCCTATCAATCATATTGTTTATATTTTCATGCTGAAGAACTTAAAATAAGTTTCTATCAAGATAACCATATTGGTAGTTCTGTCCGCCTCGTAAAAGATGTAGTAACAGAATAACTTTAATATCATCAAAACTATGGCAAGAATACAAATCGTTAGCAATCTTAAATTGCATCCTCAAAAAGGTCTTTTGTCCAAAGATTGTACAGGCAAATGGATTAATGCACACTACCAGCAGGGAGATTTAGATGGTGCATGTGCAGTTTATTCCGTTATAATGAATCTGCTCATTTTGGGTATGATTGAAAAAGAGAAAATCTGTGTTTATAATTCGATAGATAAAAGAACGCGAAAAGGTAAACTACTCTCATATCTTCTTGAAAAGCAAGGTCTTGTTCGTGATGGGTATTGTTTTAGAACTTTAGCGAAAGATATTCGTGATTACGCAAACTTTACTGCAAATCAGAAACTTGCTAAAAGTAGAGAAGACGCAATAAACATCATTCAAAAAAGTATTGAAAACGATTCTCCTATCATTATTTCAGTATTTGGCGAAGAGTGGGCACATGCGTTATTAGCAATCGGTATCGAATATAATGAGAATGATATACCAACAAAAATCTTATGTCTTGACCCTGGTGCTCCTTCTCCTATTTGTACATATTGGAACTGCATAATAGATGTTTCTACTAAGACATTGTGGTACAAAACAGAGAAAAGCCAAACGAAAGCTGAGTTAGGAGATTTATTGGTCATTTCACAAGAGTAGAATATATCAAGTGAAATCCTGTTTTTGTTATAGAACTTATAAGTCTAATCTATACTAAAGGTATACCAAGGGTATACAAAAGGCAGGCAAGTTTTCCAGACTATACCAAAAATGCAGCAAATATACAATTTATTGCAAAAACATTTGGGCACATCAAATATTTTCACTACCTTTGCAGCCGAAAATTCATAAAAACATATTGAATTGCTGAATAAATATACATAAAAATAGAATGGAAAGTGTTGAAAAACATATAATTACATATTTATCAAAACGCGGAAGAGGAACTGTGTTCTTTTCGGATACTTTTGCAGGATTAGGAACCGCAAATAGAATACATAAGGCGATGGAAATCCTAATCAAACAGCAGAAGATTATCCGTGTAGCAAGAGGTATATATTGTTATCCTAAAATCGATAAGAAGTTAGGATTAGGTGTACTATTTCCGTCTGTGGACGATATTGTCAAAGCTATTGCCAAGAGAGACAATGCAAGAATAGTTCCGACAGGCGTGTGGGCGCAAAATGTATTAGGTCTTTCTACTCAAGTTCCGTTGAACTATGTATATCTGACAGATGGTACATCGCGTAAGCTGGAGATGTTTAATGGTTGTATGGTAACTTTTAAACATACAGCACTAAAGAACCTTTCGTTCAACAACTACCTTGCAATGTTAATCAATGTTGCCTTGCGTGATTTAGGGCAACAAAATGTAACCGAAGAACATGTTAAACGAATCCATCAACTTCTGCAAAACGAAAATCGCACAGATATAGAACGCGATTATGGACGCATGACCGGATGGATAAGAGAAATAGTAAAAGGAGCGTATGAATAATTATTTTGCATTGCCTAAATTACAACAAAGGCAAATCCTAGAACAAGCAACACTACGGATAAAACTACCCGTACAAGCTATTGAAAAAGATATTTGGGTAAGTACGATCTTACAGATAATTTTCTCTTTACCTGTTGCGCAGCACCTGATATTTAAAGGTGGAACATCCCTCAGTAAAGCTTGGGGATTGATTAATCGTTTCTCTGAAGATATAGACTTGGCAGTAGGAAGAGCATTGTTTGAATTGGAAGGCGACCTAACTAAAAAAGGCATCAAGAAACTGCGCAAACGTTCGTCCATATTTGTGCGAGATGACTTATTCATTATGCTACAAGATGCGCTAAAGCAGTATGGATTGGCAGACAAATGCACCCTAACCGTTGAGCCCGATGGCGAAGGGGATAACACATATCCTGAACCAAGAAAGATATTTATTGCATACGAGAGTGCGTATGATGAACAATTAGACTATTTGCGTCCTATAGTGATGTTAGAGGTTGGTGCCCGTTCTTTGGTAGAACCCTATGAGCAAGTTCAAGTGCATAGTATGGTAGAAGGTATTTTCCCTTCTATCACTACCACGCTGGTTAATAGCAATATTTCCACCGCCATTCCTGCCAAGACAATGGTGGAGAAAATGTTCCTTTTGCACGAACTTTTTAGCGTACCAGGGCATGGCACGCGAGCAGAACGCAAGAGCCGACACTTATATGACTTATACCAAATGATGCAGCAGGATTTTGCTCAAGAGGCAATAACCAATGATGCATTGTGGGAAAGTATTCGCCATCATCGCGAGGTGTTTACTTCGGTGCAAGGAGTAGATTATTCAGGCGACGTGCGCCAACGGATATGTCTGTTGCCTCGCGAAGATATCGTTGCTATATGGCAAAGTGACTACGAAACGATGCGCAGTTCTATGATTCACGGCTCTGCTCCTACATGGGATGAGTTGATTGAGCAGATAACAATCCTGCAAAATAAAACACGAAAGAAATTAGAAGAATAAGACATATCGTTGCTAATCTTCGGCACACGAAAACTTTTTCTAAAAAAAACACCATACGCGGGAAGCGATTGACACATCACTTCCCGCTTTCATTTAGTTAATCCGCTACCCTTGCGCTACCTTTGCGCAAGAAAAAAACACGCTTTTCCTATAAAATAGCACAAGTTTTTACACGCTTTTCCGAAATTCTAATAAAAACTTTCGGCACGGATAAACTTTTTTCTCTTAAACCCAAATCTATGACATAGATAGGCTTGTTTGTTCTATGCTTGCGTTTATCTCTCAGAGTGGGGACTCTTCTCTTTATCTCGGTCGGCTTGGTCTCCCCGACCGCCTTCCCTTTTCGAAGCCAAAAGTCAATTGGCTTCTCCACACTCGGAGTGCGTTCCGTCGCACTCCTTCAGGTCGCGAAGCCCGCAGAGAACTTCTTGTACATTGTGCTTACACGCAAAAATATGCAAGCATTTGGTTATTTCATTTATTTTTTGTACCTTTGCAGCGAAATAATTTAGAATTTAGAATTTTGAATTATGAATTAAGTAATTTTACATTTTTGATGACCATGAAAAAAAGTTTATTATTCGTGTTGCTAATCGCTTGTGTGGCTTGCTGCCCAAAGACAAAACAAGTGAACAATCAAAGTCAAGTAGTTATCACAACCTACCCAAGTTCTATTGGCGAGGCAGGCGTAGCTGTATATCTGCCAGAGGGATATGCTACATCTAAAAACGATTACCCTGTACTTTATTTGCTGCATGGCAGTGGCGATGATGAGGCAGGTTGGCTCACAAAGGGTCGAGCTAAGGCGATTATGGACTCGTTGATTACCAACGAACTATGCCAACCGATGATTGTGGTGATGCCTAATGGCTATTTGGAGCAAACAGGTCAGTTCATTGCCCCAGAAGCACGTCTGTGGATGGAAAGCACTTTCGAGGAGAATTTTAGCCAACTCATGGCATGGACAGAAGCACACTATCGTACCATCAACGATAAACAACACAGAGCCATAGCAGGTCTGTCAATGGGTGGTTTCCACACCATGCATACGGCAGCGTTGCTCAACCAATCATTTGATTATGTGGGTATATTCTCCGCTTTGTATGTTCCATATATGCGCCATCATCGCAATGAGCGTAGTCTAGAGATTAGCGAGTTAGCACTATCGGACAAGCCTGCATATCAGCAAACAGAGGCATTGCTCCAACAACAGTTTGCCAATCCTCCACAACTCTATTGGATTGCATGTGGCGCAGAGGATTTCCTCTATCAAGATAATGTGGTATATCGTCAGTATCTGGATGAGAAGCAATATCCATACGAATACCACGAATCAGCAGGTGGACATTCATGGCAAAACTGGATGGATTATCTAAAAATATTCGCACAGCGAATCTTTTAAGAGATCGCTTCGCTGTTAGACCGCCTTCGGCTGCTAGAAGTTAGACCGCTGCGCTGTTAGGATAGACAAGATAAAAAACAATATAAATTATACAACAATGAAAAAGACCATTTTAACATCCCTTCTTGTGGCTTTTGCATGCGTTAGTTTTGCAACAGAGCCATATTTTCGTGCTACATGGGTGAGCACCGTAGCTAATATCGACTTCCCTACCAAGGCGGCTATTGGCAACTATGAGCAACAGAAAGCAGATATGATTGCTATGTTGGATGAGTTTCAAGCAATGAACCTCAATGCTATTGTATTTCAAGTTCGTCCTACTGCGGATGCATTGTACAAATCCGAGTTGGAACCATGGAGTGCTTGGCTTACTGGTAAACAAGGTGAAGCAGCGACCTACGATCCATTGGAGTTCGTTTGTGCTGAAGCGCACAAGCGTGGTATAGATGTACACGTATGGATTAACCCATACCGTGTGACAGGTGGTGGTAGCAAAATTGAAGATATTGCTCCTAATCACATCTATCACAAGCACCCAGAGTGGTTCTTGAAGTATGGTACACAATGGTATTTTGCTCCTCATTTGCAAGAGACACGTGATTTCCTATGCAAGGTGGTAGCAGACCTCGTGACTCGCTACGACATTCAGGCAATTCACATGGATGATTATTTCTACCCTTATCCAGTATCTGGTCAAGATTTCCCTGATGCAGAGGCTTTTGCTGCTGACCCACGCGGTTTTGATAATGTAGGCGATTGGCGTCGCGACAATGTGAATATGGCTATTGAGCAAGTGCATAATACCATCAATAGCATTAAGCCAGAGGTGCAATTTGGTATCTCACCATTTGGTATCTGGCGCAATAAGGTAAACGACCCACGCGGTAGTGAGACCAATGGTCTGCAAAACTACGACCAACTCTATGCTGACATCCTCCTTTGGATGGAGAAAGGCTGGATTGACTATGTAATACCACAACTCTATTGGGAGATTGGTAAGAAAATTGCAGATTATGAGATACTTGCGCACTGGTGGGCACAACATGCTACCGACAAATGTCGCGTGTATATTGGTATGGCTCCTTACCACATGGGTAATCCTAAGATGGCTGCTGCATGGAATGAAGGCAACGAGATCTGCCGTCAGTTGCGTCTCAATCGCTCAATTCCTGGCATCACTGGAGAGTGCTATTTCCCATCGAACGTACTGCTGAAGAACCACCACAACTTGGTAGATAGTCTGCAACAAGTGTTCTATCCTACATACGTGCCTGCGCCTAGATAGTTAGACTAGGGGAGATGGTGTAGGGTGTAAGGTGTAGGGGGTAAAGACTAGAAACAGAAAAAGAGGGTGTGTCAAAATATGGAAAGATCCTCTTGTGTCGTTTTAACTTATTAGATTAAGGTAAAACAGTGGTCAGTCTGCCGGGAAACTACACGGCAGTAACGAGGTGGTAACGGGGTGGTAACGGTTACGATGGCTGGAGAGGTAAAGGAAACATAGAAAAAGGCATAGAAAATAGATAAAAAAGAGTGTGTCTGCATTTTGACACACTCTCTTTTTCAATCCTTGCCTATAGCCCATAGCCCATATCCTATAGCCCATATCCAATAACCTTACTTATACAAGAATCGCTTGATGCTCTTCTTAGGCGTTTTCTCGAAAGGCTCTTCCTTAATCTCAATATCGTGTACGCGCGAGTAAGAAGGTAGTGCGTCGTTGAGTTTCTTGAGGTTCTCCTTCATGATCTTCTTCAGCTCGTCGAGCGAGATACCCTTAGTGGTTTCCTCGTCTGGGAAGACCAGACCAATGAGTTTGCCTTCGCGTTCCACTACCACAGACTCAGCCACGCCGTGTTGGTTGTTGAGTTTGTCCTCAATCTCCTCTGGGTAGATGTTTTGTCCAGAAGCACCAAGGAACATGCTCTTGATACGACCACGGATAAAGATGTTCTGTTTCTTATCCATATATCCCAAGTCACCCGTGCGCAACCAGCCGTCTTCGGTGAAGGCAGCACTGGTAGCCTCGTCGTTTTTGTAGTAACCCATCATGACATTCTCGCCACGTACAAGGATTTCGCCTTCGCCTTTCTCATTTGGATTATCAATCTTCGCTTCCATGTTTGGCACAGGTGCACCACAAGAGCGACGTTTGAAGTATTTAGGAGGCAGACCACTGACCAGTGGTCCGCACTCGGTCATTCCAAAACCGATAGAGAGTGGGAAATTGACATCCATCAAGCATTTCTCCACTACAGGATTCATGGCAGCACCACCGCAAAGGAAATAGCGAACTTGTCCGCCGAAAGCCTTCACAAGCGATTTCTTGACATATCCACGAAGCAGGTTCATGATACCTGGCGTGTACCAGAAGAACTTCAGCACCGCTTTGCTGAGTAGTGGATCGAGTTTCTTCTTGTGGATCTTCTCAATGACCAATGGCACAGTAGCTACCAAGTATGGTTTCACATCCGCCATGGCTTTGAGCAAGATGCTTGGGGTAGGCGCCTTGGTGAGATAGTAGATAGTAGCACCTGCGCTGAATGGATAGAGGAAGTCTGCCAACTGACCGAACATGTGCGCGAGAGGCAACATACTCACTACGCGCTGTCCTGGCTCTACAGGCAGGATATGTTTGCCATTCTCCACGTTGTTGCTCAGTGAACGGTGGCTAATCATTACGCCTTTAGGCGAACCTGTGGAACCAGATGTGTAGTTGATAAGTGCCAATGAGTCGAGGTCAATCTCGCCATCTTGTACGAGCGAGAAGAATGTGGTCTCAGTGAGAGTAGATGGCTCGGCCATCACATGCTCCACATGGCCCTTGTATGGCTCTGCGAGATGGATGAAAGAGAAATCGTCCATGGACATGATAGCTTGCAGCTCAGGCAATTGTTGGTGCTGCAAATCGCGCCATACGTATGGTCCAACGATGAGCATCTTGGAGTCAGAGTGCTCGATGAGGCGAGCCAAGTCCTCTGCCTTGAAGTCTTGCAAGAGGGTTACTGCCACTGCCTTGTAGGACATGATAGCCATGTAGCTGACTACCCAGTTAGAGCAGTTGCGGCTGGCAATGGCAATCTTGTCGCCAGGTTGAATACCCATAAGGCGGAAGAGTTTATGGAAGCGACGCACTTGTTGTGCTACCTCGCCATGGGTGTATTGTTTCTTCTCTCCGTAATCCACAAAGGCGACATCGCGCCAACGATTATGGATCACTTGATCCATATAATGTAAAAAATGGTGTTTCATAAATCAGTCAATAATAAATAGTTAATAATTAATATCCGCCCATTTCTCCACTAATCAGTAGCGCAGTTGCCACTATATATTTAATGACGCCAGCGCTTCCTCCCGTGTTATTTCCTCTCCTACTTCTGTTTCGACGAAAGGCACCTCCTTAGGTGCGTTAGCCGCATCAAAAGTAAAGTAAGTGCATGTGCAATCCACCAATAATACCCCTTCTGCACTTCTGATTTCGCCATCCACAATGGCAATGTTGCGCTTCATCTCGCGTAAACGCGCACGCAACTCCACATAATCTTGCTCTATCACCACAGGTTTGCGAAAACGGGTCTCCATCTTAGCCGTGACACCCGAACGGCGCAAGTGGTGCGATACTACCCAACCACAAATCTCATCCAGCAATACCGACTGTACTCCTCCGTGCAAGGTGTTCACCCACGATTGATACTGTTCTTGAGGCTTCCAGAAACATACAATGTCCTGTCTGTCCTCATAGAACTGCATCTTCACTCCATAGGGGTTGCTTGGGCAGCAGCCAAAGCAGTTATACCCCTCTATGCCTAACCACGGATTCTTAATCAGTCGCATATATTATTTCCCCTCTTTCTTCAACAACGATGGCAGATAAATATCGCGAATGAACGGAAAGTTAGGTTCCTCCGCGAGTATCTGTTGGCACATCTCAATGGCAGCTTCTTTCTGTCCAGTCTTACCCAAACTCTGCACCAGCGTGATTTGCAAGGCACGATGGTTCCAGCGTGGGTATGCATGCTGAGCGGGTTGGAGTCGATATAGGCTATCCGCTTTTTGGTAGAACTGCAATGCTTTTTGTTTGCTGCCAAATATTGGGTTGAAAAACTCTACATTACCCTTCATCGTTAGCACGAATGGCTCATTGGGATTGATGGTCATTGCGCTATCGACGTAGTTGTAGATACCTTTGATTTGTTGTGTAATATGACGACGCTCCAACGAGAGCTTGAAGCTGCAAATGCCTGCTTTATAGGTGTAATACACCGCAGAATCCATAGCCGCTTTGTGTGCCTCTAAGTGCTGCTCAAACTGCTGTAAACGCAGAGGCGCATCCTCTTGCTGGATACTAATGACGTGGGCGGCATATCCATATTCGTAGTTCAACAGCAGGGAGCGCTCGTCGGCGTTGGCGGTGTCCCAGTTGACAGAATCGATATAGTCAGCCCAGACGTCCATATGGGTCGTCAAGTAGGCATCGTAGAGTTGTTGTTCCGAGTCCTGCGCGAAGCAAGAACTCGAGAACAACACTACAATCAGTATGATTATACTACTACGAAGCATAAATGATTATTTACCGCTTTGCTCAAGCATAAGTGTGCGAGTTGGTTGGTCGCATACCTCTGCTGGACCGTAGTATTGGATTGGACCTGGATAGATATAGCTGAGTTGTGGATCAGCCCAATCTGCACGGTGAGCAGCCAAGTACTTGAATGGCTCTCCGTTGAGGTCCACCAATGCCTTTTGGATCACTGGTTTCATCTTACCATGGCGGCGCTCCATGTTCATCATCATGGTCACAGGTACACCACCAGCAACCCACTCAGCAGCAGGACGGGTGAGGTTCTTCACGAGTGCCATATAGCCAGTCTTGCCAGCTGCGATGAGGTGAGCTGCAGTGTTACCAAGGCTATAGCAGTAGTCTGCATCGAAGTTACTTGGCATAGCGCAACGACCTTCATAACCGAAGAAGTGGTTGAGTGCAGCAAACTTGCCTGTGTACTCTTTGGTAGCTTTGAGTTGTGCAAGACGTTTTTGTACCATCTCGATGAGAAGTTTCTCGGTCTCGATTTGGCTCACCATCACGTTACCGTGAGGATCGCGGTCGAGGGTCAATTGCTTAGCAATGCCTTTTGGCAAGCTGCGGTAGAGTTCGCAAGAAGCTGCGGTGAGTTTGCTCTTCACGTACTCGCGTTTAGCATCGTCGCCTTCAAGCGCAGCAAACTCCTCGTTCTCAGCGAGCATGTCATTGAGCTCTTGGATAAGAACGCGCATAGCAGGGATAAACTCGATAAGACCCTCTGGGATAAGGATAGTACCGAAGTTCAGACCAGCAGCAGCACGAGCTACGATTACCTCTACGATTTGCTCTACTACCTCGTTGAGGGTCATGTTCTTAGCCTCAACCTCCTCAGAAATCAAGCATACGTTTGGTTGTGCTTGGAGTGCGCACTCGAGTGCGATGTGACTTGCAGAACGACCCATGAGGCGGATGAAGTGCCAGTATTTCTTCGCTGAGTTAGCATCGCGTTGGATATTACCGATGAGTTCAGCGAAAGTCTTACATGCGGTGTCGAAACCGAAAGAGGTCTCAATCATCTCGTTCTTGAGGTCACCGTCGATAGTCTTTGGGCAGCCGATGACTTGGATACCGCAGTTCTTTTGCAAGTAGTACTCAGCGAGTACGCATGCGTTGGTGTTGCTATCATCACCACCGATGATTACGATAGCTTTGATACCCAATTCGTTGCAAACTTTGATACCATTGTCGAATTGCTCAGTCTCTTCCAATTTGGTACGACCTGAACCGATGATGTCAAAACCACCGGTGTTGCGATACTCGTCAATCACGTCAGCAGTCAGTTCTGCGTATTTGCCATCTACCAAACCGCTTGGTCCGCCAAGGAAACCATAGAGTTTGTTTTCTGGGTTGATACGTTTGAGAGCATCAAACAGACCGCAGATTACATTGTGACCACCAGGAGCTTGACCACCAGAGAGGATCACACCTACGTTGAATGGTGCTACTTCTACTGCTTGGGTAGCAGGTTCAAACTCGATTACGGGCATACCGTAGGTGTTAGGGAAGAGTTTTTGAATCTCCTCTTGATCCGCTACGGATTGTGTTTTTGCGCCTTCTTTGAGGCTTACATTTCCTTGCAGAGCCACTGGCATCTTAGGTTGATACGCAGCGCGCGCGATTTGCAAAGGACTCTTTGTCATTGTCATAAGTGTATAATTTTAATGGTTTTAATAGTGTTACTCGTTTTTAATTCCGCGGCAAAGGTACGAAAAATTTGTGGAATATGCAAATTTAGTACGATTCAGAATCGTTAGGGAAAGTTGTTTGCTTCACCGCATCAATATATTCGCCTACTGCACCCTTTACGGCCTCGCCTAATTGAGCAAAGTGGCGTAGGAATTTGGGCTTAAATCCTAGGTTCAGTCCCAACATGTCGTGCAGTACCAATACTTGTCCGTCCGTTACGTTGCCAGCTCCGATGCCGATAGTAGGGCAGGATACGGCTTGGGTAACGCGCTCTGCCAATGCGGCAGGAATCTTCTCTAGTACGATAGCAAAGCAGCCTGCTTCGTCTAAGAGTTTCGCATCGCGGAGTAGTTTCTCGGCTTCTGCTTCTTCCTTAGCGCGCAGACCGTAACCGCCTAACTGATTTACGCTCTGAGGGGTTAGTCCCAGGTGTCCCATCACGGGCACGCCTGCTTGTACGATATGGCGAATAGCGGGCAATATCTCCTCACCGCCTTCTAGTTTCACTGCATCAGCGCCTGACTCTTTCATCATGCGGATGGCGTTGCGTACGGCTTCTTCCTCGCTCACTTGATAGCTGCCGAAAGGCATATCTAGTACGACTAAGCAGTGTTTGGCAGCGCGTACGACTCCACGAGCGAGGAAAATCATCTCGTCCACGGTGATGGGTAGTGTATAAGCATTGCCACAGACGATATTCGATGCACTGTCACCTACAAGAATCATGTCAATTCCTGCTTCATCGAGTAGGGTAGTGAGGGTGAAATCATAACTGGTGAGCATGGCTATTTTCTCGCCTTGTTGCTTCATCTGGCGCAAACGAGTAGTGGTCATGCGCGTAGTGTGCGTGTGTACGGACATTGTTATTTACGATTAGATAATTTACAATTTACCAAATAAAGCGCAAAGTTACTATTTTTTGAGTAGATATGCAAAAAAAATCCGTTTTTTGTAGTCTTAAAGTAGCAAAATAGGACGAAATTATAAAAAAATTGCATTAAATTGCATTTTTTTTCAAGAATATTTGGTCATGTCAAAAAAAAGCAGTACCTTTGCACTCGCTTTCGAAAAGGAAGTATGACATAACAAAATTGGTGCGGTAGTTCAGTTGGTTAGAATACATGCCTGTCACGCATGGGGTCGCGGGTTCGAGTCCCGTCCGCACCGCAAGAAGAAGCAGAGATGCTTCTTCTTTTTTTTCGTGAGAGTATGCTAGTTCTGCTTGCCCTACTAGTGCTGCTAGTAGTTCTACTAGCCCCTAGATGCACCAAAGGCTGCAATTGCTTGCAGCCTTTGGTGTATCTAAGCGATGGGTTCGCTCGGGATTATACGGTTGCCTCGATATTCCACATGAAGGCGCGGACACCCACTTCCTCGTTGCGTTTATCGAGTTTCTTTACAGCTTCGAGCAGCACAGGGGCTTTCTCGTCGGGCACGATAGTGATGACACAGGAGTTCATCTCTGGCCATGCGTGGGTGCCACGGCGTGGTTCTCCGTTCTTGCTGCCGCGTCCTTGTACGTCCTCAAAGAAGGTGAAGCCACGTATCTCTAACATATCAAGCATATATTCCACACGCTCGGTGTTCGCTTGATTGAATATGATCATTACACTTTTCATGTCGTTTAATGTTTAATGAGTTAATGTTTAACGATTTAATGTTTAATGAGTTCGTTCACTCCTTAATTCGTTCACTCCTTATTCTCTTCGCAGTCCTCTACCTTAATATCCATGAAGATGAAGTTCTCGCGGACTTTCTTGAGTTTATCGCGTTCGCCTTTCTTGGACATCACACCATATAGTACTGGCACGATATAAAGTGTGAGGAACGTACTTACGGTCAGACCACCGATAACGACGATACCCAGTGGTTGCCACATCTCAGCACCTTCGCCTTGGCTCACGGCCATAGGTACCATACCGAGGATAGTGGTGAATGCGGTCATCAAGACAGGGCGCAGACGGCTCTCACCAGACATCTGGATGGCATCATTGAGGTCATTACCGCGCTCACGCATGAGGTTGATATAGTCCACAAGCACGATACCGTTCTTCACTACGATACCCACCAGCAGCACCAGACCCAGTGCGCCAATCATATCGAGTGAGGTATGTGTCAGCCACAGAGCGATGATCACACCTGACAAAGCGAAAGGCACGGAGAACATGATGATGGCAGGTTTGCCAAAGGATTCAAACTGCGATGCCATCACGATATATACGAGCAGCAGAATCAGCATACCCAACATGATCATTTTGCCAAAGGTCTCCTGTTGATCCTCATAGTCACCTGCGATACGCATAGTGTAACCTGCAGGGGCATTCACTTGGGGTAGTACTTGGCTTTCGATGGCCTGTGCCAACTCGCCGAGGGTAGTCTCAAATGGAGTTACCTTCACAGTCACAATACGTTGGCGTGACTTACGAACGATTTTAGGTGGAGCCCAATACTCGTCCACGGAGCATACCTCAGAGAGCTTGACGGTCTTGCCTGTTGGGGTAGGGATAGAGAAGTCGAGTACATCGCTGATGGAGTTGCGGTTTTCCTCTTTGAGGCGAACCAGAATATCGTACTCATCGCCATCCTCCTTGAGGAAGCCTACAGCCATACCATTCACGCGATTGCGCAGGTAGGTAGAGATGGTTGCAGAGGTCAGTCCGAGGCGGCTGGCTTTCTCTTTGTCCACGACAATCTTTATCTCAGGGCGGTCATCGTCGCGATCTGAATAGACGTCACGTGCACCAGGGAGCTCCTTGGTGAGGGCAATAATCTGCTGTGCCATCTGGTTCGTGATGTCAAAGTCGTAGCCATAGATCTCTACATCTACGGTGTTACCACCACCAGGACCACCACCGCTGACAGCTGCTTGATACTCAATGATTTCAGGATATTGTGCCATCTCTTGGCGGAGTACCTCGGCGATTTGCCAAATGGTGCGCTCGCGCTCCCACTTCTTGTTGAGACGAACGGTCATAGAGATGGTGTTGTTCATGGTGGTAGAGAAGATAGCACCTGTGCCATCGTCATCGTTGGAACCAGCAGAAGTAGCAATCATCTCAATCTCTGGCACAAGCAACATAAAGCGCTCCTCTAATTGGCGAGCTGTCTTGACAGTCTCCTCGATGCGTGTACCGCGTTGCAACTCTACGGTTACACTCAGACGGGCGTTGTCCTGTTGCTGCATGAAGTCGGTACCCACTTTGCCTGTGATGAACGGAATGAGCGATGCACCGAAGAAAACGAAGAGAATGATGATTGTCCATGTCTTATGGCGCAAGCACCAAGCGAGTGACTTACCGTATGCATGGTCCACCTTGTCGAGCATAGCCACCACGGTGCGGTCGTACCAGGTTTTCTTGTCACTATCATCGATGAGTTTACCATTCTCCACACGTACCTTACGCGCTTGCAGCAGTTTAGAACAGAGCATTGGGGTGAGGGAGATAGCGATCACGGTAGAGGTACAGCAAACCACTGTCACAATCCAACCCAGTGACTCGAACATGATACCGGCCATACCTTCCATCATAGTCAGTGGTACGAACACGGCGCAGAGTACCAGGGTAGTAGCGATAACGCTGACCCATACCTCATTGGTGGCGTAGATACTTGCCTCGCGAGGACTTTCGCCACGCTCAATATGGCGGGTGATGTTCTCCAGAACCACGATCGCATCATCTACCACCATACCGATAGCGATAGTGAGCGAACAGAGTGATATGATGTTGATGCTGGAGTCGGCTACCTTGAGGTAGATAAATGCTACAATCAGGGAGATAGGTATGGTGAGCGAGATGATGAGTGTCGCACGCCATTTACCGAGGAAGAAGAGTACGACTAACACCACAAAGAAGAGGGCGTAGAGCACAGACTCCTCGAGCGAATTGATGGAGTTGCGGATATTGTCTGCCGAATTGTAGATCTCTTGGATATGGACATCGGTAGGCAGTTGTTTTTGGATTTTCTTCAATGCCTCATCCACGTCCTCGCAGACTTGTACGGTGTTGCTGCCTGATTGTTTAGCTACAATTAGACGCACTGCCTCACGGCCGTTGGTCTTCTCATCAAGTGAGAGATCCTTTATGGTATCGCGCACGGTAGCTATGTCGCGCACGAAGACTTGTTGCCCCTGTGGGGTGATGGTCACCATCAGGTCGTTAATCTCGCTACTCTCAATGTATTCGGAGCGTACCTGCATTTGGTATTGCTCCTTGTCCATCTTCACCGTACCCGATGAGAGGTTGAGGTTGTTAGCAGAGATGATCTGACCTACTGTCTCCAGGGTGAGACCGTATGCATCCAACTTCTGTTGGTCGATGTCCACATAGACATAGCGGTCTGGTGCACCTGCTACAGAGAGGTTACCGATACCGTTGATCTGGTTGAGTTGTGGGATGACCTCATCGTTGAGGATCTTGTCGAGTGCAGGATAGGACTCGTCTGCCGTGATCGCATATTGGCAGATAGGCATGGTGCTTGAGGAGAACTTAAACACCATAGGCGATGAACAACCGTCTGGCAACTGGTTCTTTGCCATGTCGCAGAACGACCGTATGTCATTGACGGCTTCCGTTATGTCGGAGCCCCATTCCAATTCGAGTATGACCAGACTGACGTTATCCTTGCTGGTAGAGTTGATATACTTTAGGTTGTCCACCGAGGTGAGGCTGTTCTCCATGATCTTGGAGACGTTCGTTTCTATCTCGGAGGCTGAGGCTCCTGGGTAGGTGGTCATCACCATGACGTATGGTGGGTCCATCTCAGGGAACTGATCCACAGGCAGTTGCACGAAGCAGAACAGACCTATGATCATCACCGCAACAAACACCAGCAGGGTGGTTACGGGATTCTTAATCGCGGTTTTATAAATTGCCATAGTTCTTTTATTTAGAGCGCTTTGCTGTTAGATAGCAGACCACTGCGTTGTTAGATCGCTTCGCTATTAGATTCTTAGAAATCTCTCAGCCACAGAGTGGCGGTCTAACAGTCTGAAAGACGGTCTATCTTCTATCAGCGCTTCAGCGCGGTCTTATTTCACTTGTATTTTCACACCATCTACGAGTTTGCTTTGACCTTTGTAGATATACTCTACGCCCGCGTGGATTTCAGGAGCGATAATCTCAATTTGCTCATCGAAGCGTTGTCCGAGCTTCACGCTCACGCGTTTAGCGTAGCCGTTCTCGTTGATGAAGACAAAGCGTTCGTTTGAACCGATGAGTTTCTCTACGGATTGATAAGGTACCACGATGGTGTTCTCCTTGCCCAGTCCGAGGGTGGTGGTCACGTACATACCTGCGCGCAGTTTCTCGCTGGCATTAGGGATGACCACTTTGCATTGGAAGGTGTGGCTCGCTGCATCAATAGTAGGATAAACGACCTCAATGGTTGCAGGGAAGGTCTCCTCTGGATACACTTCGCTCTTCACGGTCAGCTTCATGCCTTCCTGGATGAGTGGGTAGTATTTCTCAGGCACAGCAATGAGTGCTTTGAGTTTCTTGACTTGGGTGAGTACTACGATAGGTTGTCCGCCATAGAGTTCGCCATCTTCGTAGGTCTTAGCGGAGATAACGCCATCAAAAGGTGCTTTGACGTAGGTGTTGGTCTCCAGGAAGGAGAGGTTTTGCTTGAGTTGATCATAGCCCACTTTGGTTTGGTCGTAGGTCTGTTGGCTCACGCTACCCGTCTCGAGCAATGCCTCCAAGCGACCCATTTCTACCTCGAGGTTAGCGAGTTGGATCTTGCTGGTGAGGTATTGGTTTTGGTCCATGCGAACGAGCATGTCGCCTGCCTTAACTTCGTCTCCCACCTCTACGTATATGTGCTCAATCTTACCAGTGAGACTGGGTGCTACGTTCTGTGTGAGGTAGCCTTGTAGGTTGGTGGATACGGTGAATACGCGTTCAATCTCTTGGTCTTGGAGGGTCATGCAACTTACTACCTCCACACGCTCTGCCTCTTGTTGAGTAGTCTGAGCGTCTTTCTTGCCGCAGCCAATCAAACAAACAGCTGCTGCCATCATTAATACAATCTTTTTCATTTATCTTTTGTTATTTTGTTATCAGTTTTGTTGGGGTGTCCGGCTTCTGGTAGCCCAGTATATCGGCTGCCGGTTTCCGGCTTCCGGTTGCTACCTCCTCCCCTCCGAAGGGGAGGTCGGGAGGGGTTTACAGATTCAAGAACTTCTCCAGTTCCACTTGTGCGTTCACCAGTGTGAGTACAGCTTGTACGTAGCTGGATTGTGCGGTGATGAGGTCGTTGCTGGCGTTCACGAGGTCGAGGTTGCTGGCAGCGCCTTGTTGGAACTTACGTGTGGTGTTGTCAAACACGCGTTGTGTCACGCCCATGTTCTCCTGCTCGTTGGTGAAGGTCTCGTAGGCGTTTTGCAAGTTGTAGCGCAGTTGGTCGTTTTGTATGCCGAGGTTGTTGGTGGTTTCGGCAAAAGTGTTGCGTGCCTCTTCCAGCGCAATCTTCTTCTCCACCACGCCTGCGGCGCGTTTACCTGATGACCAGAGAGGCATGCTGACTTGTACGCTCAATGCGTTAGGAGGGGTCATATTGAAGCCCTCTTTTTGACCGAAATAGTCTTTTTTGCTATATTGGTAGCCCACGCCGATGGTAGGACCGTATGCCCATCCTGCCATGTGTACGTTCTTCTCTGCCAGTTCTACGTTTTTCTCTAAGAGTTGATAGTTGAGGTTGTTCTCCAGAATGAACTCATTGCCCAGGAGTTGAAGCACTGTCTCTGCAGAGAGTACGTCTTCGAGGGAAGTGGTGAGTTGCAACTCGGTTTCAGCAGGCACGTCCAGCAGCACTTTGAGGGCATTGAGTGCCAGTTGTGTGCTGCGCAGGTTTGCATTGATGTTGTTGCGCAAGGTGTTGGCACGTACATTGATGAGGTCAGCTGTCGTTTGCTCGGCAGCACCTACATCTACGCTGCGCTGGGTCATAGCTGCCATTTGCTCAATGTTGGCGAGCGAGGTCTCCAGCAGCGTAACTACGTTTTGCAGCACAAGTACGCTGGCGTAGCTGGTCTTGATGTTTGCGCGGAGGTTATCCTCTGACTGCTCAAGGTTGAGTTTCTGCATGTCAATGGCCACATTGTTGAGCAATGCGCCCACGATAGCTTGCCCATTGATGCCAACGGCTGCGGTGATACCGAGTGTACCATTATCAGGCATCTCGATAGGCATGCCGCCAAAGTTCATCTGATAGCCCATCATAGACTGGAATGCCCACGACATGTCCACCGATGGCAACATGCTGGCGATGGTTTGCCAACGGCTGGCGTATGCTTTTTGCACGGCCAGGTCGGCGTTGCGCAGACTGCGGTTGGTCTTGACGGCGTAGTCTTGTGCCTCTGTGAGGCTTAGGTTTAGGGTGGCGGGCACATCGCGTTCTGGTGCTCGCTTGGTGGCAGCCATCACATGGTCTTCTGCCACAATGTTCGCGGTAAGGGCGAACAGAAACAGACTTAATACAATTTTTTTCATTTATTTAGTTATGTTTAATTAAATTCTCTTTTCTTTCTTAATCCGTGCCGCTCGAGGGAGTTGATTCGAGCGGAAGTTGTTTATGTTGTTTTTTGATAACTAATTCTTGTTGTTTTTCGTTGTCGTGTTCAAGTATATAGTTCTTTTTTTTGTTACTTCTTGACGGCTTTTTCCAGTGTGAGTAATCCCTCTGGGGTGAACATGCCGCGCAGGAGGATATCCATGGAGGTCTTGCCTATATGCCGTATTTCTTGTGGACTGAGTTCGTGGTTCTCAGCATGTTCTGCCAGCATGAAGTGGGTATTGACCATGAGTATGGCTGCTACCTCTGTGTCTATCTCTTGGCGGAAAATGCTTTCCGTTTGCCCTTTCTGCAAGAACTGTACCAAGAATTGTTGCATTACTCGGCGAACGCGTTTGATGTGCATTTTGAATAGATTGGGATAGTATTTCTTCAGGTCGTACAGCACGGGTGGTGTTTGGTGGTTGCTCTTCTCGGTTTGTTTGGTGATTTTGGTCCAATCTACAATCAGTTGCACTACGCTTTTGTTGGCAACGAGGTGCTGTACATCTTTGGTCATTTTCTCTTCGTGTGCGTGTAGCATAGCATCCACGAGGTCATCTTTAGATGGAAAATAGACGTAGAAGGTCTTCTTGGATATGCCGAGTTCCTTGCATAGATCCTCTATGCTGACAGAGCGTATGCCCACTTGTTGCATACGCGGTGTTGCCACTCGGAGTATATTTTCTTTCATGTCTGTCATTGTCGTCTCTTGGTCTTACCCGTTACCACCCCGTTACCATTCCATTACTGTGCAATAGTTTCCGACAAGGGAATGTACTATGCCGCTTTACAAAAAGCGTGCAAAGGTACATCTTTTTTGTGAAATAAACAAATATTTTAGGAAACTTTAACACTTTTGCGGTTTCCATGTGGCAATAGTTACCTCTCTGGTCTTCCTTAGATGGGGAGGTTAGGATGAGCTGGTGTAAAGTGTAAAGCAGACAGTATAAAAAATGAGTTGGACACAAATCCAACTCATTTTTAGTTTCGTGCCAATCGCCAATCACCAATATCCTATCGCCAATCGCCTATAGCCAATATCCAATATCTTACAACTTATGTCCTTGTGCATCGAAAATGCCGTCAGCGGTACGAATGATGAGTTTGCCGTCGATGAGAAACTTCTTCACGCCTTTCGCCTCTTCGCCTACATTCTCCACGGAAGTGGCAGCACGGTCTGGATCTACTACGAGGTAGAAGCGATTTTCGATAGTGCCAGCATCAAGGGTAACAGTATATTCGTTGAGCAGCATATCTGTATGTGTACCCGTTGCGTTATCCACGAGGGTGACAGAGATACCGTCTGTACCATCAGGCATGCGAAGAGTGTAAGTGCCAGAGGTTGGAATATCTATACCAAGAGGTACTATTTGTTTCCCCATTGGTAGGGTGTTACCTGCGTACTCTACATTGTCAGAGATGGTATAGAGTTGTGCCCAATATGAGTTGAAGATCTTATTGAGATCCATGTTTAGGTCGTTACCAAACGTAGCACTATCATTGAGTGCCACAAATGTTTGGTCATGTTGAGCGCCTGCTTCATCGACAATCTCTAAACGAGTAGTGTAGGTGTTTTTTTCAGTAGTAACACGCTTGCGAGCGACTACACTATTTGGCACTTGGGACTGAGTTAGACCTTGCCAATTTATGGTTCCTGCAAATTGTACCATATAACCATAGAAAGAATTATATGTGTTTGATTCACCATCTTCGGGTACGTATTTCCATTTGTTTTTTCTATTTTCTTCTGTGGAATTATCGTATGTGTAGCTATAGCGGAACATTGGTGCAGACCAAGTGTATCCATCTTTCTCCTCTGTGTTAATACTAACGGTATATGGTGTAGCATTATTGTAACTGCATGGTCCAATGATTTTCCAGTTTCCATCTTGTTGGTAGCGGTCATCTCGTTCGATGGTACATGGCTGGTTAGGATATGTAACTTCTTTGGAGTTGGTCGTACTGAATGAGAAATGTTGATCAATAGCAGGGAAATATAGGCGCATGATGTATTGACCGTCATATTCGCCCCATGTAACAGCTTTTTTATCGAACGAAAGTACATATCCCTCGCCAGCTTTGAGTGTGTCGTTTGGCGTCATCCATTCCCAGAATGTTTCCTTTTCTGCCCACCAACCATATTTAGCTCGCAAGTCGCCACGATATCGTTGAATACCCCATGCTTCCATATAGCCGTGAATGCCAGTAATACTACCGATGATACAGTTGTATGGCAATGAGAACCAATAATGCTCTTCATAGAGTTTACTTGGGTCATTGCCACCTGTAAATTCTAATGCGAAGAATTGGTCTTTTACGCCAGTGATATTTTTGCCATTAGCATTAAATTGAGGAACTTCTTCATTTTCTTTGCGGATGAACAGGACATTAGCTTCAATGTTAATGTCATTAGGACATGTCTTTTCGCCTGGAATCCATGCCATAATCATACGGTTGGTCTTGAAATCATATATGACGCGCATCTTGTAATAGTCTTGTGGTGAAGTTCCTTTGCCAATCATTACGCGCTCGGATGGGGTTCCATCAGATTCGAATCCGAAGAGCGATTGAGTTTCACCATTGTATGCTTTAGCAGTAAGAGATACGGTTACTTCTTCATTGATATTCTTGATAGGAACATACACATCCTTTTCATATACCCAGTTACTGATGTCACCGAATTTGCTAGCTTCAGCCGTGGTAAGAGGTATTTGAAGAGCTTCTTCTTTATATATTTTGTCGCCAATGATATTTAGGAACTCGTTGTTATGCGAAGAACCAGTAAGCATGGCACGTTCAAAATAGTTATTATTTGGGTTGTAACCAAAGCGGAGATTAACTTTTTCTTGGCTATCATCACTTGGGTCTGTTATTGTAACATTTCCATTAACATCGGTGTAGCGATCGTTTTTGATTATTGAAGCGAGACTATCATTATATAGACAAGCTACATTGCCTGAGACGTTCATAATTTCGTCTTCGTCACGTAGCGCAGCTACCCAATAGTGGTTATATCTTTCTCCCATGTGTTCACGATGCACAAAGTGTGTCATCTTGTTGCCTGCTTGCACATAATCGTCCCAACCACCTGTTGCACCATCTGTACGGACGTAATAGTCGTTTGCATACTTGTGTGTTCCATCTATCACAAGTTGTACTTGATGGTTTATATTGTTGGTTTGTTCAAGGATAAAATTCCAAACGTAGTTCTCTTTCACTCCATCTATTTCACTATGTATGTTGTAAGCTTTGATGAATTCAAGATTATCTTTGTCTATGCCTTCGTATAGATATAAGTCTGGAGTGTTGGCAAGGTTTACGAAGAAACTGATAGTGTCGAAACGAGTGTCTTCGTTAACTTTAGCGATTGCGCGAGAGATTCTCAACGAAGATTCATCATTTCCTTCTTTATATGCGAGGAAATATGCAGCATCAGGATAGGTGACACTTATTTGCTTTGTGAGTTTGGAACTTTCGGTTTCGAATTTCAATTGAAACAAATATATACCCCTATCTACGTCTGCAATAATTTTTGTATTTTTGTGGTTGCTACCATCATACTCTACCTTCCACCACTCCTCTGAGTCCTTACGGGTGTAAGTGTCCTCATAGTAATAATAATGATTATGAGGGAAATTATAGAGCTTGAATTGGTGTGTTGGTCTGTAAGAAAGTAGTTGATTTAGTTTACCAGGATAACCCATGAATACGGCTTGCTCAGCATGCCAAGTATTGAAATCACCCAAAACTCCCCAAATAGGGGTATTTTCTTCCCACTTACCATCGTAGTGATTTTCGTTCTCATTATCTTTTTCTGTTTTCCCCTCAATGACAAAGCGTTTCTTATTTTCAGTGTCGTATATTTGATCAACGATTTCCAAGCTAATGGTTTGATTCCATGCGTTTTCCCAGTTGATACCTTGATTGTGGATGTTCACGCCTCGTGGGTTAATGCGTACAAAATGTATATGGTCGTATGTGGAAGAAACCTCGCAACTATATGCGCCAGTGTAGTCGGTGTCTGCGGTGTTCATAACATACCACTGGTGTACATCGGAATTCTTCTTGTATGCGTATGCAGCAAAGGCTGGAGCATCTGTCAACCATTCATCATTAGGACGGAGATATATTGTGCGAGTTTCTTTGGAAACGAAGTGTGCGGATACTGTAGCAGGACCACAGATAGGATATGTGAATGTAGAAGTGAATACCTCTAACTCTTGATTGCCTATCGTGATTTTAGCATTAGCGAATTGATAACCCTCTGCTGGTGTGAACGTGAATGTTACCAATTCATTGAGTGGTACATTGGAGAGGGTAGAAGTGCCACTGCTTTTGCTTGTTTTAGTGGTTGAATTATATGTGGCTGTAGTGGTACCATGATTTGTTGCGTTCAGGGTGACATCATATTTTGGAGGGGAATCGGTAGTCCAACGGGTACTCCATGAGCCTTTTACCGCATCCCATTCGCCATTTGTTAATGTAAAGCAGTTACCACTACCGATATGTTCTTCTAAAATAGAAAGGTCTTCTGTTTGATTCCATTTGTTGTTCCAATTGTTGTCCGTGGTGGAACCATTCATTCGGCAGAAAATAACATGACTATAGTCATGGTTAGTCGGTATATCACACCAATAAGTGTCACCTTCTTTTATCATGCTAGACCAATACTCGTATTTCGTGCCTCCTTCTTGCTTGAAGAAATATGCCGCAAAACGTGCACCTGCTTGTATCCAATTGGCATGTGGTTTGAAGTACATGCGTGGATAGGTAAATAAATTTTTGTCATCTGTTGGGACTTTCAAATCTGGTGTTTTATGCCATGTTATACCTTCGTCAAAACTAAAGTTCTCTGCATTTGGATTTAGTCGCACAAACTTAAAATCTTTATATCTTGCAGGAATATTTGCTGTGAAATAATCTCTATTGCAGCCGACATCTTCCATTTCTATCCACTCGTTTCCAGAATTGTTCCATGCATATACAGCAAAACGAGCATTTGCATCTAACCAATAGTCAACAGGTTGAAGATATACAGTAGTTGGTGGCAATTCGTTCCACTTTGCGTAGAGAGTTATTGCTGCAGTGTATGCGGTAGCACCTAAGGTGGTAATAGCAGAACCTGAACAATCTTGGGTTGTGTACCAACCGCCAAATGCATAACCTGTTTTGGTGGCACTTTTTAATGTGGTTGCTGTACCATAAGTGTGTTGGGTAGGATGGCTACTAGCATGAGTACCAGAGAAAGTAACATCGCCTTGATCTTTATAAGTGATAGTATATGTGTTAGCAGTCCATTTTGCGTAGAGAGTGGTAGCTGCTGTCTTGTCCCAATTCTTTGCGCTTGAACCATTTGCATTATAGTATTTTGTGCCACCTCCGTTGATAGCGGTGTAATAGCCACCAAAGGTGTAGCCCGTCTTTTGTGGCATTGTAGCAGAAGGCATAGCAGCATTATAAGTGGCAGTCACAGATGTAGCACCTGCTGTTGTAGCACCTTGGTTGTCGAGCGTTACGGTGTATTTATTAGCAGTCCATTTTGCATAGAGGGTGATATCTGCGGTTATTGCCGTATTGAAATCAAAAGCATTTGTGCAATTAGCTTCCTTATACCAACCTCCAAATGTGTAGCCTGTCGCTGTAGGTGCTGTAGGTGCAGTTACCTTTCCTCCCTTTAATACAGTCTTAGCAGTAGGATCTGTGCCATGTCCGTTAGCATTGAAGGTCACCTTTACATCATAAGTATAATCAATCCACTTTGAATTAGGATAATCATACATTTTTCCTTTATTGGTTGTACCTAAGGTTAAGTCGTTAGTTTGGCTAGAACCGTTATTGAAAATAGCCTTGTCATAGGTTTGAGGATATTTATATGACCAAATTTGTTTACCGTTGTAAGTCTTACCTGTATTAGTCATAGTCTTACCTGGCCAACCATTGTTTGAACCATCGGTGCTATTTTGATAATACCATCCGTAAGCATTTACAGAGTTCCAACTATCTTTATTTACAAAATAAACGGTACACTCTCTGTTATCTGGCAGATAGGTGGCAGCACAAATCTTAGGGTTAGAAGAAGTGTTGATAGTTGTATTGGGTTTATATACAAGAATATAGTAATCCTTGTCATGATACATACAAATGTTATCACTGTCCCAACTTCCCATATTTGTAATGTTAGTGCCGTTGAAACCGCTTGACATATAAGTATTATTGTAATCCCAGCCACCAGTAGTTGTTGATACCTTAAAGACTTGATTTTGGTTCCCATTGTTAGCATGACTCTTGGCGGAAAAGTATTCATAAAAACCATCAGCACTTGCAGTCATTTGAGTTGCTCCCCAACTGTTTTGGTTGCCACGGTAGTAGTAGGCTGCCCACGCGTTGGTTGTTCCTACTAAAAGGATTAACAAAATGAGATAAGATTTAAGTAGTAATCCACCTAATCTCCCTGTGAGGAAGATGTTAAGATTTGTGAATGTTTGCATATTGTTTATGTTTATTTTATTCGAGATTGTCATGTTGGAAGTAAGGACAAATAAGAGCAAATTGCCTAAGTTTATCATCAGGGTATCTTTGGGGTATCTTCAAGGTGAAAGTGGCGGTTGCGAATATATACCACCAACGCTGCCACAGCAGCAAAGAACAACATT
Source organism: Paludibacteraceae bacterium (assembly GCA_045639365.1). Taxonomy (GTDB): domain Bacteria; phylum Bacteroidota; class Bacteroidia; order Bacteroidales; family Paludibacteraceae; genus Colicola. Next base: position 26,458 of record JAZUCY010000057.1, read on the forward strand.
ACCCACGCTTCGCCAACAGGGGATTGATCCGATTGGTCGCCAGGGTCACCTTCGACACCACCTAAGTTACGGCGGTTGGTAGGAGCATTGTGTCTATCATTATTATCACCTTGTGAATTACTATACACAGGATGGTTATCGCTGGGAGCGGAAGCTTCAAAGGGTTGATATACAGTGGACTGGTAAGATTGGTACTGCTGAGAGGTGGCGTGTTGATCAGCAGAGAAATTACTGCTAGCGGTAGAATAAACCTGTGCAGAAAGAATGGTAGAAAAACTAGTGAATATGCATATCAATCCGATATGCACCGCTCTGTAAAAGAGGCGATTAAACGTGGGAAAATGATAGTATTCGTTTCTCATGGTTGTAAAAATATTCAACAATAATTAATACTTCTTATGGCAACAAACATGAGTACTCCACAATACGGCTTTTAACCCGTATCAAGAAATACACCATAAAAAGCGCGCAAAGGTACGAAAAAAAAGCGAAAATGACAAATGAAAAATGCAAAAAGAGTTTTTTTTGAGGGAAATTTTGTAGTAATTCGACTGCACCGACCTCACTCGCTATGCTTATTCGACAACCTCGAAAGTACGTTGGCTTTATGCAGCCCATTTGCAAAATTTCATGCCTAAAACTAAACTTTTGCACAAAAATCTTGCAAATATGCATTTTTTGTAGTACCTTTGTCGCCGATTTTGATTAGAGGAGAAATTTGACTGCTTGCGACCTCTTTAAAAGAATGCTAAAAACTTGTTCCACAAGACCCCAAACAGTCGCTTGTGGATTTTTTTTGTCGGGAGGCACTAACTCCCACAAAACGGAATAACTTAAACAAAATGAACTACTTATTTACATCAGAGAGTGTCAGTGAAGGACATCCAGACAAAGTGGCTGACCAAATTAGCGATGCCATCCTAGACCAATTCTTAGCATTAGACCCTGACTCGCACGTGGCATGCGAAACAATGGTCACCACAGGACAAGTCATCGTAGCTGGCGAAGTGTCCAGCGAGAAATACGTGGATATCCAAAACACCGTACGCAAAACCATCGCAGAAATTGGATACACCAAATCTGCCTACAAATTTGAAGCAGAAAGCTGCGGTATCCTCACCGCCCTCCACGAACAAAGTGCCGACATCGCACGCGGCGTGGACGGACAAGGCACCGAGAATATCGGCGAACAAGGAGCCGGAGACCAAGGAATGATGTTCGGATACGCGAGCGACGAGACAGAGAACTATATGCCTCTCACCCTCGACCTCGCCCACACCTTAGTATATACGCTCGCACGCGTACGTAAGGAAGGCGAAGAAATGCGCTACCTCCGACCAGACTCCAAAAGCCAAGTGACCATGGAGTACAGCGAGACAGGCGAACCACTCCGCATCGACACCATCGTAGTATCTACCCAACACGACGAAGATGCTACACAACAACAAATAAAAGAAGATATCCAACGCATACTCCTACCTCGCGTAGCAAAACGCGATGCACGATATGCCGAACTCCTCAAAGGCGACTTCAAACTCCTCGTTAACCCTACCGGCAACTTCGTTATCGGTGGCCCTCACGGAGATACAGGTTTGACAGGCCGCAAAATCATCGTAGATACCTACGGCGGTCGTGGCGCACACGGCGGTGGCGCATTCTCAGGCAAAGACCCATCGAAAGTCGATCGCTCTGCTGCCTACGCCGCACGCTGGATAGCAAAGAACATGGTGGCAGCTGGCGTAGCACGCGAAGTACTCGTACAAATAAGTTACGCCATCGGCGTAGCCAAACCTGTAAGCGTGTGCGTAAACACCTACGGCACCGCCAAAGTGGCATTGAGCGATGGCGAAATCGCCCAAAAAGTAAACGAACTCTTCGACCTCCGTCCACAAGCAATCATCAATGCACTCAAACTCAAACAACCTATGTACGAAGAGACTGCACGCTACGGACACATGGGACGTACCAATGAAGTGGTGAAAAAACAATTCGTGGACAACGGACAACTCATCGAACGCGAAGTGGAACTCTTTACCTGGGAGAAGCTGGACCGCGTGGAGGCAATCCGAAAGGCGTTTGGTATTTAAGACAACATAGACAACTCTTCCGCTTCGCCGTACGCCACGCGATCGTTCGAACGAAGTAAGATAAGAACACTGCTCAGCGGCGAGGAGAATATCAACAATGCCAACAATGGTGTAATACTCCCTGGCAAGCGCAATGTTGGCGCGCGCAGTAGTTGTTAAAGTTGTCTTCCTAAAAACTATAGTATGTTAACAAAAACAAAAAAATCATGGCTTGTGGCAGGCATCGTGCTGTTGGCACTGGTGCTTGACCAACTGTCCAAAGTGTACATCAAGACACATTTCCAACTGGGAGAAGCACGCGAGGTGTTCTCTTGGTTCTGGATTGTCTTCGTGGAGAACAATGGTATGGCTTTTGGTATAGAGTGGTTTAGCAAGTTGCTGCTGACCCTCTTCCGCATCGTCGCCGTAGGCGTGATAGGATGGTATATCCATATCCTTATCCACAAACAGGCCGTTCGCACAGGCTACCTAACCACCATCGCCATGGTAATCGCCGGCGCAATGGGCAATATCATCGACTGTGTCTGCTATGGCAAGATATGGGACTACGCTGGTTGGTTCCACGGACGAGTAGTGGATATGCTCTACTTCCCACTGATCCGCAATGTCGCAGGAGAAGTGTTGTTCTTCCGACCTGTATTCAATATCGCCGACTCGTTCATCACAGTGGCCGTATTCCTAATCATCATCTTCTATCGCAAAGACCTGGACGAGAGTCTAAATCAGATATTTCCAAAGAAGCAATAAACCACACTGAACAACTTTGAACCACTCCTATAAAATATTATGGACCGTATGTGTGCTGCTAGTGTGCATGGCGATGATAGGTTGTCGTCCGAATGACGTATTGTCTAATCGCGAGATGCGCGATGTGCTCTACGACCTACACCGAATGGACGGCGCCCTGCAAACAGCGGGATACAACTACGGACACAACGAAGAAGTGTCAGCATACTACCAATCCGTGTTGGATAGACATGGTATAACCCAAGCGCAATTTGACTCCTCCCTCGTGTGGTTTACCGATAATCCGCAGATATTCAACAAAATCTATCCTAATGTGATAGCGCGTCTGCAGGCAGACATGGATTACGAAACAGCCCTGCGCGACGAACGCGTGGAACTCAAACGAGGCGAGAAAGGCAAACATCTAAAGCAACTGGGCGAAGAAGAAACCGAAGAAACAACCACACCACAGAAAACCGTGGACGACTGGATGAGAATCTATATGTTCGGCATTGAAAATCCATGGAAAGAATGGAAAAATGAAGAATTTGACGAAAAAGATATTATCCTATTTGGACAGATAAAAACAGACACCATGGCGAGCGCAAAGGAGAATAAAATCAACCTCCTGGACACCATAACTCTACCACCATTGCAGAGTACCCCAATCCTCCAAGATGCGCCCCAAGCAGCCCGCCACGCAAAACAACACATCGCTCTCCCAATAGAATAATCACCCGTGCGTTCAAACCATACATTGCGAGGAAAATATGTAGATTTTATTAAAAAAATACATTTTTTCGTGAAAATGTTTGCGTATATGATTTTTTTGTAGTACCTTTGCACGCTTTTTCGGGCATTCTGGAAAGGAATAAATAAAAAACAACATAAATTATTAATCGCTATGCTGGGCAGTTGTGGCTCGAAAGTGAGCGCGTAAAGTGGTCTGTCGGCATAGTTAAAACATTAAAAAACAAATGGATACATTAAGTTACAAGACTGTATCAGCTAACAAAGCAACCGTTCAAAAAGGATGGGTTGTTGTTGATGCTGAGGGCCAAGTACTTGGCCGTATGTGCTCTAAGGTGGCTAAAATCCTCCGTGGCAAGTACAAACCAAACTTCACTCCTAACGTTGACTGCGGTGACAACGTCATCATCATCAATGCAGAGAAAGTGCAATTGACAGGCAACAAATGGAACGATCGCGTTTACGTAAGCTACACTGGCTACCCAGGTGGTCAACGCGAGATTACTCCTGCACAAATGTTGGAGAAAAAAGGCGCTGAGCGTTTGATCAAGAAAGTGGTTAAGGGTATGCTCCCTAAAAACCGTCTCGGTCGTCAAATCATCGCTAACCTCTACGTATTCGAGGGCGCTGAGCACGACAAACAAGCTCAACAACCAGTACAAATTGATATCAACACCCTTAAATAATTGAAGATATGGAAATGATTAATGCATTAGGTCGTCGTAAAGCAGCTGTTGCTCGCGTTTATGTACAAGAAGGTACTGGCAAAATCACTATCAATGGTCGTGATTTAGAGGTGTATTTCCCAAGCCCAATTCTTCAATACGTGGTTAAACAACCATTGAACAAGTTGGAGGTTGCTGAGAAATACGATATCAAAGTAAACCTCGATGGTGGTGGTTACAAAGGACAAGCTGAGGCTTTGCGTCTCGCAATCGCTCGCGCTTTGGTAAAAATCAACCCAGAAGATAAGCCAGCTTTGAAAGCAGAAGGTTTCATGACACGCGATGCTCGTGAGGTAGAGCGTAAGAAACCAGGTCAACCAAAAGCTCGCAAACACTTCCAATTTAGTAAACGTTAATATCCAAATAGCAGTGACTCCGTGGTGGCAATCCGTTGCTCATCACGGATTACTCTGTTATTCCTCCTATATGCGATTCTCTGCGTAGCGGAGGCAGACGGATAAATTATCATTAAATAATTCAAACTAATCAAACAAAATGAGAACAACATTTGATCAACTTCTCGAGGCTGGCTGCCACTTCGGTCACCTCAAACGCAAATGGAACCCAGCAATGGCTCCTTACATCTACATGGAGCGCAATGGTATCCACATCATCGACCTCAACAAAACAGCAGTGAAAATTGACGAGGCTGCTGAGGCACTCAAAGCAATCGCTAAATCTGGTCGCAAGATTCTCTTCGTTTCTACCAAGAAACAAGGCCAAGAGGTAGTTGCTGCTAAAGCACAAGAGATCGCTATGCCTTACATCACAGAGCGTTGGGCTGGTGGTATGCTCACCAACTTCCCTACTATCCGTAAGGCAGTGAAGAAAATGGGTACTATCGACAAGATGATGGCTGATGGTACTTTTGATAACATCTCTAAGCGCGAGAAACTCCAAATCACTCGCCAACGCGAGAAATTGGAGAAGAACCTCGGTTCAATCTCTGACCTCACCCGTCTCCCAAGCGCAGTATTCGTAGT
>JAZUCY010000058.1:0-39923 GCA_045639365.1 Paludibacteraceae bacterium
AGAGAATTGGAGATGAAAGAGTAACAATTAAAGATATGGAAAATAACAATGGCATCTTGAATTATAAGTGTCAAGAGAGTTCAAATTCAAAAAAAATGACAATCACATTGTATAAGGAAGGAGTTGCTATTGCATTTAGGCATAAGTGTTATTTTACACCATTTGATTCTAACACCAATTGTGTCGTTTATAAAAAATATAAAGAAGTAGAATTAGATCATTTTGATCCAATTAGCTTTATGAAAAAGATTGTTGATGATGATTATTTTTACTACTTTAGTAAAAGTCTAACGAGTTACACAGCCGATACTCGACATTATACAAAAGAAGGAAAATTAGACAAGCGTTATTCAAAACAGAATTTACAAACAGGGGGAGCACATTATAGTGCTACTGAAAGATTCTATAGAGCCGATGGCTATGATATGTATATAACGGTCGGAAAAATTAAAATAAATTTAAGTTCTAATCAAGAAGCAGTTTATGATTTATTTAAAATAATTTATAGTCAGATAGGCAAACAGATTCCTCTATTTACTAAATTAATAAAAGATTATCAATACTATAAAGTTATTCCGTTATTGACGGAAGAAGACCGAGAAAATATCAGGACTTTGTTGAATAAACCTGTTAACGAAGTTTCGCATTCAATTAGTGAGGAGTTCGAAAAAAGAACTGCACCAACAAGATTAGTAAATAATATTCTTAGAGAACGAAGAAATGAATTCTAAGATTGATAGTACTTTATGATTACACAAAACAATTCAATTGAAGAATCTCGAGATTGTTATGTTTATCGTTTGGTAGATCCACGAACAGGACATACATTCTATGTTGGCAAAGGAACTGGCGACCGTGTATTTCAACATGCGAAAGGTGCTATAAAGTTTAGAAACAAGAATGAAGACGCAACATCAGAAAAGATAGAACAAATCAACGCTATTAGAAATGAGAATTTAGAGGTTATGCATGTTATTCATCGTTCAGGACTAACGACTACTGAAGCATTAGAAGTTGAAGCTGCATTGATAGATGCGTATCCAGGGTTAACAAACATCCAATCTAGCATCGATCCTGAACGTGGAATGATGGCTGCTAAACAATGGCGCAAACTTCAAGAATTAGAGGTGTATGAAGAGCCGCAACAAGAATATATTCTCATCAAAGTGAAAGGTACCGTACTTGCAGAAAGGAATAACGACTTGTATGAAACCACTCGAAAAGCATGGCGTGCAGATCTATGTAATGCGCAAAAATACGACTATATTTTTGCAGTTGTAGATGGCATCGTTAAGAAGGTATATACAGACCTCAAGTGGTACGAATCAAATCTCGAAAACAGAATAGAATTTGAAGGAGTAGAGTGTACAGAAGACTGGATTCAGGATATTATCGGAAAGAAAATCCCAGACCAATATCGCAAAAAAGGAGCTGCCAATCCATTCATGTACAAGAAATAAGTAACTTTCTTCGGCACAACTTTCGGCGCGCGAAAACTTTTTTCAAAAAAATACACCCATGCGGAAGTGCTTATAAAATAGCAACTTCCGCATACTATATATGCCACATTCCACACAAAAACCCTTCTGTACCGAAGATTTTTGCAATATATTATTAGAAAGTGTTGTAATAATACAACAAACTCTTGCATAATTCGTGATTTTTCACTACCTTTGCACCCAAATTGGAAAATAGTGTAGAGTGGTGTAGAACAGTGTAGAATAGTGTACAATTGCTACACAACGCTAAACAATTCTACACAACCGCTACACAACACTAAACAATTCTGAATAAAAAACGATATGAAAGCCTTAGTAAAACGTTATGCAGAGCCAGGGCTCTGGATGGAAGAAGTGCCAATGCCTCAGGTAGGCGTAAATGATGTACTCATCAAAGTCACTAAAGCCGCTATCTGCGGTACCGACTTGCACATGTACAAATGGGACGAGTGGTCACAAAGTCACTGTACCCCTCCATATATCATGGGGCATGAGTTTGTGGGCGTAGCCGTAGAGGTAGGTCCTGGTGTTCGTGGCGTGAAAGTAGGCGACCGCGTGACCGCCGAAGGTCATATCGTTTGCGGTACTTGCCGCAACTGCCGTCGTGGCATGGGACACGTTTGCGAAAACTCACTCTCTGTGGGTATCTTCGGCAAAGATGGTGCTTTTGCTGAGTACGTGACTATCCCAGAAAGCAATATCGTGCATATTCGCCCAGAGATTCCAGATGACTTTGCTGCTATCATGGATCCATTCGGCAATGCTACCCATACCGCATTGGCTTTCCCTCTCTTGGGTGAAGATGTGCTCATCACAGGCGCTGGCCTCATCGGCACGATGGCTGCGGGTATCTGTCGCTACGCAGGAGCGAAGAATATCGTGGTAACTGACCTCAACGAGCAACGCCTCGAGATTGCCAAGAAGATGGGTGCAACCATCACCGTCAATGGCTCCAAAGGCGAGACCGTAGAGGGTGCGATGAAGCAATTGGGAATCCGCGGTTTTGATATAGGGCTAGAGATGTCGGGTGCGCCAGCAGCGTTCAACGATATGATAGCACACATGTATAAGGGTGCGAACATTGCACAGTTGGGCATTCTGCCAAGCGACACGAAAGTGAACTGGTCGGATATCATCTTCAATGCTTTGACCATAAAAGGTATCACAGGTCGCCGTATGTGGGAGACATGGTATCAGATGGAGCAAATGCTGGTAGGTGGTCTGGATCTCAGCCCAGTGATTACGCACCGTTTCCACTTTGACGACTTCCAAAAGGGCTTCGATGTGATGCTCAGCGGACAATGTGGCAAGGTGTTGCTTGAGTGGTAATGAAGATAGGACTGGTACTGGAAGGTGGCGGTATGCGTGGGCTATATACCGCAGGCGTGTTGGACGTGATGATGGATCATCATTTTATGCCTGACGTGGTATGTGGTACATCAGCAGGTGTGACTTTTGGAGTGAACCTGCTGTCGCAACAACGAGGACGAGTGCTACGCTATAATTGCCGCTATATAGGCGGACGCCGCTATATCAGCATGCACTCCTGGCTCACTACGGGCAATATGATTAACAAAGACTTTGCCTACGACCTCCTGCCCCGCGAACTCGATCCCTTTGATGAAGCCACCTACGAGCAGTCGCCAGCAGCGTTCTATGCCACTATCACGAACATGCGCACAGGGGAGGCTGAATATGTGCGCATTACAGACACATGGGAGCAGATGGATGTGATTCGTGCTTCGGCATCATTGCCAATCATCTGCCAACCCGTAGAATGGAATGGCGAGAAATACCTAGATGGTGGACTGGCGGATAATATCCCATTGGATAAGTGCTTGGAGTTGGGTTGCGACAAAGTGATAATTGTACTGACTCGTCCGATGGACTATGTGCGCAACGACCATATTGCACCGCTCTGCCGTTTGGCTTTCCCGCGTTATAAAGCTTTGCTGCGTACCATTGAGCAGCGCAACGAGAAGTACAACGCTCGTATCCAGCAGATACTGGAACTGGAGAAACAGGGCAAAGTGTTTGTCATTCGCCCTTCGGAGAATAGACCCGTCAGCCGTCTGGAAAAAGACCCTGAGAAATTGAAGGCTCTCCATGCCCTCGGTGTACAAGACGCCACAGCGCAATGGCAAGCATTAGAAGCATATTTGGTATAACAATAAACACACTTATTATAATATGAAAAGAGTATTAGTCAGTTTGCTCTTTGTTTGCCTCACTTGGGCGGCATGGGCACAGAATGATGATTTTGTTCAATACCAATTGGACAATGGTTTGACCGTCTATTTGTGGGAAGACCACGACCAACCCGATGTACAAGGCTGGACTGTTACCCGTGCGGGTTCAATCGATGAGCCTGCTAATGCGACAGGTCTCGCACACTACTTGGAGCACATGCTCTTCAAGGGTACCGACCGCATTGGTGCACTGGATTGGGAGAAAGAGAAACCGCTCTACGAGCAAATTATTTCCCTGTATGACACACTGGCGATGACCACTGATGCGAAAGCACGCGAGGCAGTACAACTGCGCATCAATGAAGTGTCGCTCGAGGCGGCCAAGTATGCGGCAACGGATGAGTTCTCGAACTTGGTGCAAGGTATCGGTGGCGAAGGTCTCAATGCTTTCACCGCCTACGATGTGACCTGCTACATGAACTCTTTCCCTGCCTACCAAATGGAGCGTTGGCTTACCTTGTATGCCGACCGTTTGACCAACCCTGTCTTCCGCTCTTTCCAAGCCGAATTGGAGAACGTATTCGAGGAGTATAACATGTACCTTGATGACAACTCTACCCACTCGCGCAACTTCATTTTCGGCAAACTCTATGAGGGACATGCCTACGCACGTGACATTATCGGTTATCCAGAGGACTTGAAGAACCCCAAGTTGCGTCAGCTCATAGACTTCTACCATACATGGTACGTGCCTAACAATATGGCGCTCATCTTGGTGGGTGACTTCGATATTGAAGCTACCAAACCTTTGATTGAGAAGACCTTCGGCAAACTTGAAGCACGTCCTTTGCCAGAGCGCACACAGTATCCTACTACCGCTTTCGAGCAGGATGAGCGCTACAGCGCGAAACTCGGATATATGCCAGAGTTGTATATCGCCTACAATGGTGTGCCAGTCGGTGATAAGGATGAACTGCTCTTGGATTTCTTGGGCGAGATCCTTTCTAACTCTATGCAGATTGGTTTGCTGGATGAACTTACTTTGGACAATAAACTCATGTACGCAGTCGCCGTGAATGATGTGCGCCGCGACCAAGGTCGTTTCCTCGTGGTGGCTGTGCCTTACATGGACGCAGAGACTCAGACATATACCTCCCTCAAAGAGACCGAGAAACTGGTCAATGAAGCTATCCAACAATTGGTAAGCGGTAATATTACCGAGGAGTTAGTGGAGGCAGTTCGCCAAAACTTTTACCAAGAGTTTGACCGCACGATGGAGTATCCAGAGATGAAGGTACAACTCTTGCAAGATGCGTTTACCTACCAGCAGCCGATTGAAGAGATGTTGCAACTCAAGGAGCAAGTGGCGGCTATCACCATGGATGATATTAAGAACGCCGCCAAGAAGTACTTGGGTGCACCTAAGAAAGTGTTTGAGATAGAGGAGGGTACACCTAAGAAGGATAAATTGCCTAAACCCAAAATCAAATCGCTGGAGTCTCCAAAGAGCGAATCGGCTTATTGCCAATACTTTGACTCTATTCCTGCTGGCAAACTCTCTCCTACCTTCATTGACTTCTCTGACATTGACCAAGACCTCTTCTACGAGGGCGTTAGTGTGTATTGCACACCGAACACCAAGAACCATATTTTCTCGCTCCTTCTCAAATATGGTATTGGTACCTACGAGCAACCTCTGCTGGCATACGCAGCTTCGTTGATGAATATGTCAGGTATTAAGGGTGCGCCTGGCTTGAAACCAGCTGAGTTCCGTGCTCAGTTGGCTAAGTTGGGCGGTAAGTGCAGCTACTCCGTGAGCGATAATTATTTCTATGTGGAGGTAGAGGGCAACGAGGAGAACCTTGAGGAGATTATTTCTCTGGTGAACTTACACCTCTGTTTGCCTAATTTCGACTCCGAGAACGATATGCTCATCAACAATATCAAGGGTCAAGAGTATTCTGCTCGCCAAGTGGAGCAACGCAATACCGACATTGTAGCGGATGCCGCCTTCGACTATGTGCGCTATGGCGAGAACTCGCCTTACATCAAGCGCCCACTCCTCATGGAGGATGTGCTACAAATGACCCCAGCACAGTTAGAAGGTGTTCTGCACCAAATCCAAAACTACGAGTTGGAAATTCACTACGCAGGTGCGCTGCCAGCCTTGGAGGTGAAGAATATCCTTTATAACAAGTTGTCTATCAACCAGAATGTACGTCCTACTCTCTCTCCAGTGGAGCGCCCTGTAGTGCCTATCACGGAGAATAAGATTTACTTCTTGCCTGATGCCTCTATGCAACAAGCCAAGGTGTATTTCCTCATAGACGGTGAGCCTTACAATGTGAAGGATGCGGTAAGTTATATGGCATTCAATGAGTACTTTGGCGGCGGCTTCTCAGGTCTTGTGATGAACGAGATTCGCGAGAAACGCTCTATGGCATACTCTGCCTACGGCCATTTCTCTCGTCCACCTAAACAAGGACAATTGACCAAGTTCGTCGGTTATGTAGGTACACAGTCCGACAAGGTGGCAGATGCGATAGATGTCTATATGAGTTTGTTGGATTCTATGCCACAATACCCTGAGACTATTGAGAATATCCGCACCATTTTGCGCCAATCGGTATTGTCCAACAAGCCTACCTTCCGTGGTAAGAGCCAACGCCTGACTTCCAATATGCTTTTGGGCTACAAGGTGGACCCTGCTATGTTGCAAGTGCGTGATATTCAACGTTTAACTTTTGATAACATATTGTCGTTCTATCAATCGCGTGTTCAAAGCAAACCTATCACCATATTGATTATGGGTGATCCTAAACTCATTGACCAAAAGCAAATTCAAGCCAAACATGGCAAGATAACCAAACTCTCTAAATCAAAATTGTTTAGTAATTAAATGCACAAATCTGGTTTTGTAAATATAGTAGGTAATCCCAATGTGGGCAAATCCACATTGATGAACGTATTGGTGGGTGAGCGCCTTTCGATTATCACATCGAAGGCGCAGACTACTCGCCACCGAATCATGGGTATCGTCAATGGTGATGATTTCCAAATGGTGTACAGCGACACTCCGGGCGTATTGCAGCCTAATTATAAGCTCCAAGAGCAGATGTTGGAGTTCTCCCGTTCTGCGCTTGTGGACGCTGATGTGCTGCTTTATGTGACGGACGTGCAGGACAATCCCGACAAGAATGCTGACTTCCTTGATAAGGTGAAGCGAATCAAAGCAAAGGTATTTTTGATTATCAATAAGATTGACCTGACGACCCAAGAGACACTTGAGCATCTTGTGGACTATTGGCATCGCGTATTGCCAGAGGCAACCGTATTCCCTATCTCTGCGCAGCAAAAGTTCGGCACGGACCAACTTTTTGCGGCTATTCGCGAAGCCTTGCCAGAGTGCCCACCATTCTTCCCAAAGGACCAATTGACCGATAAGTCGTCGCGATTCTTTGTGGACGAGATGATCCGCGAGAAGATTCTCTTGAACTATGATAAGGAGATTCCTTATAGTGTTGAAGTAGAGGTCGAGACTTTCCACGATGAGGAGCCTGATGAGCAACATCCAGAGGGTATCATTCGCATTGGTGCAGTCATCTTTGTGGAGCGTGATAGCCAGAAGGGCATTATTATTGGTAAGGGCGGTAAAGCCCTCAAACGCGTCGGTACGCAAGCGAGAAAAGAGATAGAAGCCTTCTTTGGTAAACCTGTTTTCTTGCAACTCTTTGTGAAGGTGGACAAAGATTGGCGCTCATCGCAAACCCGCCTCCGTCACTACGGATACGATTTGAACTAAAAAACGCTCCCAATTTGGGAGCGCTTTTTTATGGTGTAGAGTGTAAAGTGTAAAGGCAGGGGTTATACAAAGCAGTAACATACACGGAAACCACAAAGATATAATGCCAATGCGGCAGCAGCGATAATTATTAGAATAGCTGCAATCGCGATAGCCCATTTACCGCCTTTGGTGAGTTTTTTGATTTTAGCATGAGGGTCTTTCATCTTGACGATAGGGTATTGCGCTTTTTCGGTCAGCGTATTGCCAAACAGCACATTCACTATTGCATCGGCGTTAATCGCCCAACCATTGGCGTTCAACAACGGAGCCAAGTTGCGCTTGCGCAGTTTCATCCATGCCAATACCATAGATGGACCACTGATCACTATCAATACTACTGGCACAATTAGCAACGCCCACGCATGCATCTCTTTGACTTCTGATAGTAAACTCGTCAAGAATGTACCTATCGAACCTATCGCTAAACCAATAGCTGCAAAAATACCTGCAAATTTAGCTACATCAAATGGTGCGGATTGTGCAGCTCCCGCTGCGGGTGGGTTTTGCAACTTAGCAGTTAGTTCAGCAAAGGACTTCTTCTCTTTCTCGGCAGCCGATTTGGTAATCAGTCCACTTACCCATTCGCCCAACTTGCGGTAAGGGCTCCAGAATGCTTGACCGATGGAGATTGGGTTGTCAATAATCTTCACCACCTCTGCTTCCCAGTCTTGTCCTTGGCGGTCGTAGAACAGCGCGTTTTTGCCTACTTTCAAGTTGCGAATATCGCCCACGGTCATGGCAGCCACAATCTGCATAGTTTTTCCTGTAGCGTGGTGTTTGCAGTTGCAGTAGATGAGGAACATACCGCTGTCGGGTGCTTGAGTGTTGTGCTTAGCCATATCGTTCACTTTCAAGCAGAGGTTACATGCACGTTGGTCAATGACCAAGGTTCCTGCTTGGAAGATAGCCCAAGGCGATTCGTCGTCTGCACCGCGACCCAATAATGCTTTGCTGCGGTGAGCGTAGAAGTCTTGAAATGACACGAAGTTACGCAATAGAGTCACAAAGTCACGGCAGAGTAGGAGTAGTTTCTCCAATGGTTGGTATTGTGCTTTGGCATTAGCTAGAGCTGCGGCATTAGCTGCTTCGGCAGCAGCTTTACCTGCTTCATAATCAGCTATCTGCTTGCCCATTTCGACAAACTTCTCTTCCTCCAGTCCTGGTGCTGCGGCATCAGCGGGTAGGGTAGCCAGACCTAATGCCTGCAACTTAGCGGTTTGATAATATGCTGCGTATGCGTCTTCGCAAGCCTTGTATGCTGCTATCACGTCGGCAGTGTATGGAGCATCGGGCGCGCTTTGTGCATCAATGGTAGCACTTGCAATGGCTGCTTTGACCGCTTCTAAAGTCACTACGTTATCTTTTGCTAATGGGGTTGCTATAGCGAGCAATGCCTCGTCTGCGATGTCGGTCAATGCCAAAGCAGCTTTGCCCTCGAATAGTACTTGTGGATCACGTAGCACTTGACATAGCCATGTGGCTGCACTCATCACATCGGCAATGTGAATTTTGCTGTCACCGTTATTGTCCAAGTGTTGCAAACTCTCATCGGGAATCTCTAAGCCAGAGACAGGGCATGCCAGTACAGCCCATAGTTTCTCGTCTAATTCAGACAGATGCTGAATGTCTTTGCCATTCGTGATAACTACACGCGTGTTGCCACCTATATTGGCATATTTCCAAGTGTGTTTTGACATAATTATGGTGTGTTTTAATCTAAAATTCACAAAATCGCTGCAAAAGTACAAAAATATTTGCATATATACAAAAAAAGTAGTACCTTTGCACACTTTTTTGCGGGTAAACTATTAATAATGTTCGCTCGCGCGAGAAAAAAGCAGAATAGAATGTTTAACTTTTAATCGGATAACGATAATGGAGCTTGGTAACCGGTATCCGGTTCCAAAGGAGGTTTCTGTTAATGGTTATCCACCCAATTTGCTAATTATGGCAGAAAATCTTTCACTCCAGAACTTCGACTGGGAGGCATTTGAGAACGAAGCTCAAGGCAAACAAAACGAAGAAATTCTTGCTAAGTACGATGCTACCCTCAACGCGATCAAGGATCAAGAGGTTGTAGAAGGTACTGTTATTTCAATCAACAAACGTGAGGTAGTTGTAAACGTAGGTTACAAGTCAGACGGTATCGTTCCTGCTACTGAGTTCCGCTACAACCCAGATCTTAAAGTGGGTGATACCGTTGAGGTATATGTAGAGAGCCAAGAGGACAAGAACGGTCAACTCGTACTTTCTCACAAAGAGGCTCGCGCTGCTCGTAGCTGGGACCGCGTTAATGAGGCTCTTGATAACAACGAAGTGGTTAAGGGTTACATCAAGTGCCGTACTAAGGGCGGTATGATCGTTGATGTATTGGGTACAGAGGCATTCTTGCCAGGTAGCCAAATTGACGTTAAGCCTATCCACGACTATGACATCTTCGTTGGTAAAACAATGGAGTTCAAGATTGTTAAGGTTAATCCTGACTTCCGCAATGTAGTTGTTTCTCACAAGGCTCTCATCGAGGCTGAGCTCGAGAACCAACGTAAAGAGATTATTTCTCACCTTGAGAAGGGTCAAGTACTTGAAGGTACTGTTAAGGCAGTTATGCCATACGGTGTATTCATGGATTTGGGCGGTGTAGATGGTCTTATCCACATCACTGACCTCAGCTGGGGTCGTGTTAGCAATCCTAACGAGATCGTTAAGGAAGGCGACAAGATCAACGTGGTTATCCTCGACTTCGATGAGGATAAGAAGCGTATCGCTCTCGGCTTGAAGCAACTCACTCCTCACCCATGGGAGGCACTTGGTGCTGACATCAAGGTAGGTGATAAGATCGCAGGTAAGGTAGTTGTTATGGCTGACTACGGAGCATTCGTAGAGGTTGCTCCTGGTGTAGAGGGTCTTATCCACGTTAGTGAGATGAGCTGGAGCCAACACCTCCGTTCTGCAAATGACTTCTTGAAGGTAGGTCAAGAGATTGAGGCTGTTATTTTGACACTCGACCGCGACGAGCGCAAGATGTCTCTTGGTTTGAAGCAACTCAAGAACAATCCTTGGGAGACTATCGATACCAAGTATGCTGTAGGTACTCGTCACTTTGCTAAGGTTCGCAACTTCACCAACTTTGGTGTATTTGTTGAGATCGAGGAAGGCGTTGACGGCTTGATTCACATCAGCGACCTCAGCTGGACCAAGAAGATCAAACACCCTAACGAGTTTACTCAAATCGGTGCTGAGATCGAGGTTCTTGTACTTGAAATCGATAAGGAGAACCGTCGTCTCTCTTTGGGTCACAAGCAACTCGAGGACAATCCTTGGGAGGAGCTCGCTGTTAAGTACGGCGTAGAGACTATCGTTGAGGGTAAAGTAGTTGAGCTTACCGATAAGGGTGCTACTGTTGTTTTGGAAGAGGGCGTTGAGGGCTTCTGCACCGCTCGTCATCTTTTGAAAGAGGATAAGTCTGCTGTCGCAGTAGGTGACACATTGAACTTCAAGGTTATTGAGTTCAACCGTGATGCTAAGCGTATCCTTCTCTCTCACCTCCGCACTTGGGAGGAGCGCAAAGAGGCTCCTGTTAAAGAGGTGAAGGCTAAGAAGGAGAAAGAGGCACAACCAGAGTTGCCAAAGATGGAGAAAACCACTCTTGGTGATTTAGGTGCTTTGGCTGACTTGCACGCTTCTATGGCAGCTGCTGAGAAACCAGCAAAGAAAGCTACCAAGAAAGCTGCTAAGGCAGAAGAGGCTGCTGAGTAATCCGTTGATGAACCATTGAGCAATTAGTTGTTTGAGATTAATACAATTAGTTGTTTAATCAATAATGAGAGCGTAGTCAATTGGCTACGCTCTTCTTTTCTCTGCTTGTTTATTCCTCTGTTTTGTTGCCTGCTTTTTCTATCATTCATGCAAGCGTAACCGTTACCATCCCGTTACCACCCCGTTAGTGTCGCATAGTTTTCAGGCAGGAAGACCACTGTTTGATAAGCATATTTATCTTTGAAAATACGCTCTATTTTTATCTTGTAGCTAATGTGTAAAAACATGACCTACAAAAGGTCTCTTTTTTCGGAATTTTCCTCCTTTTTCAAAAAACACCTCTAAAAATATGTTGTTTAACATATATTTAGGTGTTGCATAAATCGCATTAATTTTTTTTTGCGTTTTTTTGTGAAAATATTTGTGAGTATTAAAAAAAAGTAGTAACTTTGTGCCCGAAAAGGGTGTATTGTGCAAAGTTGCATTCAAAATGTGGCAAAAAACTGACCGTTTTTATGGTACTTTGATACGCACACCTTATATATAATATACATCGCGCGTGGAATATCGCACCTTGCTAAAGCAACACAACAACAAAACAATAAACAAACAAATCAACGTGGGTGAAATTCCCACATAATATTAACTAACAAAACAAACGTTATGATGAACAAACACAAAGAGAATGGCTTTCGTAGCCTCCTCATGACATTCGCAGTTTTTGCAATGTCGTTGGTTAGCATCAGTGCTATGGCTGCTCCTATTTCAGTAGTAGGTAAAGTAGTTGATGTTAATGGTGAACCTCTTGTAGGTGCCAGCGTTGTAGAAGCAGGTACATCCAACGGTACTATTACCGACTTGGACGGTGCTTTCGTTCTTAGCGTTGAGCCTAACGTAACCCTCCACGTTTCTTACGTAGGTTACAAGGATCAAGAAGTTCGCGCTCACAAAGACATGGTTGTTATGCTCAAAGAGGACACACAAGTTCTTGACGAGGTAGTAGCAATCGGTTATGGTACCCAAAAGAAGGCGAACCTTACCGGTGCGGTAACATCCGTGGACGTGTCAAAAACTTTGGAATCTAAGACCGAGTCTGATGTGGCTAAAGCGCTTCAAGGTGCTGTGCCAGGTTTGACTATCACCAACGCAACTGGTGATTTGAACGCTGACCCAACAGTAGTTATCCGTGGTATTGGTACCCTCTCTAACAGCGGTACTTCTACTCCTCTCTACATTGTGGACGGTGTGCCAATGGAGAACCTCGGTTACTTGAACTCAAACGACATCGAGTCTATCTCTGTATTGAAAGACGCTTCTTCTACCGCAATCTACGGTACACGCGCTGCGTTCGGTGTAGTATTGGTTACTACCAAGACTGCTAAGACCCAAGAGAAAGTGTCTGTAACTTACAACAATAACTTCGCATGGAGCCAAGCAACTGCATTGCCTGACTATCCAGACGTATTGACCCAAGCACAAGCTTTGACCGACGCTAACACACGCGCTGGTTTGGCTTCTGAGCTCTTCGGTATGTACCTCAACTCTGACGAGTTTATCGCAGGTGCTACCAAATGGAAAGAGTGGGCTTCTACCCAAGGTTGGAAGAACGACAAGTCTCCTTATCGCAAGATGGAGTACGGTCTTGACTGGGATGAGAAAGGTTTCTACGCTGACTGGGACGTAGCTGGTATTATGTTCAACGATGCTACTCCTTCTCAACAACACAACCTCTCTGTTTCTGGTAACTCTGGTAAGACTAACTACTATATGTCTCTCGGTTACAACCACCAACAAGGTTTGATGAACTTCAATCCTGACAAAATGGATAAGTTCAACGCTACTGTAAACCTTTCTACTAAGGTTAACAACTGGTTAGAGGTAGGTGCTCGCTTCAATATGCAACACCGTATCTATACCTATCCATACGTTCGCGGTCAAGGTACTTACCAGTACGTATGGCGTTGGGGTTCTTTCTTCGGTCCTTACGGTTACTTCGAGGATGCTGAAGGTCAACAATACGAGGGTCGTAACATGATCGGCTTCCGTAAGGCAGCTGCTGGTCCTGACGGTGATGGTAGCAACGATACTTACCGCAAGCGTATGAACATGCGTGCTGGTGGTTTCATCAAGTTGAACCTCGCTAAGGGTCTCACATTCAACGGTGACTACACCTTCACTTATCGCGCTGGTCGTTACAAAGGCGTTGGTTATGACGAGGATCTCGTGAACACATGGTCACTCTTCGGTGAGAACTTTGCACACGGTGCAATCAATACCTCTACTTTCATTGAGACTGAGAATACTCACTACTACAACCACGTAGCTAACATGTTCTTGAACTACAATGGTTCTTGGAGCGGTCACAACCTCAATGTAATGGTTGGTGCTAACCTCGATAAGAGCGAGTACGAGTACTTGTACTACGAGCGTCACGGTATGCAAGACCAAAACTTGCCAGAGCTCGCTCTCTGCTCAGAGGATTATAGCTATACCCACAGCCACAGCCACAGCGGTTCTGCTGGTATCTTCGCTCGTATCAACTATGACTACAAGGGTATCTACCTCTTGGAGTTGAGCGGTCGCTACGACGGTTCTAGCAAGTTCCCAACTCACACACAATGGGCATTCTTCCCATCAGGTTCTGTAGGTTATCGTATGAGCGAGGAAGCTTACTTCCAAGCTGCTAAGGAGTATGTTTCTAACTTGAAGGTTCGCGCATCTTACGGTGTGATTGGTAACCAAGAGATTGGTAGCAACATGTTCCTCGAGACTATGTCTAAAACTACCAACGGTGTTAGCTGGTTGGGTACAGGTTCAAGCAAGTATGACTACTTCGGCCAACCTAAGATGGTAGATCCAGCCCTCACATGGGAGACTATCGCTACCACCAACGTAGGTATTGACCTCGGTTTCCTCAACAACGACTTGAACGTTAACTTCGACTGGTATCAACGTTTGACAACTGGCATGTTGGCTCCAGGTAAAACCTTGCCACAAGTTGTAGGTGCTACTGCTGCTTACGAGAACGCAGGTTCTCTCCGCACACGTGGTTGGGAGTTGAACATTGATTGGCGCCACACCTTCCGTGATGCTGACAACTTGACTCTCCACGCTAACTTCAACCTCGCTGACTATAAGGCTGTTATCACTGAGTGGGACTCTAACGACCTCGTTAACACCAAATATACTGGTAAAGAGTATGGTGAGATCTGGGGCTTTGAGACTGATCGCTACTTCACTCCAGAAGATTTCAATGCTGACGGTTCTTACAAAGAGGGTATCGCAAGCCAAAAGGGTCTTGAGAAAGATAAAGGCTTTACATACGGTCCTGGTGATATCAAGTTCGTTGACCAAAACAGCGACGGCGTGATTGATTGGGGTGATGGTACAAAAGATAACCACGGTGACCTCGTTAAGATTGGTAACTCTACTCCACGTTGGCAATACTCATTCCGTCTCGGCGCTGATTGGAAGGGCTTTGATATTGACCTCTTCTTCCAAGGTGTAGGTAAGCGTGAGGTATGGAGTCAATCTGCATTCGTTATGCCTTTGACCCGTGGTGCAGATGCTATCTATGCATGGCAAACTGACTACATCACTGAGGCTGACTATGCTGCAGGTAATATCGATCAAAATGCTGCTTATCCACGTATGTGGCCAGGTAACGCAGGCCAAGGTGTTCCAAGTTCTTCTATCCTCGATGCAGGTAAGAACAACTTCTACCCACAAGATAAGTATTTGATGAATTTGGCATATCTCCGTTTGAAAAACTTGACCGTTGGTTACACCTTGCCACAAAAGTTAACACGCAAGGCTACTATCGAGAAAGTACGTATCTACGCTTCTTTCAACAATTTGGCTGACCTCGTAAATCACACCGCTCAATACGGTTTCGACCCTGAGGTTTCTACAGGTAGTGGTACTGGTAGCTTCGGTAACGGTACTTACGGTCGTACCGAGCCTCTCATGCGTTCGTATTCATTCGGTTTGCAAGTAACACTATAATTAATGTTTAACACTATCGATGAATAAATATTAATTATTAACTATTAACTAATTAACTAAATTGAATACAATTATGAAAAAGATAATTTTAAGTTTGATGGCTGGTATGGTGCTCTTCACAAGTTGCGACTTGTTGAACAACGATCCATACGATTCTTTCACCAAAGGTAACTTCTTCACCAGCGAGACCAACGTAGAGATGTACACCAACTATTTCTACAATGAGTTCTCTGCATACGGTACTGGTGGTGCAAGTGGTGATTTCTACTTCAATACTTTGAACGACAACCAAGCTGTAACAGGTCTTGCAGGTTGGGGCTTCAAGAACGTAAGTGCAACTGATGGTACATGGAGCGCATGCTACACAGAGATTCGTCGTGCAAACATCCTCCTCGAGGAGATTGACAACGTACCTATGGCTCCATCAAGCATGGCTTACTACAAATCTCTCGCTCACCTCTATCGTGCTTGGCAACACTTCTGCCTCGTGCGCAAGTTTGGTGACTGCTACTGGGTTGACAAAACTTTGGGTAAAGACGATGCTGACATCCTCTACGGTCCACGTCACAACCGCAATGAGGTCATGGACAACATCTTGGCTGACCTCAACTACGCTGTTGAGAACATGGGTGACAAGAATGCTTCTTCTCGCACTGCTTACAACATCTACGTAGCTCAAGCTATGAAAGCTCGCGTTTGCTTGTACGAGGGTACATACGTTAAGTACCACCAAAATGATGGTAATAACAACGAGCGCTCAAACAAATACTTGGCAGAAGCTAAAAAAGCAACTGAGGCTATCATCAACTCTGGTAACTATGCTTTGACTCCAGGTGCTGAGGGTTATCGTGCTAACTACAACTCTCTTGACCTTGCTGGCAACACCGAGATGATTATGTACAAGAAGTATGTTCTCGGCGTTCTTCCTCACGCAACTCAAGACTACTGCTGTGGTTCTACCCAAACTAGCGGTTTGAGCCGCGCAGCGTTCAACGCTTATTTGATGAAAGACGGTTCTCTCCCAACAGGCGAGGATAAAGGTCGTCTTGGTACAGCAGAAGAAGGTGTAAATGCAGGCAAACCTGTTATTATTGATCTTCTCGCAGCTCGTGACCCACGTCTTGCTCAACAAATCGATGCTTACCTCGGTTATGTAGGTAATGGTCGTGTACGTTACGAAGGTATGCCAGGTCAAGAGACAGCAGCTGAGAACACTGTTTCTACTGGTTATGGTATCACCAAGTTTGATGAGCCTGCTACCCCAAGTCAATATCGTCAAGCTACCAACGGTAACGAAACTGATGGTCCTATCTTCTGGTTGGCTGAGATTCTTCTTAACCACGCTGAGGCTTGCGCTGAGCTCGGTGACGAGGCAGGTGCTACCGCTTCTATCAACAAACTCCGTGCACGTGCTGGTATGCCTAACCTCAAACTCCAAGGTGACCCAGCTAACAACATGGGCGTTTCTGACCTCATTTGGGAGGTTCGCCGCGAGCGCCGCGTAGAGTTAATGTTCGACCTCAACGATCGTTACTGGTCACTCATCCGTTGGCACCAACTTGACAAGCTCGATACTCAAAAGTATCCAGAGCAAACTCAAGGTGCTTGGATCGAGGCTGGTTGGCCAATCGACCTCAAGAGCGTGAAGTTGACTGAGGGTGACCACGGTTACATTGAGTGCAACACTACAGGTGAGCACCGTATAATCGATGAGATTACTGTTAACGGTAAAAAGACCTCAAAGCACTACTTGGCTCCTATCCCATCTGGTCAAATTGAGTTGAACGATCAAATCGGTCAAAACCCAGGTTGGTAATCATCCAAGAGTTTAGAATATAATTTCTAAATACAACAAATCGGGGTGTGTCGAAAGACATACCCCTTTTTGTGCTTTGAAGGATGGGCACGGTAAAGATAAAGGAATGAAAATAAAGGTTAAAATATAGGATAAAATGGGTTTGTAAGCAAAGTTTCACGCTTTTTGTTTGCGTATTTGCTTTTTTTGTTGTACCTTTGCGGGATATTTTGGTGAATATGCAATCTAAAATACAAACTATGGATACGAAACAAAAAAAGGGTACAAAAAATCAGGTATCAGACAACAAGGCGTTTACGAAAAAGTTTGCAGCATGGTTTTGGAGCATCATCGCAGCAGGATTTGTAGCTATAGTGCTAATATTCTGGATGATTAGCAAGGGGTGGCTCGGATACTTGCCTCCTTTAGACGAACTGCAAAACCCTAAGAATAAGTTCGCTACCGAGGTCATCTCGGCTGATATGCAATTGTTAGGAAGATACTATCGCAACGAAAACCGCGTTAGTGTAGAGTTTACCGATATTTCGCCAAATATGATTAACGCACTCATTGCTACAGAAGACGTGCGCTTCTATGATCACACGGGTGTGGATGCTAAATCACTATTCCGCGCTATTATTAAACTTGGCAAAGCGGGTGGAGGTAGTACATTGACACAACAATTAGCCAAACAACTTTGGTCGCCACGTGCCAATAATATCTTTGAACGTGCCCTGCAAAAACCAATCGAGTGGGTGATAGCTACTAAGTTGGAACGCCTTTACTCTAAGGAGGAGATACTAACCATGTATCTCAATCAGTTTGACTTCCTATACAATGCCGTGGGAATCAAATCAGCAGCGCAAGTATATTTTAGTACTACACCAGCAGAGTTGAAAATGGAAGAGGCTGCCATGTTGGTCGGTATGTGTAAGAACCCTGCACTCTATAACCCACGTCGTCGCCCCGAGAATGCCCTTAACAGACGAAATACTGTTCTCAACCAACTTTGCAAGTACGAATATATCACCGAGCAAGTCTGCGACTCGCTCAAATTATTGCCTATCGAGCTGAAATACCAATCGGTGGATCATAAACAAGGTCTTGCCCCTTATTTCCGTGAATATCTACGCCAAGTGCTGACGGCTAAAGAACCTAAACAGAGCAACTATTCTGAGTGGAATATGCTGCAATATGAGATAGATAAGCGCCAATGGGATGAGAATCCACTCTATGGATTCTGCCAGAAAAACCATAAACCCGATGGCACACCATACGACCTATACCAAGACGGATTGCGCATCTATACTACCATTGATTCGCGTATGCAACAGTATGCTGAAGAAGCCGTGAACGAGCATATTCAAGACCTTCAAAAAAGTTTCTTCCGCGAAAAACGTAAGAAATCATACGCACCCTTCTCCAAAGACCTGACAACTGAAGATATTGATGGTATCATGAATCGCTCTATGCGCCAAACCGATCGCTATCGTGCACTGAAGAAACAGGGCATAAGCGAGATGGACATCAAGAAAGTCTTTAATACGCCTGTAGCTATGCGCGTGTTCTCATACGACGGACTGATAGATACCACTATGACACCTATGGATTCAATCCGTTGGAACAAACATTTTCTGCGTTGTGGCTTTATGTCAATGGATACACACTCGGGAGCAGTAAAAGCGTATGTAGGTGGTCCAAACTTCACACACTTCCAATATGATATGGTCACAACAGGACGTCGTCAAGTAGGCTCTACTATCAAGCCTTATCTTTTCACATTGGCTATGGATGAAGGTATGTGGCCTTGCGATAGTACAGTCAATGACTCTATCACCCTAATAGACGGCAATGGCGTAGCATGGACACCACGCGATGAACACGTCAATAATCAAGGAGAAATGGTGACACTTAACTGGGGATTGGAGAAATCCAGCAACTGGATTACAGCCTACCTCATGTCACTCTTTACCCCTGAACAATTGGTGCGTATGATGCGTTCGTTTGGTATAGAAGGACAATTAGACCCCGTTGTCAGCCTCTGTCTCGGACCATGCGAAGTGAGTGTCAAGGAAATGGTGGATGCCTATACCACCTTCCCAAATAAAGGTATCCGTGTGGAGCCTTTGTATGTGACTCGCATTGAGGATAACAATGGTAATATCTTGGCCACTTTCACCCCAAAAACATACGAGATTATCAGCGAAACGACAGCCTACAAGATGATTTACATGCTGCGCAATGTCATGGATCATGGTACAGGTGTTCGTGCGCGCTTCCGCTACGGACTCAAAGCACCTATGGGAGGCAAGACAGGTACTTCTCAGAATCACTCCGATGGTTGGTTCGTGGGCTTCACACCATCCCTGGTGAGCGGTGTGTGGGTAGGCGGTGAAGACCGTAGTATCCACTTTGATAATATGTCGGCAGGTCAAGGTGCAAATATGGCTCTGCCTATTTGGGCAATTTATATGCAGAAAGTCTATGCCAACGAAGAGTTGGGCTATAGCGCAGACGAACAATTTGATGTGCCAGAATGGTTTGACCCAGAGGCGGGATGCAAGTAGATAGATAGTAGAAATGAAGGCATCGCTTCGTTACATATTGGTTGCTTTTTGCTCCTGTTTCCTAACACTTGGTTCTATTCAGGCGCAACTGAACACAGATCGCATTACTGCTATCGGGCGCAATGCGCTGTACTTTGATGACTATGTACTCAGTATTCAATATTTTAATCAGGTGATTAAACTGAAGCCATACCTCAGCGAGCCCTATCTCTTGCGTGCAATAGCCAAAATCCAATTGGGCGACTATGTGGGAGCAGAGATGGACTGCAACGCTGCCATTGAGCGCAATCCCTTTCAACCAGGAGCATATTATACGCGTGGTTTTATCTACCGAAATACCAACCAGCTGGAGAAAGCAGAACATGACTTCAGCGAGGCACTAATCTTTGCTCCTGAGAATAAGACCTATATAGCTATGCGCGCAGATGTGCTGGCTGAACTGCAACAGTATGACCGCGCTATGCAAGATATTAATCACCTTCTTCATCGTGAGCCACAATCGGCAGCACTATATTTTGAGAAGGGAACTATCTGCCTTCGTAGCAACGATACTATTTGTGCCTTAAACGCCTTTAGACAAGCGACCGAATACGACTCACAGAACCCTACCAATTGGTCGGCTCTGGGACTCGTACAGCTTATGCAGAACCTTCAAGACGATGCCTTAATCTCGCTCTGCAACTCCATTAACTACGGTAGCAAATGGGCGGGGGACTATATCAATCGTGGTATCATCTACTACCGCAAACATAATTATCGTAGCGCTCTGGCTGATTACGACAAGGCTGTAGCACTTGCACCACGTGATGCGCAATGCTTCTACAACCGAGGCGTACTGCGCCAAGAACTGGGTGACTACAATCGTGCATTGGAGGATTTTACGCAAGCCATCAATTATGCTCCTGAACAAATAGAGATATACTACCAACGTGGTTTGGTACTTTTGCAATTACGCCAGTGGCAAGAGGCATGGCAAGATTTCAATACAATCATCAAGCGTTACCCTTATTTCTTACCAGCATACTATCTCGCTGCACAAGCGCAGACCTCATTGGGAAATAGTAAAGAGGCCAACCACTTGCGCCAACAGGCATACAACCTAGAACAAAAGAAAGATAGTATTCAGTCTTTGACCACCAATATGCAAGTGGCAGACTCTCGGCCACAACAACGCGACCGTCGCAAAGATTTCTCTGCACTTGCTGCGCAAAACCAAGAAGCTAATGAGGAAGAGAATAAATACGATAGCGATACACGAGGTACGGTACAAAAACGTTATGCAGATGTAGTCAACGAACCTAATATATTTCTCTCTTACTACGCTACTAATACCAATGCTGATGCACTGCGCCAGACCAACTATTCACATGCTACAGTGGATGCTTATAACCGCGCTATGTATCTGCCTGCACCCCTACGTTTCACCACCAAAGAACTGACACTCACCGCAGATATGGTTAATCAGCATTTTGCCCAAATCAGTAGTCTATCGCATCAAATTGATTTACTGGAGCAAATGGCGACACCTCATTCACAAAACAATTCATTGCTCTGTGCAGCCTATATCGCGCGAGCTTTTGAATTTGCCTTAGTGCAAGATTATTCCTCTGCTTTGGATGATGTGACACGCGCTATACTGATGGAAGGCGATTTGTATTTTGCTTATTTCTGTAGAGCAAACTGGCGATATAAGTGGTTGGAATACAAACGTGCCATGGGTGAAGCTACTGATGCAGCAGACTTTGAATTGATGATGCGCGACTACGACTATGTGATTCATCATTTGCCCGACTTCGCATTTGCTTACTACAACAAAGCCAATATGCTCTGCATTCAACAGGATTTCAAAGCAGCTATTTCTTACTATACGCAGGCTATAGCGGAAGATGGCGATTTTGCAGAAGCATATTTCAATCGCGGACTGACCTATATATATATCGGTGACACCGAAAAAGGCATCACCGATCTTAGTAAAGCAGGCGAATTGGGTATCTACCAAGCCTACAATTTGATTTCTCGCTTTCAGTAATTCGTTAGCAGCAGTTTTGCCAGCCGATTACTCCCACTCGATAGTTGCGGGTGGTTTTGCAGAAATGTCATAGCATACGCGATTGACACCTTGCACCTTGTTGATAATCTCGTTGGAGCACTTAGCCAAGAACTCGTATGGGATACGTGCCCAATCGGCTGTCATAGCATCCACAGACAATACCGCACGGAGTGCCACTGGATGCTCGTAGGTACGGGAATCGCCCTTCATACCTGTGCTGCGCACTGTGCTTAACAGGATTGCACCTGCTTGCCATACCTTATTGTACAAGCTTACACCATCTTCATCTTTCCACTCGCGGAGCATGTTCACGAAGATGGCATCTGCCTCTTGAAGAATATGTACTTTCTCTGGAGTGATGTCACCCAAGATACGTACACCAAGACCTGGACCTGGGAATGGGTGGCGTGTGATAAGATGCTCTGGCACACCCATATAGCGACCTATACGGCGAACCTCATCCTTGAAGAGGAGTTTGAGTGGCTCACAGAGCTTCAGATTCATCTCCTTAGGCAGACCTCCCACATTGTGGTGAGACTTGATGACTTTACCCGAGTGGTTGATAGACTCAATGATGTCAGGATAGATAGTACCTTGACCGAGCCACTTCGCGTCGGTAATCTTCTTTGCCTCCTCGTCGAATACTTCGATGAAGTCACGACCGATAATTTTACGCTTTTGCTCTGGATCTGTTACACCAGCGAGATCGCCATAGAAACGCGCCTTAGCATCCACGCCAATCACGTTAAGTCCGAGGCACTCGTAGTCACGAAGCACATTCTCAAACTCGTTTTTGCGCAGCAGACCATGATCAACGAAGATACAGGTCAGATTCTCACCGATAGCACGGTTGAGAAGCACAGCAGTGATCGAACTGTCCACACCACCCGAGAGAGCGAGGATAACGCGTTCGTTGCCAATTTGCTCACGAAGCTGAGCCACCGTAGTCTCCACGAAGTTAGCAGGAGTCCAGTCTTGCGCACTATGACAGGTGTCAAGCACAAAGGGACGGAGCTCCTCTACTGTTGGTTGCTCACCAGCAGCGATATTAAGAACAGGGATACAACTGCAGAAGCGATCAAGAGTAGCTTGGAGTGCCTCTGGCTCTTCTACAGACTCCTTGTCACCAGAGAGGATAAGACCAATGATGTCTTTGTCATCCTCTGGGTACTTGTTGTAAGGCAAAACTTCGCAAAAAGTGTCCAACTCGCGCACACGGCGACCAATGAGCTGGGTGGTTTGCGAACCTAAATCAAGAATGATAAGTTTTTGCATAAGATTATTATATGTATTGAATTAATAGTAAAAACCGATTCCGAGACTAACAAATTCTACCTTAGTAAGATGGCTTTTCATCATTGCCTGTACGAAGATATGCCAGGGCAAATGATAGCGCAACACTACTTCTGTATAGAGCCACCCATCAGGATAACCCGCACTACCTGCATTCAGCAAATCGTATGCGTAGAAGATAGGTTTGTCCAGTCGAGATAATATCGCCTCGCTATATGGCTCTAATTCCTTCACAGGGTCGTAGAGATATGCACCTATATGCACACCAGCTGAGAATTTGCCCACCACAAACGTAGGTTGCAAACTTACACCTACGCGCCAGCAGTCACCTGCTTGAGCGAGTGCTAAGTTTGTCTTTTGGAAGTACGTCTTGCGCTGGATATATGCGCCATCGTAGAATACATCCACACCACCACCTACGTGGAAAATAGGGTGGGCGTGCCAATAGGCAGCAGCGTGCATTGAACCGACGAAGAAACTCTGTTGATCTTTGTAATACACTTGTCGCCCGCCTGCTGTTCCCGCAATCGCTATAGACCATGGCTTGGCTACATTTGATTGGCGATCAGCAATGGAGGAAGAACCATTTTTCGATGAGGTTGTTTGGCGATGAGACGATGGAGTGTATCGAAGGGCTAATTCGGTAGCAAACAGATTATAACCCGAATTGGGTTGGCGCACACTTCCGTTGCTGATATGATACCAACCGCCCGCAATGCCCACTGCCCAACCTTTGGCAATCGGAAAATCCACATACAACATCTCCGGGAAATACAGGTTGGTCACACTACCAATAGACTGATTGGCATCGTTGAGATCGGCATACAAGTGTCCTTCGGGAACTGTATTCTGATAAGTCTTAGTCACAAACGCTGCTCCTATAGCAGGGCGAAGCCCCAAAACGAAATGCGGACGTTTCACCAATGGAATATCCATATAAGCGTATGGAGCAAATGCTTCTCCCAACAAAGCATGAGGGAAATGCCAATAACTGAATCCTACACCCACACCTGCGTCATTCCATTGTTGCAAGGCACGCCAATGAGGGCGAAATGTGGTAGAGAAATCAACTCCCCATGCAGGGCCAAGCCATTCGCCCGTCTGTTGGGTCATTTTATCTACTTTACCATCAGGCATAAGCCAAGCAGTTTGACCACTCAAACGATAATCCATGCCCAAGGCATGCAGATGTAATGCAGAAAAAATGAATAGTAATATATGCAATATTTTGCGCATTACCCTAACCGACTAATACGCATTAGTTCTTCTTCATCAAGAAGCTTAATCTTGCGACCGTCAATAGCAATCAGTGCTTCACTGGCAAATTGCGACAATGTACGTATAGCATTAGAGGTGGTCATATTGGACATATTTGCCAAATCCTCTCGCGCCATGTACATAGCAATAGTGGCGCCGTCTTCATCAAAACCGTATGTGTGACGCAATGTGAGTAACGATTCCGCTAAACGACCACGTATGTGCTTTTGAGTCAAATTCACGGTGCGGGACTCAGAGATAGCCAAGTCTTTCGCCATGGCTGTCAGCACGCCAAAGCAGAATTCATTATTCTGCTGTACCAACTTGAGAAATGCTTCACGGCGTACACGGTAAACAACCGTTGGCTCTAACGTACTAGCGCACGAAGAGTGCGCATCGCCTACAATAGCACTTCGATAGCCAAACAAATCATGAGGCTTCAAAAGACGAATAATCTGTACGCGCTGACCTACTCCCTCCTTCGATAATCGGACTGTACCATAAATAACCATCATGATATGCGTAGGCGCATCGCCTTCGCGGTGAATCATCTCATTCTTTCTGTATTTCTTAATCTCTGAATTGGTATCAATGAAGGCTTTTTGCTCTGGAGTAAGAGAGTTCCAAAGGGAATTATACTCCCATAATTTACCAAATTCTTCTTGATATTTACGCATACATACACTGAATTAGGCTGCAAAGATACGCTTTTTTTATGAAACAAACAAAAAAAAGCGCGATTATTATGCGTATTTCGAATATTTTTAGTAACTTTGCAGTCGAAATTAGAATTTTGTACTTAAAATTGTTTATCATGGATATATCTGTATTGGTTCCTTTGTATAATGAAGCGGAGAGTTTACCATCTTTGCATCAGTGGATTGTGCGCGTAATGAACGAACATAATTTCAATTATGAAATCGTTTTTGTGAATGATGGTTCTACGGATTCGTCATGGCAAGTCATACAATCGCTCAAGGAGAAGGATCATAATGTACGTGGTATTTGTTTCCGTCGCAATTATGGCAAGTCGGCTGCGTTGCATTGTGGCTTTCAAGCCGTGCAAGGAGATGTGGTGATAACTATGGATGCTGACCTGCAAGACTCACCCGATGAGATTCCTGAATTATATCGCATGATAAAGGAAGAGGGATACGACCTTGTGAGTGGCTGGAAGCAAAAACGCTATGACAACAAACTGACCAAGAATCTTCCTAGCAAACTCTTTAACGCTACCGCACGCCGTGTGACAGGCATACAGCTGCATGATATGAATTGCGGACTAAAGGCATATCGTCAAGATGTGGTGAAAAACATTGAAGTATTCTCAGAGATGCACCGCTATATCCCTTATTTGGCTAAAAATGCTGGTTTTACCAAGATAGGCGAGAAAGTAGTACAACATCGCAAACGCGAGTTCGGCGAGAGTAAGTTTGGTATGAGCCGCTTTGTGAATGGTTATCTGGATCTAATGACATTATGGTTCCTTAATAAGTTTGGCAAACAACCTATGCACTTCTTCGGATTGGTGGGCAGCGTGATGTTTATTCTGGGCCTCGTAGCAATAGTGGTAGTAGGCGCGATGAAGTTACATGCTTTGGCAAGTGGCGTGCGTGCAATGCTTGTGGGCGTAAACCCATATTTTCACTTGAGCATACTGATGATGATCTTGGGTTGCATGCTCTTCTTGGCAGGCTTCTTAGGCGAACTGATTATTCGTAATTCCAACGAGCGCAATAATTATCTGATAAAAGAAGAATTATAGGCATCCGGCTGCCAGATACTGGATTCCGGAGACCGGCTGCCGGACGCCAACATTAACAATGAACAAATCGTGTGACATATTTGATCTCTACCACAATACACCCGTGCTGTCTGAGGAGGATTGCGCCGATTTCTTGGTTTATACACAAGATAGCACTTCGCCTGATGACGGTGCGATGGCGGTGGCAGGACTAACCCTATCCCTTTTAGAGGGGCAGTGGAGCGCAGAACGCATGCTGCTGCTCATAAAAGCCTATCCACAAGCATGTAGCGTTATGATACGCGAACGTGCCATTGTAGGACTGCTGATGTGCATGATGAAGTATAGTGCAGTATTGCGCGAGCAATATGACCTATTAGACCGAATCCAAGAGATACTTACTGATGACCCTGAACTTTGTTTTACTGCTCTTTGCAACATCGCACGTACTGCACAGGTCAAACACTTGGAGAAATTTAATCAAGAATTGGCAAAGGAGATTATGCCTCTGATGAATCAGGTAGGGTTAGATGAGTTTTATGACGTCATTCGTAAACATCAAAGTGATATGGAGCGTATCGCTCGTATGCACTTGGATCAAAATTTCTTGATATTTAAAAACTCATATCAAATCCCATTCTTCCGCGAGCGCATTGCAAATTGGTTCTTGCCTTGGGACGATGACCAATTGCAGAATGTGCAGGAGGAAGAGCGTGAGCAACTGCAAGGCCTACTTGACCTTTGGCCCATGTGTGATAGCGATAAGTATGCACTGATCGGTATGTCAAGTATGATTCGAAATACGTTGAAAGGACAGTTGCAGGGCGATTTGATGGGGCAGATGGATGCGTTGGGACATGCTGACATTGTGACCAACGGATATGTACAACAACTCTATCGCTATTTCCGTCTCTCTTCGTTCACCAATAGCACACCGTTCGACTTGGTAAATTACCTGCGCGAAACAATAGTTTATCGGTTAGTAGTAATAGGCGAGAGAGCCAAACGCGCCATCAATGATATGCTCAACTAATCCAACATTTGTCCGAAGTTGTTGGAGAGTTGAATCATCTGGTCGTATTCTTCTGGCGACAGGTCATAGAAGTAATAGTTGCGTGGATCCACTGGACGGTCATTGAGACGTACCTCATAGTGCAAGTGTGGACCCGTGGATTTTCCCGTATTACCTACCAAACCGATAATATCCGAACGGCGAACTTTTTGTCCTTTCCTTACCAATGACTTATATAAATGGGCATACACCGTTTCGTAGCCAAATCCGTGATCAAGTATAATAGTGTTGCCATAGCCTTGTTTCCAACCTGTGAACTTCACCTTGGCATTACCCGTAGCAAACACTTCTGTACCTGTAGGAGCCGTAAAGTCCATGCCCTGGTGGAACTTACGCACATGATACACAGGGTCAATACGCATACCATAACCCGATGCTACACGCGTGAGATCCTTGTTGAGCACAGGCTGAATGGCTGGGATATTCTCCATGCGAATCTCCTGATTCTTAGCCATCTCAACAATATCATCGTATGACTTGGATTGTATATACATCTCCTTTTCCAATACATCTACTTTGAGCGACAAATCGGCCGATAATTGACTATTGGTCATTCGTGCAATCTCCTCGTAGTACGAGATTTTGCGTTGTACGCCTTGGCGTATGCTAATAGGAATAGGTTCGGCTCCAAAAAGTACACGGTAGAGGTTATCATCGCGCTGCTGCAAATCGTTCATCACCAACTGCATTTGATCTACCTGTTGGTTGAGCGTAGTCAGTTGGGAGTGTAGCAATTCTTTCTCGCGAAGCAATTGCTTCTCGCGTGGCGAAGGGAAGAAGGTCAGGAATAGAAATAGAAAAATAACACCTAACACCACTCCGCCTAATATATATAAACCACTCTGACGTAGCCAATAGCCTATACCATGCTCCACTTGCTCTAAAACAAGGGTCTTTGGATTGATATGAAACTTCTTTTCCATTATGATTTATGCTTTTTTATACGATATGATCGTTGATGAGTATGTTGTTTTGTCACCGTCTCTTGAGGCTTCCACCAGAAGAAATAGCTGTTCTGCTTTTGCTTCTCCTCTTTGGTACGTGCTACATATACAGGTTGCATAGTGTATGGATTCAAACCTGTGTAGAACATCGTTGTAGCAAGTGTCATAGGAGTAGGAGTGAAGTCCTGGCCCTGCTCTGGACGATAGTGCAACTGTCGGCAACGCTCGGATAACTGCTGCATATCCTTGTTCGTACAGCCCGGGTGAGAGGAAATGAAATACGGTATCAACTGCTGGCGCAATCCTGCTTCTTTGTTCACCTGCTCAAAGAAGCGATGAAAACGTTCATATTGTTCCCACGATGGCTTGCGCATGATTTTAAGTACATTATCTGATGTGTGCTCGGGTGCTACTTTCAGTCGTCCTGACACGTGGCGCG
Source organism: Paludibacteraceae bacterium (assembly GCA_045639365.1). Taxonomy (GTDB): domain Bacteria; phylum Bacteroidota; class Bacteroidia; order Bacteroidales; family Paludibacteraceae; genus Colicola. The sequence continues at coordinate 28,455 of JAZUCY010000058.1, forward strand.
TAATGAGTTCCCTACCATACGCTTCGTTCATCAAGTCGTAACGTACACCACTACCTACAAACGATTTTTTGATATATGGCAAGCTATCCACCTTATTATATATATGCAACAGTGGCGCAAAGTCCTGATTGAGATTTTTGCATATCGTAGGGCATAAGCAACTAGGACGTGCGCATTTCTCGCACAGCGACATATCCTTGCCATGCATACCATACATATTGGCACTCGGTCCGCCTAAGTCGCTCAAATAACCCTTCCAATCGGGTAAATCTTTCAGTATATCTATCTGGCGGAGGATATTCTGCTCCGAGCGCGACGTGATTTGTTTGCCCTGATGAGCCGAAATAGTACAGAAACTACACCCTCCAAAACATCCACGATGCATACACACCGAGAAACGAATCATCTCGTAGGCTGGTATATGCTTGTCTTTATATTTTGGATGAGGGTGATATTGGAAGGGCAAATCGTATATTGCATCCAATTCCTCAGTCGTCATTGTAGGGTAGGGCGGATTGACCACTACGTACTTATCTCCTACAGGTTGGATAATTGTAGCAGCGTGAATCTTATTGCTCTCTGTCTCTATGATACGAAAATTCTCCGCATGTACCCGTTTGCTTTTTACCGCCTCTTCGTGACTCTGCAATATTGTGTAGTGTTGTGAAACTGTTGTATCGTGTTGTGTAGGATTGCTTTTTGTGAGATACGCCACTTGTGGTATATCCTCCCAGCCTTTCGCCTCTAAACTTTCGCCTCTCGCCTCTAATCGCTTTGCAATGGCAAGCACCTGTTTCTCGCCCATACCATAGACCAGTAGGTCAGCTTTCGAATCTACCAATATGCTTGGCATTAACTTGTCGGACCAATAGTCATAGTGAGTCAGTCGGCGCATAGAGGCCTCTATGCCCCCTATGACGATAGGCACATCAGGGTATAACTGTTTGAGTATATTACAATAAGTAATCGTGCAGTAGTCTGGACGCATGCCAGCCTTACCTTCTGGTGTATAGGCATCGTCTGACCTTAGGCGCTTAGCCGCAGTATAGTGATTGACCATACTATCCATACTACCCGAAGTCACAGCGAAAAATAGACGAGGTCGCCCTAATTTCGTAAAATCACGGTGATCACCTCGCCAATCTGGTTGAGGCACAATTGCCACACGATAACCAGCCTTTTCCAGAACACGACCAATAACTGCCGCCCCGAAAGAGGGGTGGTCAATATACGCATCACCCGAGAAGAGGATTACGTCCACTTCGTCCCAACCGCGGAGTTGCAACTCTTTTTTGGTGGTCGGCAGATATGCTTTTAGGTCGAAAAGGGACATACTATTCTATTGTTATTCTTTCTTATTCAAGATAACCAATGCACCAATCACACCTGGTACCCAACCGCAGGCAGTGAGAATAAAGACAATCAGGAATGACCCACAGCCTTTGTCTATCACTGCCAAAGGTGGAAAAAATATTGCTAATAATACTCGTAATATAGACATAATATTTTATTTCTTTACCCGTATATATGTGATAGTACCTTCGCTGCTGGTGAAGATACATTCTTTGTTGCTCAGTGGCAGAGGCGTGTTGAGGATGGAGTTGCCAATTTTATGACGCCAGAGTACCACGCCTGTCTCAGCGTCCATGCCGAGTAGCAAACCGTTCTTGGTACTTACCCATAAGGTACCATCTTTCTCCAATGGCATAGCAGGGTTATGCTCATAGCCAAAACCTGCATGTGTAGCCCAACGAGTGACAGGCTCGTGTGTGGTAGCATCCATAGCGACTATCGTATCCCACATACATTTGGAATAGACTGTCTTGCCGTCCTCGCTAAGACCTACGGTCTCGCGTACCTTATACTCTTTGGTTCGCCAAATCTGCTCACCTGTTTCGGCATCAAGGCAAGTGAAGTAGCGATCTGGAGCCGTGATGAAAATCTTTCCATTGGCAGCCACAGGCCATACGCTAGCAGGCGATAACTTAGGATTACCATTACCGTTATTCCACTTCCAAACGAGCGAACCGTCCTGCAAATTCAACGCATAAAAGTGCGTATCCCATGTGCCAAAATAGAGTTTGTCCTGATATACCAACGGACGAGTGAGAACGTAGTTCTTCAACTCATCAAACGACCATTTAACAGCACCAGTATGAATGTCAATAGCGAACATTCTTCCGTCGCCACCGCCGATATATGCTATGCCTTCGTGAATAGTAGCAGCACCCATAACGGCTTGCTCGGTGGTCACGTGCCATAACTCTTTGCCCGTTTTAGCATCCAAACCATAAATCGTATAGTTGGCACTACCGAAGACTACCACACCATTGCTGACAGCAGGTGAACCCACGATACGCATACCCGTATTGAACTGCCAAAGTGTCTTGCCCGATTTGAGATCCAATGCGTACATCACACCTACATCGTCACCAATAAAAAGGCTTTTACCATCGGTCACAGGGGTAGAGTAGATACCACCGTGTAACGATTTGTGCCATACACGCTCCACTTGCTTATACTCCTTATTTACATCGAAATTAGGGCGCAAACTGTCATTTGACTCTCCGTATGTTTTTGGGCCGAATGGCAAACTGAGCCAATGCTTGGCAGCCTCCCCAATACGTTTCTCATGGAAGCGAATGCTATCTGTGATGCTGATGATAGAATAGCCATTCACTCCATCTTTGTCGCGCATGTTGGAGCGATTAAGTACATCGGCAATGCCATCGCAATCGAAGAGCAAATTGCGGTGATAGTGTCCACCCATGATGCATTGAACATTATGTTGGCGTAGCACATCGGTCACATCATACCAATTGTCCACGTCACCGTTGCGCAGTGGGTAATGTGTGAAAACAAAAATCGGTGTTGCACCCTCCTTCTTGTTCGTGTTTGCTGTGGAAACGCTATCCAGATTGTGTTTGAGCCATGCAATATCTTGTGGTGCCACATGCCCGTCTGCCATACGAATCACAGGGCCCGAGTTAAAACCAATGAAATACATTCCATTGTGGGAGAAAGCGAACCGACTGTCGCCGAATACACGACTGAAATCCATCACACCAGACTCCGACCATGTCGTCTCGTGGTTACCCGAAGCTGCATAGAAAGGTACATTGAGCTGATCTAACGCATCTTTGATGGCTTGGATAGAGGCACGGTCGCCATTCTCGGTGAGGTCACCAGTTACTACTACAAACTCAATAGCTGGATTTTGATTAATCTCTGCAATCGAACGTTGCAAGTCTTCCATTGGACGAGGATTGCTCGTGCTGATATGGGTATCCGTCAGCAAAGCAAACGAAAATAATAAAACGGACAGGATATTCATAATTCTTAATTTCAATTTACTCTATTTGTAAGTTCATACGTTGGCGCATCTCCTCAAGATGAGGATTTAGTTGGTTGAGAATCTTGTACTTCTCAGTTGAGGTGTATGCCACCTGTGTGGCTACATACTCAGCCACCTCCACACGCAACTGAATATGGTCATTTTGCAGGGCATCGCGCACGCGATCCATCAGTGCTTTGCCAAACTTAGCAAACTCTTTCTTTTGCAACTGATTATCCACGGTGATATGGAACTTCGTATCAGAGTCTTGCACCAGTTCGTAGGTTGTCAGCATAGCTTTGAAGCGCTCTTCTTTCTCGAAGTGTTTTATCTGACCAACCCACGCGCTATTGAGTTGGTCAAGTGTAAAAGGGTTATTGCGTTTGGGCTGCTCTGCTTGTGTTGTAACTGTTGGTTGTGCAACTGCTTGCGGAGTCGCACTTAGTTTCCCTAAATTACCCAATGACGGCATCACTCCCGTTACTGGTTTTGGAGGTGGGGGAGCGGTTGGTGCCGATGGCTTAGGAGTAGATACTGCTTGCGGAGCACTTGCAGGCTGTGGAGCAGATGCCGCTTGCGAAGTGCTGTTTTGTACCCTTGGTGCCTGTGCCGTTTGTGGAGCTACTACCAAATTTTCTACAGGAGCTGTAGCAGGCTCTACTAACCGACAGAGTTTCACCAATGCCAATTCCACGGTCAGACGTTTATTCTTAGCAGTGCGGTAGTTAATATCGCAGGTGTTCATAATGTCCAACGCATTGAACAACCACTTGGCATGGCAGCGTTGTGCTTGTTCTTGATAGTGTTGGCGAATGGCATCGGAGGTCTCTAATAACTGTATGGTGGCTGCATCTTTGCTCACCAATACATCGCGCAGGTGTTGGGCAAAGCCAGTTACGAAATGTCCAGCATCAAAGCCCTTCATCAAGACCTCATTGAGCAATAGTAACGCATGGCTCACGTTACTACTCAGGGAAGCATCTACTAAGCGGAAATAGTAGTCCGTATCCAATACGTTTAGCACTTCTATCGCCTGTTCGTAACTGATATTTGTTCCGCAGAATGATACCAATTGGTCAAAGATACTCAGCGCATCGCGCATACCACCATCGGCCTTTTGAGCAACTACGTTTAGGGCTTCTTCGCTTGCGTTAATACCTTCTTTCTGAGCAACATACTGCAAATGACGAATAGTGTCTGCCACCGTTATTCGGCTGAAATCATACACCTGGCAACGACTCAATATGGTTGGCAATACTTTATGTTTCTCTGTGGTCGCTAAAATAAATATAGCATATGAAGGTGGCTCCTCCAACGTTTTTAACAATGCGTTGAACGCACCCTGTGAAAGCATGTGAACCTCGTCGATGATATATACGCTATATTTGCCAATTTGTGGTGGAATACGCACTTGGTCAATAAGCGAGCGGATTTCATCAACACCATTGTTGGATGCAGCATCTAATTCGTGGATATTAAATGAACGTTGCTCATTGAATGCTACGCATGACTCACATTGATTACATGCATCATGTTCTGCTGTCGGATTAAGACAGTTGATTGTCTTTGCAAAGATGCGCGCACATGTCGTTTTGCCCACACCGCGGGGACCGCAGAATAGGTATGCATGTGCTAAGTGATTGGTGCGTATAGCGTTACGCAGGGTCTGCGTGAGAGCTTCTTGACCCACCACACTCTCAAATGTGGTAGGACGATACTTTCTTGCTGAAACGATATAATTCTCCATAAATATCTAATTAACGTGCAAAGGTACAAATAAATTTGCATATTTGCAAAAAAAATCGTACCTTTGCACCCAAATTTTGTGATTATGGTAGAAACACAGGAAAAATGGACGACTGAAATCCGTCCAAAAGATAGTCTTTTATCGGTTGATTTCAAGGAAATTTGGCGTTATCGCGACTTGATGATGCTCTTTGTGAAGCGTAATATCATTACTCAGTATAAACAGACCGTGCTTGGTCCGCTTTGGTATGTTATTCAACCAATGATGACTACGGTTATGTATATGGTGGTATTCGGTGGTATTGCTAAGATTTCTACTGATGGTTTGCCTCAACCGTTGTTCTATTTGGCGGGTATCAGTTTTTGGCAATACTTTGCTGACTGCTTGGGCAAGACTTCCAATACTTTTGTGACCAATGCAGGTATCTTTGGTAAGGTCTATTTCCCTCGTTTGGTGACACCGCTCAGCGATGTGATTAGCAACCTTGTGCGTTTTGCCATTCAGTTTGCTCTTTTCCTTGTGGTGTATGCATATTATGCCTTATTTACTGATGTTCAAATACATACCAATTGGTATGCCCTTATGTTCCCCGTGCTCGTTGTGATGTTGGCTGGTTTGGCATTAGGCTTTGGTATCTTATTTTCTAGTATGACAACTAAGTACCGCGACTTGCAATTGTTATTGAGTTTCTTTGTCAGTCTGTGGATGTACGCTACCCCTGTTATTTATCCGCTCTCTACTATTACTAACGAGAAGCTTCGCCTTATCATGCAACTCAATCCGCTAACGGGTATCGTTGAGTTCTTTAAATATGGTATGTTGGGTGTAGGTAATCACGATTGGTGGATGCTTGGTTATAGTTTTATTTTCATGGTGGTACTTCTCGCTGTGGGTATTGTGGTATTTAATAAGGTACAAAAATCCTTTATGGATACCGTATAATGAAACTCTTTCCTAACTGCAAAATCAATATCGGTTTGCGCGTTGTTCGCAAGCGAGAAGATGGTTATCACGACTTGGAAACTATCTTCTATCCCGTCTATGGTTTGCACGATGAGTTAGAGGTGGAAATAGCAGATGAGTTTGCTTTTGTTCAAGAAGGTTTGACTGTGGATTGTTCACCTACGGATAACCTTATATACAAGACATACGCGCGTATGCGCGAGCGTTATCCTCAAATAGGTAATGTCAAAATTACCTTCAAGAAGAATATTCCTTTTGGTGCAGGCTTAGGTGGAGGTAGTAGCGATGCTGCCCATACGGCCATTGCGCTGAACGAGATTTTTTCTCTTGGACTGACAAAGGAGCAACTTGCAGCAGAGGTACGCCCCTTGGGTGCAGACTGCCCTTTCTTTATCTATAATACTCCTTGCTATGCTGAGGGTATTGGTGATGCACTTTCTCCTATATCATTGGATTTGAGTGGTTTGCGCCTTGTGATGATCAAGCCGAACTGCGGTGTTTCTACCAAGGAAGCGTATGCCGGTATAGTGCGCCACCCAGAGGTGGAAGGGCAGATCAAACAAGCGTTAGTAGAGGGCAAAGCACTAACCGATATGTGTCCTTTGCTCATCAACGATTTTGAGCAAACAGTTTTCCCTATTCATCCTGAAATTGCAACCATTAAAAAACGCCTACAAGATGCAGGCGCTCTTTATGCAGCTATGTCAGGCTCCGGATCAACAGTGTTTGGACTCTTTGCTACACCATCCTCTACCATCCTACACCACACTACACAATACAATCCGGAAGGTCGTACCGACACCCAATTGAGATTGCTTCACGAAAAGTTTACCACGATGGTAATTTTCGACGATACGCTTGCCTAAACTCAATCCCAATCCCCAACCGCGTTTCTTGCTTGTATAGCCAGGTTGGAAAATCCGTTTAAAGTTTCTGCGGTCTATTCCCTTACCTGTATCGGTAATGTCGATATATATCTTGCCTTTCGCCTCTCGCCTTACCTCAATGGTGATACTTCCTTTCCCCTCCATCGAGTCTATCGCATTCTTGCAGATGTTCTCAATCACCCATTCAAATAACGGCGCGCACAGCATCGCCCTTGCCTCAGCGGGGTCCCCGATAACGCTCGTGGCGTTTTGGGGTGCTCTTAACCTTTCGCCTTTTCGCCTCATCGCCTCGTCTCCTATTAACCTATACTCTATCTTATTAGAGGTACGCGCACGCATGTAGTCCATAGCGGATTGTACCACAGGGAGTACATCGTATTGCTCTAATGTGGGTTGTGAACCAATCTTTGAAAAACGCTCGGCAATCATTTGAAGACGACGAATATCTTCATCCATTTGAGGAAGAAGTGGATCATTGGGGTAGGCCGCTTTCAGTAGTTCGTTCCATGCGTTGAGCGATGAGATAGGTGTACCCAACTGGTGAGCAGTTTCTTTAGATAATCCTACCCATAGACTATTCTTCTCGCTGCGTTGTACCATAAGCAATGCAATGGCGGCCAATCCTGCGAGGGCTAACATGACAATCAGCTGAATATAAGGAAAATACGACAACCAACGCAGTGTGCTTGATGTCTCGTAGTAGATATACTGCATGACGTTATCAGAGATGCGCACCTCAATGGGATCTTGTGTGGCACGGAGCTCATTGATTTTGTTGATGTAGAATCGTTCTACATTGCGTTTGGGCTCTGGTACATTGCGTGAGAGTAGGAGGTTGTAGCTGGTATCCACCATATAGACAGGTATGGTAGTATTGCCTTCCATCACTTGTAGAAGGAGGTCGATATTGTCGTTCTCTCCTGCTAAGATAAACTGGCGTGTGGCCTCTGCCCAAAGCTCAATTTTCTTTTGTTCTTCTTTCTCGAACTTCTCTACGATATGGCTGGTAACCAGCGAACTAAGCACCACTACAATCACAAGTAGCAGGGTGATACCTATGCTCAGTATATTCGAATTTAGTCGGTTCATAATATTTGACAAAATGTAGATTCTGCTGCAAAGGTACTATTTTTTTTTGATATAGGCAAATAGATAGAATAAATCTATTCTTTTTGGCATAGATTTTGCTTTTGGGAATATAAGGAACACATGTTCCGAAATGTATAAACCAAACCAACTATGACAAATGGAACAAAGATGCTACTTGCTCTCTTAGGCGGAGCAGTAGTCGGAGCTACAGCAGCCTTGATGCTGGCTCCCAAAAGCGGCAGAGAACTGCGCGCAGAGATTGCAGCCATCGCTCGCGAGAAGTACAAAAACATGAACATGGATGAACTCTCTCATCTCGTGGACAAAGTGATGAAACGCATCAAGAACGGCCTCTGCAACTGCCATTGCAAAGCCGATCTTGAAGCCGCAGTGGAAGAGGCTGCGAAGAAGTAAACCATGCGCAGAGGACTATTGTTCCTCTGCGCTATTTACAATTTGACTATTTACAACTATGAAAGATTTATACAATCAGTTAGTGTCTGATACTCAGTCATATCTGAAAACGCAATTCCAACTGCTTAAGGTGCAGAGCATTGAGCAAACGAGCCAGTTGTTAGGGCTGATTATTGCGCTATTTGCTATCACGGCAATCGTGGTCGTTGGACTGATATTCTTGGCTATTGCTTTGGCTGCATGGCTCGAACAGTGGCTACCTATGTGGGCTTCGTATCTTGTCATCGCAGGGGCAATGTTGCTGATTGCGTTAGGGGTCTTATTAGGCAGAAGGCTATGGTTTGTTCGCCCGATTGAGAAGCACTTCGGCGAATTAGTTATGGATAATCCGCAACCGCTAAAGCAACAAAAGCAAACCATTGAGAACCAATCTGCTATGCAGCGCGAGTTGCTCGAACGAGATGTAGCGGAAATACAACGCGATTGGTCGCAAGTGCAACAAATCTGGCAAATGATTCGGGGATTATTGGCAGGCGGAAGTGATAAAGATGTTAGGTAGAAAGTAGGGTGATCATTCGGTGAGATTCCGATGAGGTTCCAATCAGGTTCCAATGAGGTTCCAATGAGGTTCCAATGAGGTTCCAATCAGATACCAATGCAAACAGGTGGCATGTAGGTGGCAAATCATAGGCAAACCACTGGAAACAAAGAAGAGGATATGTGAAAACATGTCCTCTTTTTTGTGCTGCATAACATGTGGTTAAATGCAAATTTGATAGGTGCAGGTTGCAAAAAGGGGAATTGACAAATAATTTGTAAATATTTATTTGCACATATGAGAAAAAAGTCGTACCTTTGTGCGCTAATGTTAATGTATTACCCGATTAAACAATAACTAAAATCATGAAGAAGCAATTATTTTACATTGTTATTTTGTTAGGATTGGTCTTTTCTAGTTGCGAACCTCAAAATTTATCTTCTAATAAAGTGTTAACAGGTACGGCAAGTGATATAACATCTTGCTCCGCTGTGTTAAGTGGAGAATTGAAGGTGGACGCATCTGACTATAAAAATATAGGCGTCGGCATTATGATAGCAGAAACACAGGATGATATAGATAATTACGCTGGCGAATTGCTGGACGGGAAGTTGTTGAATGGTAAGAGATTAGAAGGAAAGGAGTTTAAGATAGTCGCACGCAATTTGCTCTCAAACAAAAAGTATTTTTATCGCGCCGTGCTATTTATAAATAATACCGAATATGAATATGGAGCCGTAGAAACATTCGTAACGACAGAGGTTCCAAAAAATGGATTTTCCATTTCAGAAATTCGAAGAGTAGTGTTCTCGCTAGGTAACTTACAATATCAGGCCAGTACAAAAAAATGGCGTTTTGCAGAAGAACAATGGCAGTGTATTGGTGGAGATAATGCTAATATATCATCTAAATATAGCGGTTGGGTGGATTTGTTTGGCTGGAGTACGAATGCAGGTGCTGCGGCTTTTGGAGTTCTTCTACCAAAAACGAAGACTATTCAGGTGATTTTGTTGATTGGGGTATTAATCAAATAGGCGATGATGTTCCTAACATGTGGCGCACATTAAAATATCGCGAATGGAGATATCTGGTTTTTGATCGCCCTAATGCCCCCTCTCTGCGTGGTATTGCGCAAGTGAATGGAGTGAATGGTTTGATACTACTGCCAGACGAATGGGTGTGCCCAAGTGGAGTTAACTTTAAGTCAGGTTTTCATAGCGAAGATGGGAAGGAGTATTTTGCAGATTATCAATCATTTTCACTTGATGAATGGATGCTACTCGAAGACGCAGGAGCTGTCTTTCTTCCTGCTGGAGGATGCCGTATAGGCACAACAATTGTTAGCGAATATTTAGGCGGTATATATTGGTCTTCTAGCGATGTAATTTACGTTGGCAGAGATTATAATAGAGCCGAATACATTTGCTTTTATTCAAATGATTCGTACGTGACAGGAGCATTTTGCGAATATGGATTAAGTGTGCGCCTTGTGAAGGACCTGTAAATCATTTTTGAGAAGATAAATCAAGACCGAGGGGATGCGTTTGCATCTCCTTTGTTATGGAAATGCTACTCGTAAGTGGCAAAAAGGGGATTAAAAAATAATTAACAATTATTTATTTGCACAAATGAGAAAAAAGTTGTACCTTTGTGCGCTAATTTGGCAAAGAAGGAAATTAACATTAAAATATTAACTTATAAAAAATCTAAAAAACAATGAAACCAACTCACATTGAGCATCTTGGAATCGCTGTAACAAGTTTGGAAGAGGCTATGCCATTCTTCGAGTTCTTAACTGGTGGTAAATGCTACTCTATCGAAGAGGTAGCTGACCAAAAAGTAAAAACCGCTTTCTTCAAAGTAGGTGAAGTAAAAATCGAGCTTCTTGAGGCTACAAGCCCAGAGTCTTCTATCGCTAAGTTCATCGAGAAGAACGGTGGCAAGGGTGGTATTCACCACGTAGCATTCAACGTTGATAGCGTAGAGGAGGCATTGGCAGAGGCTGAGGCAGCTGGCATCCAACTCATCGACAAAGCTCCACGCAAAGGCGCTGAAAACCTCATGATCGCATTCTTGCACCCAAAATCAACCAAGGGTATCTTGACAGAGCTCTGCGAGCAACCTAAATAATCCCTACGGGATGAAGAGTTATCTGCGATGAAGAATTAGCCCTTAGGCTGAAACCCATTGCGAGCAATGAAGAGTTAGCTACGCTGGAAGTAACGAAGTACTATTCACGAAGCAACTATTCATTCGCGGGGCGAATAATATTTCACGAAGCAACTCTTCACAAGTGAAACGAAGTAAATATCATTAACAAAGTTAATTTAAGATGGATACAACAAAATTGCAAAAACTGATTGACAACCGCGTGAAGGTAGCAGCCGGTGGCGGTGAAGCAGCAGTAGAAAAACATCACGCTAAGGGCAGCTATACTGCTCGCGAGCGTATCAACATGCTCCTCGATGAGGGTTCATTCGAGGAAGTAAACATGTTC
>JAZUCY010000059.1:0-2450 GCA_045639365.1 Paludibacteraceae bacterium
TTCTACCAGCAATGACGACCGTGCGGATGCATTGGTGGTTGATCCTAATTTCTTTCAAATGTTGCCTTATACTATTCTTGAAGGCACAGCCGAAACGGTACTCGCCACCACACAATCGGTGGTTATCAGTGAGTCGTTTGCGCGAATCTTCTCACCCGACGAGAGTCCCCTGGGCAAGACCATTGAGATATATGTGAATGGCAATACTGCCACACTTACCGTCACGGGCGTATTCCGCGACCTGACAAATAGCGTCATTCGTTCACCTAAAATCATCTACCGCATTGACTTACTCCAACAACTTACTGATGAAGTAATCCAAAATGGCACGGGAGCTGTGGCAACATTCTTTCAACTGGTACCTAATGCGGATGTGGCTACCCTTTCGAGCGAAATGGAAAAGATTATCCGAGAGCAAGACTATATCTACAAATACGGTGTCTTTCACGATTTCTATCTCATTCCTTTTGAGGATATCCAATATTCCGACCTTTCTGCTCCGCTACCATTCGTTAATTTGGTCAATCATGACTTTTTGTCACTCTTTTTCGCAGCAGGTTTACTGCTACTCATCTTTGCAATTCTCAACTACATCTCGCTGACCGTGGCGCAGATTGGTTTCCGTGCACGCGAGATGGCTACTCGCCGTTTGGTGGGTGCACAACGCTGGCAAATCGTACTGAAATATATCCTCGAATCGTTCTCACTTACGGCGGTATCTTTCGGTTTGGCACTCCTCTTGGCGCACTTCGTAGCCCCTTCTTTCAGCGAACTCATCGGACAAACCGTTGCGCCATTCGAACATATCACTTGGGGCGTGATACTCATGATGATGGTCTTGGTGTTGCTACTTTCTATTCTCTCGGGTGTCATTCCTGCACTCATGGTGCTGAAGTACCAACCGATTGATGTGGTGCGTGGTTCTTTCGAGAAAGACAATCGCATGGTACTCGGGCGCATACTGATAATTGTGCAAAATATTGTGGCTATCATCACGCTTGCCGTGGCTGTGGTTATGTTTGTGCAACTCCATCACATGCAGAGCAAACCCCAAGGATACGAACGCCAAAACCGCCTACGCATCAGCGGTGCCAACACTCCCGCAGATTATTTGGTGGAAGAACTCAAACAACTGGCTTGCGTGGAGAAGGTGGGTTGGGTACAATTCGAACCGTTTACCTTTGGTACATCGGGTATGTCACTCATGTTTAGAGGACAAGAGTTCAAACTCGATATGTACTATGGCGACCAAACGGCATTCGATATTCTTGGCTTTGAGGTCATTCGCCAGACTGCTGATCCGATAGAGCCTGCTGCATGGTTACCCGAATCGTTGATTGCACCACTCGGCGTGGACTACGATTGTACCATGATTATGCAAGACGATAACTATGGTATGCCAGTCTGTGGTATTATCAAAGATTTTCAGAAAGGTATGCCTGGCATTGCTCCTACATCCGATTGGCCTGTTGTTCCTTGGATAATGAACATGGACGACCCTGCCGATTTCCGCATATTGCGCCAACTGATTGTGCAAGTGTCTGGCGATGAGAATGAAGCCGTAAAGCAAATAGCCGAGTTCTACCGCCAACATGATAGCGATGAGGAAATATCAGTCAATACCTACAATTACCTTGTCAGCCACATGTACGACAAGCAGAACAACAACGCCAAACTCATCATGCTCTTTACGCTGCTGACCTTGTTGCTGTCTTCGTTGGCTATGCTGGCTATGAGTACCTATTACGCCAAACAGCACACACGCAACACGGCTATTCACAAGGTGATGGGTTGTGATAATAGCACTATCTATTTCCGCACCGTGCGCACGTTCCTCTCTTCTATCCTTATCGCGGCCGTGATTGCAGTGCCTTGTGCATGGCTCATTGCGCAACGATGGTTAGAGACCTACGACTACCGTATCGCCAATTCCGCGTGGTACTATATCCTCACCGCCCTTGCGGTCATGCTCCTCGCGGTAATGGCAATTTCTTGGCAAGCCATCCGCCTAATGAACACCAATCCCGTGGAGGCGTTAAAATCGAAATAATATAAACTATAAAAACAATACAATTATGATCCAAGTAACTAATCTCAGCAAAGTGTTTCGTACAGAAGAAATCGAAACTACAGCACTCAACAATGTGTCATTCACTATCAACAAAGGCGAGTTCGTAGCCATTATGGGACCTTCGGGTTGTGGCAAGTCCACGCTGCTCAATATCCTGGGTTTGCTCGACAACCCAAGCGGTGGCAGCTACAACTTGCTCGGCACCGAAGTAGCCAATCTGCGTGAACGCGAACGCACGAACTATCGCAAAGGAAACATCGGCTTTGTGTTCCAGTCCTTCAACCTCATCGACGAGCTGAATGTCTATGAGAATGTCGAACTGCCACTGAAGTACCTCAATATCTCGGCATCGGAGCGCAAACGCCGTGTGACAGAGATA
>JAZUCY010000060.1:0-13392 GCA_045639365.1 Paludibacteraceae bacterium
ACAAGTACTCGCTGCGCTTAACGCACATGGTATTGCTTCTATCGAAGAGGCTAATCAAATTTGCGAGCAATACGGTTTGGATCCTTACATGACTTGCGAGGAGACCCAAATGATTTGCTTTGAGAACGCTAAGTGGGCTTATGTTGTAGGTACCGCTATCGCAATTAAGAAAGGTTGCAAGAACGCTGCTGACGCTGCTGAGGCTATCGGTATCGGTTTGCAAGCCTTTTGTATCCCTGGTTCTGTTGCTGACGACCGTTTGGTAGGTCTTGGCCACGGTAACTTGGCAGCTCGTCTGCTCCGCGAGGAGACTGAGTGCTTCGCTTTCTTGGCAGGCCACGAGTCTTTCGCTGCTGCTGAGGGTGCTATCAAGATTGCTGAGATGGCTAACAAAGTGCGCCAAAAACCACTTCGTATCATCCTTAACGGTCTTGGTAAAGATGCTGCTATGATTATCAGCCGTATCAATGGTTTCACATACGTACAAACACAATTTGACTACGCTACTGGCGAGTTGAATATCGTGAAACAAAAAGCATATAGCAATGGTCCACGCGCTAAGGTGAACTGCTATGGTGCTGACGACGTACGCGAAGGTGTGGCTATCCTTTGGCACGAGAACGTAGATGTATCTATCACAGGTAACTCTACCAACCCAACTCGTTTCCAACACCCAGTAGCTGGTACTTATAAGAAAGAGCGCGTATTGGCTGGCAAGCCATACTTCTCTGTAGCTTCAGGTGGTGGTACTGGTCGTACTTTGCACCCAGATAACATGGCTGCAGGTCCTGCTTCTTATGGTATGACCGATACTTTGGGCCGTATGCACTCTGACGCTCAATTTGCTGGTTCTTCTTCAGTACCTGCACACGTTGAGATGATGGGCTTCCTCGGTATTGGTAACAACCCAATGGTAGGTTGCACCGTAGCTTGCGCTGTGAATGTAGCGTTGGCTCTCAGCAAGTAATCCAATAAGTCCGACTGGTCTGACCTGTCCGACACGTCTGACACGTCCGACTTATCCGACTATCCAATAAAAGAGACACTCCTCACGGGGTGTCTCTTTGTTTCCTGCCTCTACACTCTACACCCTACACCCTTTTATCTTGCTTACACAAAAAAAGAGACGCTCGCGCGTCTCTTTTCATTATCTTATCACAAGGATTAAGCGTTAACAGTAGCCATGTGAGCGATGAGGTCGAGAACCTTGTTAGAGTAACCGATCTCATTGTCGTACCAGCTAACAACCTTAACGAAGGTGTCAGTCAAAGCGATACCAGCCTTTGCATCGAAGATAGAAGTGCGAGTGTCACCCAAGAAGTCAGCAGAAACTACTGCATCCTCAGTGTAACCAAGTACACCCTTCAACTCGTTCTCAGAAGCCTCTTTCATAGCTGCGCAGATCTCAGCGTATGTAGCTGGCTTAGCCAAGTTAACGGTCAAGTCAACTACAGAAACATCCAAAGTAGGAACGCGCATAGCCATACCGGTCAATTTGCCGTTGAGTTCAGGAATAACTTTACCTACAGCCTTAGCAGCACCAGTAGAAGAAGGAATGATGTTGCCAGCAGCTGCACGGCCACCACGCCAGTCCTTAACAGATGGACCGTCAACAGTCTTTTGGGTAGCAGTAGTAGAGTGAACAGTAGTCATCAAACCGTCGGTAATACCCCACTTGTCGTTCAACACCTTAGCGATAGGAGCCAAGCAGTTGGTTGTACAAGAAGCGTTAGAAACGAATTGAGTACCCTTAACATAAGTCTTCTCGTTAACACCGCATACGAACATTGGAGTGTCGTCCTTAGAAGGAGCAGACATAACCACATATTTAGCACCAGCCTCAAGGTGAGCTTGAGCTTTATCTTTAGAAAGGAACAAACCTGTAGACTCAACTACGTACTCTGCACCTACCTCATCCCACTTCAAGTCTGCTGGGTTGCGCTCTGCAGTTACGCGGATAACTTTACCATTAACGATGAGTTTGCTGTTCTCAACATCAGCCTCGATAGTTCCTTCGAACTGACCGTGCATGGTGTCGTACTGAAGCATATAAGCCAAATAATCTACTGGGCAGAGGTCGTTGATACCTACGATCTCGATGTCATTGCGTTTCATAGCTGCACGGAAAACAAAACGTCCGATACGGCCAAAACCATTGATACCTACTTTTGTCATTTTTGTAAGAGTTTTAAAAATTAATATTAATTTTGTGTGTTCATTTCAAAGTTTCAGGGTGTTAAATCGCCCTTTTTCTCAAAATCGGTGCAAAATTACACATTTTTTTACAAATACAAAAATTTTTTTGTTATTTGTCACATTTATTTTGCATTTTCACTGCTTTTGAGATGATTACATCATGCCGCCCATGCCACCTGCTGGCATAGCAGGAGCAGGAGTCTCCTCCTTGATGTCGGTAATCACGCACTCTGTGGTGAGGAACATACCTGCAATGCTAGCAGCATTCTCCAATGCGACACGAGTCACCTTGGCAGGATCAACCACACCAGCGGTTTTCAAGTTCTCGTACACATCCTTACGAGCATTATAACCAAAGTCTGCCTCGCCTGCACGCACCTTATCCACAACCACAGCACCTTCTTTGCCTGCGTTAGCTACGATTTGACGAAGAGGCTCCTCAATAGCGCGACGGATAATCTCAATACCTGTTTGTTCATCCTCGTTCTCACCTTTCAGGCCTTCCAACGCTGCTTGTGCACGGATATATGCCACACCACCACCTGCAACGATACCTTCTTCGATAGCTGCACGAGTAGCACTCAAAGCATCATCTACGCGGTCTTTCTTCTCCTTCATCTCTACCTCAGAGGCAGCACCGACATTGAGCTGTGCTACACCGCCTGCGAGTTTAGCAAGACGTTCTTGGAGTTTCTCCTTATCGTAGGTGGACTTGGTGGTAGCAATTTGGGCTTTAATCTGTCCAACGCGAGTGGCAATAGCCTCTTTCTCGCCTGCACCATTAACGATCGTGGTGTTATCCTTGTTCACGGTAATGCTCTCCGCTGTACCCAGCATATCCACGGTAGCCGCCTCGAGTTTAATGCCCTTCTCCTCGCTGATAACAGTACCGCCAGTGAGGATAGCTATATCCTCCAACATTTCTTTGCGGCGATCACCAAAGCCAGGTGCCTTCACAGCGCAAATCTTCAGTTGTGCGCGCAGACGATTCACCACCAAGGTGGTCAATGCCTCGCTGTCCACATCCTCTGCAATCACGAGCAATGGACGGCCACTCTGTACGGCTGGCTCGAGCACTGGCAACAACTCCTTGAGGTTGCTGATTTTCTTATCATAAAGCAAGATATATGGACGATCCATCTCCACCTCCATGGTCTCGGTATTGGTCACGAAGTATGGGCTGATATAGCCACGATCGAACTGCATACCTTGTACCACATCAATGGTGGTATCCATACCTTTGGCCTCGCCAATTGTAATAACACCATCCTTGCTCACCATACGCATAGCATCAGCGATGAGTTTGCCAATCTCCGCATCGTTGTTAGCAGAGATGGTAGCCACTTGCTCAATCTTATCGAAGTCATTGCCTACCTCTTCACTTTGCTCCTTGATATTCTTGACAATTGCACTCACAGCCTTATCAATACCGCGTTTGAGATCCATAGGGTTAGCACCTGCAGTCACGTTCTTCAAGCCCACAGACACAATCGCTTGTGTGAGGACGGTAGCAGTAGTAGTACCATCACCCGCTTGATCGCCAGTTTTAGAGGCAACTTCCTTCACGAGTTGTGCGCCAAGGTTCTCAGCGGCATCTTGCAACTCAATCTCTTTAGCCACAGTCACACCATCCTTAGTGATGTGAGGAGCACCAAATTTTTTATCAATAATCACATTGCGACCCTTAGGTCCAAGGGTCACCTTCACTGCGTTAGCCAATTGGTCCACGCCACGTTTGAGGGCATCGCGCGCCTCGACGTTGTATGTAATATTTTTTGCCATTTTAGTAGAATGTTTAATGTTGAGACTTTAATAATAAGGATTATTTCAAAATCGCGAGGACATCGCTTTGGCGCATGATGAGGTATTTCTCGCCTTCATACTCGAGTTCGGTGCCAGCATACTTACCATACAATACTGTATCGCCCTCTGAAAGCAGCATTTTCTCGTCTTTTGTTCCATCACCCACTGCGACTACTTCGCCACGCAATGGTTTCTCCTTTGCACTATCAGGGATAATGATACCGCCGATAGTTTTCTCTTCTGCCGCCATTGGTTTTACCAATACGCGGTCTGCTAATGGTTGAATCTTGCTCATAGTTCTTATTGTTGTTTTAATTTTATACTTTGTTGTGTTTGATACCGACTCACAGGAGTCACTGAACTTATACAAACTTTATGCCAAAACTCCTTCGGCAAGGTTCGCCTGCCAAAATGGCAGTTAGTATTTCACCTTTCGGAACTGTGCTCCGCTACGCTGCGCCATCTCGCCATCCGTATCATCGCGGTCGCCTATGATGAGACAATCTTCTACTGCCACTCCCATCTGCTCAGCCACCCGCTTCATCAGCTCCACCGCAGGTTTCAGTCCCCCCAGTTCAGGAGCAGAAACAACCCAATCGAATAATGAAGGAGTCAAGCCCAATGCCTGCAATTTTTCTTTGGCAAAACCATAGTCGGAAAGCACCACCATTTTTATACCTTTCTGTTGACATTCCTCTATGAAAGGAATCACCCATCTACCCAAAGGCTGATGCTGCCCTATCATTCTCACCATCAATGGCATATAGCGGTTCTCATACCAATGCTTTACCTGCTCAGCAGAGCCATGCAAGCGCTCCGCTATTCGCTGAAAATAAGCATAGTAGAAACTACTATCATCGCCCAACCATACCCCTTTCATATTGGCACGTGTCTTACGCTCGGCTTGCATCTTACGTATATCGAACGGTGCATGCAGCACCATACGCAGCGACAAACCACGCTTATCGTAGAGCGTACCATCCAAATCAAAAATAACTAATTTATAAGTCTTCATTATGTTCTTCCTCCTCTCCCAATATAGGTGTCATCTCTTGAGGCAGACGCTTGGTAGTGGTCACACCATATTGCAACAACGATTCCAGACGGCTAGATAAATTGCCACGACCTTCACGCAATTGCCCCACACCTTTTTCGTATGTATTGCGCAATGTAGTTATCTGATTACCAAGCGTCACATAGCTTTCAGCAAAAGTAGTGTATTTCTCATAGATACCCGCAGCTGCCTTGCGTATTGCTTCATAATGTTTCTCTTGGCGCGTATTCTGCCATGTTAGGAAAATGAGACGCAACACCACCATCAGATTAGTAGGATTGATAATTAGAACACCTTTTTGGTAAGCCTTGGTACCCAGATTCTGATCATGATTCATGGCAAGGATATAACTCCCCTCGTTGGGCACAAACATCAGAACAATAGGCACCGCGTTGTCCACCAATTTAGCATAGTTTTTCTTCGCCAATTCCTCCACATGCTTCCATAACGAATCATAATTGGCTTTGATGGCCGCTTTGCGTTGGTCATCGTCTTCCGCTCCTACATAATCCGAGTAGGCAGTCAGCGACACCTTACTATCAATAATTATGCGCGTACCGTCCGCCCCTTTCACAACCACATCAGGGCGCAGGTTTCTGCCTTCTTCGTCCTTTACATTGTCTTGCACAAAGTACTCCGCGCCTTCGCGCAATCCGCTGTCTTGCAGAATGTTCGTTAGCACTTGCTCGCCCCAATCACCTTGCACTTTACCCCTATTTTTGAGGGCATTAGCCAGAGTCTGCGTAGTCTTGTCGCGTTGGTGGTCATGCTCGATGATATTCTTAATACTCTGAGCCAATGAGGCAGTATTCTTGTCGCTACTCTCTTTGCTTTGGGCTACTAATTCGCGCAGCAAATCTAGTTCACGTTTGAGGGGAGTCACCACTTGCTGCATATTTTCGGTATTGGCTTTTTTGAGTTGTTCCGTGCGCTCCAACATCTCCTTCTCAAATTGAGCGCGCATATTCTCGCGTGCATGACTAAGTTCTGTTTGAAAAGTCTGTTGCTGATGGCTTTGTTGCAACGCATATTGCTGTCTTTCGTTGCGAAAAACAAACCTTGCCGCCAAAGCAGTAAGACCCGAACCAAGAATAATTCCAGCAATTAGTGATAGTAAGATTTCCATGATAATTGACTCTTTCTGTTTTATATTCCGCCTGCAAAGTTACAACAAAAATTGCACATACGCAAGAAATTATCTATTTTTTGTTTATTCACTTGCATATTTGGAAAAAATGTAGTAACTTTGCAGCAAAATTAAAATACGAACATGAAACACATTTCAACAATCATTGTAGCAACGCTACTTCTCCTCACCACAAGTGTGAGCGCAGCAAAAGTAAAAACAGGTATTGAAGTCCTTCGTGAAGAGGGTTTCAAAGTATTGGAAGGCAAGCGCGTAGGTCTGACCACCAATCCAACGGGTGTGGATAGCCAACTCAAATCCACTATTGACATCCTATGGGAAGCAGAGAACGTGAATCTCGTAGCTCTTTATGGTCCAGAACACGGTGTGCGTGGCAATGTACATGCGGGCGACCATGTGGACAACGAGGTGGATCCTAAGACTGGTCTAAAAATGTATAGCCTCTATGGCAAGACTAGCAAGCCTACCAAAGAGATGATGGACGAGATTGATGTGATGGTCTATGACATTCAGGACAACGGTTGCCGCAGTTATACCTATATTTCTACACTCGGCAAGCTTATGGAGGCATGCATTGAGTTTGACAAAGAGTTGATCGTGCTTGATCGTCCTAACCCTCTCGGTGGCGAGAAAATCGAAGGTAATGTCGTGGAAGATGGTTACAAAAGCTTCGTTAGCCAATTCCGCATACCATACGTATATGGTCAAACACCAGGCGAGTTAGCTTTATACCTGAATGCTACCGACTATGAGAGCAAGTGCAAACTGCACGTAGTGGCTATGAAGGGTTGGAAGCGTTCGATGACATGGGACGAGACCGGACTAGAGTGGATTGTAGCTTCACCACACTGCCCACAAGGCAAGTCTGCTATCTTCTACTGTGTAACAGGTATCTTTGGTGAGTTTGGCTACGTGAATATCGGCGTAGGTTATACTTTACCTTTCGAGATTATGGGTGCTCCATGGATTGATGCCGATAGTTTGGCTACTGCATTGAACGAGTTGAATTTGGCAGGCATAGAGTTCCGTCCTATTTACTTCAAGCCTTATTATAGCGTATTCAAAGGCGAGTTGTGCGAGGGTGTACAAATCCATATCCTTGATTATAAGGAGGCAAAACTCAGTGAGGTACAGTTCCTCGTAGTACAAGAGATGATGCGCCTGTGGCCTGAACGCAATTGGTTTGAGCTCTGCAACCAAAAACGCTTCAATATGTTTGACAAAGTGTGCGGTACTGGTCATATCCGCGAAGCTTTTGGCAAGAACTATAAATGGGAAGATATCCGCGAGTATTGGTACAAAGACGTTGACTGGTACCGCAAAGCTTCTAGTAAATATTACTTGTATAAATAAGTCGCTCTGCGAGCGATGTTGAGTACCGTAGGCGCACAACTTCGCGAAGCGATACAACCTGCGCAAAGCGCAACACAACCGCGGTAAAAACCGCCTATAAAACAATGAAAAAATACATCGAGCGATTGGCTTGGGGAACCGATGCTGGTTTCTACCGCCTCATTCCACAAGAAGTACTGCACCCTGCCAATGAACAAGAGGTTCAGGCTATTATTCTTCGCGCACACAAAGAAGGCAAACATATCACTTTCCGTGCAGCAGGTACCTCACTCAGCGGACAAGCCATTAGCGATAGTCTGCTCGTGGTGTGCGGTAAGAAATGGGAAGCATACCATCTAGGCGATGAGGCCAAAGGCGATAAGGCGAAAGCAGAAACGATTACCCTGCAACCAGGTATTGTAGGACAGCGTGTCAATGAGATTCTTCGCCCATACGGCAAGTACTTCTCGCCAGACCCTGCCAGCCTCAAATCGGCTATGGTCGGTGGTATTGTGATGAACAACGCTAGCGGTATGTGCTGCGGTGTACACGCCAATAGTTACCGCGTGCTGCGTTCGGTGCGTATCATCTTGCCCGACGGCACACTGCTTGACACGGGAGACCCTAAAAACCGTGCAGCGTTTGCTATGAGTCATCCGCAGTTCCTACGCAAGATTGAAGAGCTGCGCGACCGCACACGCCGTAACCCTGCACTTGTAGAGCGGATTAAGCGCAAATATAGTATCAAGAATGTTACAGGATTGACCATACTGCCATTTGTGGAGTATGACGATCCATTCGATATCATTGCTCACCTCATGGTGGGTTCGGAAGGTACATTGGCATTCCTATCGTCCATCACCGTGACTACGGCGGACATCACGCCATTCTCTGCGTCTGCATTACTACTCTTCCCTACCACCAAGTCCGCTTGCGAAGCGATCACTGAGATGAAGACCACAGGTATGCTCTCTGCAGCGGAGTTCTTCGACCGCAAGGCTATGCAGACCGTGGAGAAGGATTTCCCCGAATTGCAAGACCTGCCTGCCGATGCCGGAGCAGTACTCATCCGCACGGATGCTGCTACGCAAGCAGAATTGGAGCAGAAGAATAACACCTTGCAAAAGGTTCTCAACCACTATACACTATGCCAAGAAGCAGCCTTTACGAGCGATCCTGCGCTAACGGGTAAATATTGGGCAATGCGTTCGGGCATTTTCCCTGCTGTAGGTGGTACACGCGAGGTCGGTACTACTTGCCTCATTGAGGACATCGCCTTCCCTATTGAGCACTTGGCACAAGCTACGCTTGACTTGCAACAACTCTTCCGCGAGTATAACTATCCCGAGGCTGTTATCTATGGTCACGCACTAGAAGGTAACTACCACTTCATCCTTAATCAGCGATTTGATACTCCTGCTGCCATTGAGCAATATGACCGCATGATGCGTGCCGTAGTAGATTTAGTGGTGGACAAATACCATGGTTCATTGAAAGCGGAGCATGGTACAGGTCGCAATATGGCGCCATTCGTTCGCCGCGAATGGGGCGACGATGCTTATCAACTTATGTGCGAGGTGAAGCAGCTCTTTGACCCTGAGAATATTATGAACCCAGGTGTCATCTTCAACGAAGACCCACAGTCCTATTTGCAACATATCAAACCATGCCCAAAGGTGCATCCTATGATTGACCGTTGTATCGAATGTGGATTCTGCGAGGTGAACTGCGTGGCTTGTGGATATGCACTGTCAAGCCGCCAACGCATTGTTGTTCAACGCGAGATGAAACGCCTAAAAGAGGTAATCAAGCAAGAAGGCGATGAGGCTAGTAGGCGAGAGGCAAAGATACTGCTCAAACAATTGCAGAAAGACTTTGCGCGTATAGGTCGTGACCTGTGTGCAGGCGATGGATTGTGCTCTACTTCCTGCCCTATAAAGATTAATGTAGGCGATTATATCCACCTTGTGCGCGAGCACGATATGGGTAAAGCAGGCAAGGTTATCGGACAATGGGCAGGCAAGAACCTTGCAACTATCGGCAAAGTGCTCACCCCTGTATTGGGTGTAGCACACGTGGCAAAGAATGTGATTGGCGATAAGGCAACACGCCTGTTGGGCAAGACGATGCACTATGGTTCAGGCGGACTAATACCGTTATGGACACCATCGCTGCCAAAGCCAGTATGCTCAAAAGATATACAAACAGCCAAGGAATATGGTGCAGTCCACGGGTTGAAGGGATTGCGCGATAAACGCGTGGTATATTTCCCTTCTTGTCTCAACCAACGTCTCAGTACTCCGGGCAAACCGCTCATCAATGATATGACCGAGTTGCTCAACAAAGCAGGTTTTGAGGTTATCTTCCCAGCGAATATGGAGAACCTCTGTTGTGGTACTATTTGGGAAAGTAAGGGTATGCCCGAAGAAGCACAACGCAAAGCTGCCGAGTTGGAGCTGGCTCTGCTCAAAGCAAGTGAGAATGGCAAATTCCCTGTACTTTGCGACCAGAGTCCATGCCTTCACCGTATGCGCCATACGATGCAACACCTCCACCTGTATGAGCCAGCGGAGTTTATTGACAAATACGTATTGAGTGAAGTGCAAATCACGCCACTGGATGCTTGTGTGGCGGTGCATGTCACCTGCTCTACTCGCCAGATGGGCTTGGCACAGACTATCGTGCGCGTTGCGCAGGCGTGTGCTAATAAGGTATTAGTACCAGAGGAGATCGGCTGTTGCGCTTTTGCAGGCGACAAAGGATTTACAGAGCCCGAACTCAATGAGTGGGCTTTGCGTAAACTCAAACCACAGGTAGAGAAAGCAGGTGCCACTATGGGTGTAAGCAACTCGCGCACGTGCGAGATTGGTCTCTCCACCCACTCGGGCATTGAGTACCATAGCATAGCCCACCTAGTGAATATGTGCGCAAGCGCAAGAAAGAAATAACAGGCCCCCGGCTCCCGGCAGCCAAACAAAAGGACCCCCGGCAGCCAGTAGCCGGCAACCGGCCGCCAAAACAACAGAACAATGCCCAACATCGAAATAGAACGCAAGTTCCTCGTGCTCAACGAGGAGTATAAGCAGTTGGCTACCAAGCATTATACTATTGTGCAAGGTTATATCTGTAAGGAGCCTGACCGCACGGTGCGTGTACGCATACGGACGGAGGAGAATGGTGATAGTGTAGCATATTTGACGATCAAGTCCAAGCCTAATGCTAATGGTTTCTCGCGCTTTGAGTGGGAAAAGGAAATTGATGTAGCTGATGCCAAACAGTTGCTTGATATGTGCCTTCCTGGTGTGATTGAGAAAACCCGTTGGCTCATCCCCCATTCCAATCGCCAATCGCCAATCGCCAATCGCCAATCGCCAATAGCCAATCACCAATCGCCCCACCTCACCTGGGAAGTGGACGAGTTCCACGGCCGTTTAAAGGGATTAGTCATTGCCGAATTGGAATTGGAGAAGGAAGATCAGGCATACGAAAAACCCTGTTTCGTAGGCGAAGAAGTCACAGGAAATCCACGCTATTACAACGCAAATATGTAAGAAATGCACTTTTTTTGCCCAAAAATCAAAATAAATTTGGTCAATTCAATAAAAAGTTGTAATTTTGCAGGTCATTTCGGTGTAAAACACGCAAATGGCACGCAAATAAGGCGAATTAAATAACATAACAAATATTATGACAACATTACAAAGAATTAGAAATCATGGCGTTATCCTCCTCGTAGTGGTGGGTATTGCTATGTTGGCGTTCATTTTGGGCGACTTTTTGAACTCGGGTAGTAGTTTTTTCAATCGCAGCCGCGAGAATGTGGGTGTGATAGCAGGTCACAAGGTTCACTATACCGAGTATGAGGCAGCAAAAGACCAATTGACCGAAGTGTACAAGATCGAGAGTGGTAGCAACGACATCAACGAGGAGCTCGGTATTCAGATCCGCAACCAAGTATGGCAAATGCTGATGATGGATTATACTCTCCGCGAGCAAGCTGCGCTGATTGGTATGGATGTAACCGCTGATGAGCTCAGCGAGTTGTGTATTGGTGCAAATCCTCACCAACTCATCCGCCAACGCCGCGCTTTCTACGATGAGACAGGCAACTTCAATCGCTTTGCGCTTGTGAACTTCCTCAACTCTATCTCTCAAGAGGCTGAGACAGCTGAGCAAGCAGCTAACATGCAACAAGCTAAGACTTATTGGATGTATTGGGAGAACGCGGTGCGTCTCACCCATCTCCAAGAGAAATACGTGGACTTGCTTGGCAAGATGGTGACAGCCAACAACTTGGATGCTAAATACGCATTCGAGGCAGGCCAAACCAGCACCAACGTTGAGTTCGTAGAGAAGCCTTATTTCGCTGTGGCTGACTCATTGGTTAAAGTGACTGAGTCTGATTTGAAGAAACTCTACAATGCTCAAAAAGAGCAATACAAGCGCACTCCTAACCGTTCTATCGTATATGTAAGCTTCCCTATTGAGGCTTCTGAGGCAGACAATGCAGAGGTGAAGAAACTCATGGAGAGCCTTGAGGGTGATTTCCAAACCAAAGAGGATATCACTGCTGTGGTTAACGGCAACTCTGACATTTTGTACGATGGTCGCGACTATTCTGAGACTACTATTCCTGCTGAATATAAGGAGTTTGCTTTTGGCAAGGGTGCTAAGAAAGGTCAATGTACAGAGTTGACATATAACGATGGTACCTACGCTATGGCTCGTATTATGGACTGCGGTTATACCAAGTCTGACTCTGTACAACTCGTGCTCGTAGCTAATGACGAGAATACCGAGGACGTAGAGTTGGGTTGGTACGAGGCACATGAGTTGCAAAAGACTATCGCTGATCCTGCATTTGCTGGTAAAAAGGGTTCAACCTTCACCGTTTCTACGGGTATGGGTGAGCAAACCTTCAAGATTGCTGACAAGAGCAAAGCTACTCCAAAGGTGAAGTTGGCTATTCTCAGCCGCAAGGTTACTCCAAGTAGCAAGACTTACGGTCTGCTCTATAACGAGGCTAAGCAATTCATCGTGAACAATGGCTCTGTAGAGCTTCTCCGCCAAGCGGCTCAAGAGCAAGGTTTGAGCGTTACTCCAGCATTCGGTTTGAATGTAAATGCAGATAAGATCAACGACTTGAAGAACAGTCGTGGTATTGTTCGTTGGGCATTCGAGGCTACCGAGGGTAGTTTGAGCGATGTGTTTGAGTGTGGCGATCAATTTGTAGTTGCAGCATTGACTGAGGTGAATGATGGTGACTACCGCACTTTGGACGAGGTTCGTATGGAGTTGCAATTGCAAGCTACTGCTGACAAGAAAGCTGAGTATTTGATGGCTCAACTCAAGGGTGTAGCTACTTTGGAGGAGGCTGCTGAGTTGTTGGATGCTGAGGTTCAAACAGCAGAGAACATCACTTTGGCATCTACTCGTTTGGGTGCTGCAGGTATGGAGCCAGCCGTTATTGGTGCAGCTTTGGCATTGGAGAGCAACGCTACTTCTACTCCTGTAAAAGGTAATGCAGGTGTGTACATGGTTCGTATTGGCGAGAAGACTGTGGCTGAGGGCGAATTGAACGCAGCTCAGGAGATCAGCAACTTGAACATGCGTACCTCTTACACTATTCCTTACCAAGCTATCTCTTTGATTGAGGAGAACGCAGAGGTGGAGGACAACCGCGCACGTTTCCAATAATTATTATTGCAAATAGAACATAGAGGAGAGTGTGTCAAAATGCAGACACACTCTTTTTTATCTATTTTCTATGCCTTTTTCTATGTTTCCTTTACCTCTCCAGCCATCGTAACCGTTACCACCCCGTTACCACCTCGTTACTGTCGTGTAGTTTCCCGGCAGA
>JAZUCY010000061.1:0-15448 GCA_045639365.1 Paludibacteraceae bacterium
CCAAAAATTTACAAAAATTACCTTATTCACTACCAATATTGTAATAAATTGCAGTAAATTAACCAAAATTATCCTACTATCAGTAAATTGTAAAATGAAATCGGTTCGCATAATTTTTCCTAGCAACAAACAAGTATTCGATAAATTAAAGAAGAATTTATAAAATTTTAGTGGACACTAGTGATAGCAAACATACACAACAAAAATCGCCATTTTTCCAAAACAAAAACGGCGACTTTTGAGTAAATCTTATTTCATTTTTCGATTCTTACTCGCCCAAACGCTCCAATTCAACGGTGAAATGGCGCATTAGCGGTGCTTCTTTCGTAATCGCCAAACCGCGGGTAATCGTCTCACGACGGTCATACACATTCTTCAGCGCAGCTGCAATCACCTTCATGTGATTATCCGTATATACGCGGCGAGGGATACAGAGACGCACCAAGTCCAGTCCACCGAAGCGGTTCTCTCTGGTCACAGGGTCACGATCCGCCAAGATATAACCAATCTCGCACGCACGGATACCTGCCTCCAAATACAGCTCGCAAGTCAATGTCTGCGCAGGGAACTCCTCAATTGGCACATGGGTCAGCACCTTATCCGCATCCACGAAGATGGCGTGACCACCAGCAGGGCGTTGGTAAGGAATGCCGTATTCATCGAGCAACAGAGCCAAATATTCCACTTGGTGGATACGTGTTTGAAGCATATCAAACTGCGTATTTTCCTCCAATCCAACGGCTAAAGCTGCCATATCGCGACCGTTCATACCACCATACGTGATAAAGCCCTCGAATGGGATACAATAGCGCTTGCAACCCTCATACCAATCTTCGCGATTTGTTGCGATGAATCCGCCCATATTGACGATTCCGTCCTTCTTAGCGGACATGGTCATGCTGTCTGCGTAGGAGAACA
Organism: Paludibacteraceae bacterium; assembly: GCA_045639365.1. Classification (GTDB taxonomy): domain Bacteria; phylum Bacteroidota; class Bacteroidia; order Bacteroidales; family Paludibacteraceae; genus Colicola. The sequence continues at coordinate 919 of JAZUCY010000061.1, forward strand.
TCTCCTTGGCAATCTCCTGAATGCTCTTATCGGCATAACCCTCCTCGCGGGTCTTGATGAAATATGCATTCTCCGCAAAGCGCGCAGAGTCCATATTCACAGGTACGCCATACTTGTGGCAGAGTTCGCATGTCTCGCGGATATTCTTCATCGACACAGGCTGTCCGCCCACTGTGTTGTTCGTCACAGTCAGCACCATAAATGGCACATTGCCAGGGTTATCCTTCAATATCTGCTCCAGATGCTCCAAATCCACATTACCCTTGAATGGTATCTCCAACTGGGTGTCCTTCGCCTCTTTGATGGTCACATCTATCGCGTGCGCCTTGCGCGCCTCAATATGTCCCTTAGTCGTGTCAAAGTGCGCATTGCCAGGGATGACTTGTCCCTCTTTCACGAGGTGCGAGAAGAGCACGTTCTCCGCCGCACGACCTTGGTGGGTAGGAATCACATACTCAAAACCGGTGATACGAGTAATCGTGTCTTTCAACTCGAAGAAAGACTTACTACCTGAATAACTCTCATCGCCCAGCATCAATGCTGCCCATTGGCGGTCCGACATAGCGCCTGTACCCGAGTCGGTGAGAAGGTCAATGTAAACTTGCTCGCTGCGGAGCATAAAGATGTTGTTCTTGGCGTCTTTCAGCCATTGTTCGCGCTCTGCGCGGGTGGATTTGCGGATGGGTTCTACCATCTTAATCTTCCACGATTCTGCAAAAGGTAATTCCATGGTATTTAGTTTTCTGTGTTTTTTAAGGTGCTGCAAAGGTAGTAAAAATTATGCGAATACGCAAATATTTTTAATCACAAAGAGCAAAAATATGAATTTTTATTTGTCTATATGCAAATTTTATAGTACCTTTGCAGCCGAAAATGTAAGCAAACACATTAAAATATATAAGAAATATGAAAGTATTTTGCAAGACAAACGAGGAGCAACCTCGCAAGAAAATGGGTTGCCTGGGTAAAACCCTGATAGGTATCGGTGTGTATTTTGGTATTTGTTTCCTTTTTGGGGCGTTGATGGGCGATATGATGTCCACACCTGCTACCAAATTGGAGGAGAACACCATTTATCGTATTGATATGAAAGGTAATCTTGTAGAACAAGCAGGCGAAGAGAATCCATTTGATGCCATTATTGGCGAGATGTATGGTCAATCCACAATGACAGTAGGATTGAACGACCTGCTCAGCAATATCGCTTTGGCGAAGGATAACGACAAGGTGTTGGGTATCTACCTCAAGGGCGGTGCACTCGCTGCGGGACCTGCTTCGGCTAAGGCACTGCGCGATGCGCTCCTTGACTTCAAACAATCGGGTAAGTTCGTTATCGCATATTCTGATTCATATACACAAACCAACTACTATATCGCTTCTGTAGCAGATAAGATCTTCTTCAATCCTGTAGGTACACTGATGTGGGATGGATTGAGCGCACAAAAAGAGTACTATACCCGCCTTTTCGAGAAGATTGGTGTTGAGATGCAAATCCTCAAAGTGGGTACGTTCAAATCGGCTGTTGAACCATACTTCCGCACTTCAATGTCGGAGGCAGATCGCAAACAAACCGAACAATATATCGGTGGTATCTGGAGCGAGATGAAAGCGGCAGTTGGACAAAGTCGCCAAATCAATCCTGAGCAATTGCACGCATACGCTGATGAGTGCATGTCGCTGCAACCACAAGATAAATACCTTACCTACAACTTTGTGGACTCATTGGTGTATATCCAAGAGATGGACAGTATTTTGCGCACTTACGCGGGTACCAAAGATTACAAGCAGCTGTCTAATAGCAAGATGACCAATGTGGAGCGTACCAAGATGGATGCAACAGACAAGGTGGCAGTCTTGTACGCAGAAGGTGCTATCGTGGATGATGGTGCAGATGGCATTGTAGAGGGAAAGATCTTGAAAACAATCAAGAAAATCTATGATGACGAAGATGTAAAAGCAGTTGTCTTCCGTGTGAACAGTCCTGGTGGTAGCGCGGATGCGAGCGAGCAAATATGGCATGCTATGAAGATGTTGCAAGACAAGGGCATTCCTGTAGTTGTTTCTATGGGTGATTATGCGGCTTCAGGTGGCTACTATATCTCTTGCAACGCTGATTACATATATGCGGAACCTACTACACTCACGGGTTCAATTGGTATTTTCGGTACAGTACCTAACCTCAACAAACTCCGCGAAAAAGTAGGTTTGGATATGGATGGCGTATCCACCAACAAACACTCCGCATTGACCACCAATGCCGTTATGAAGGGTATGAACCCTCAGGAGATGGCACTCATGCAGAGCATGGTAGAGCGTGGTTATGACCTCTTTACCCGTCGTTGCGCCGATGGTCGCGGTATGACCCAAGATGCAATCAAGAAGATTGGCGAGGGACGTGTATGGCTCGGAAAAGATGCTTTGGAGATTGGCTTAGTGGATAGTTTGGGTAACATGAACGATGCTATCGCAAAAGCCGTTGAACTGGCTGAGTTGGGTGAATATCAATTGGCTACATACCCAGAGAAGACTGATCCTTTTGAGGAAATGCTGAAGATGTTCGACAACTCTACCCCAGAGGAGCGCCTCATTATGGAGATTCGTGAGTTTGCATCCAAACCACGTATCATGACCCTCATGCCACAAGTGACTATACAATAATCTTTGTATAACTTTCTGTAATAAGAGTTATTATTAATTAAACATAAAACACGATGAAGAAAATTCTTTTCTTAATGATGTTAGTTGCAGTAGCAACTACCTCTATCAAGGCTCAAAACAACAATGCGACTCTTCTGCAGCCAGCAGGTAGTTACATTTACTACGGAGATCAAGCGTTCAATTTAAAGCAATGTGTAGATTTTCTTGCAACAACCAACCATCAACCTGCTTATGAGACATTCCAGAGCGGTTACAAATGCTATCAAGCTGGTTGGGGACTCTTTGGCGCAGGTTTAGGTATGGACTTGATTGGCTCTCTCATTATGGCCTTTGGTCCAGAGGAAGGCAACGACGCCATGTTCTATTCTGGTATAACTTGCCTTGGTGTTGGCGTGGCAGCCTTATTGGCATCTATACCAACCATATTTGTTGGATATGCTCGCTTGAACGCAGGTGTCGATATGTTCAATCATGCCCAAGCCGCTGCTACATCTCAAGCCTATTGGACTATCCAAGGTAGCCAAAATGGTATTGGATTAGCCTTGCACTTCTAATAAAGATGGATGCAAGTCATACAATGATTGCTAATTAACTCATCCTTACATAAAAATAGGGCGTGTCACGTGAGGATACGCCCTATTATTTCAGGGATTTATATAGCAGTTAATGCCTTGCGTTTTTCTTGCTCGTTTCTCTCACTCCTCAATGTCGGGGGTTGCATTCTCATCTATGATATTCTCAGTCCCGCCTTCGGCTGTGTAAAGGGAAGCATTCTGCTCATCAATATATGCAACTATTGTACATATCTTGTCCTCAATATATACCATACTTACAACCACTTTGCCTCCTTGGGCAGTGTACATACAGCTGTGAGTGGCTTTGCCCTCTTTGAAAGCTTGAACAGGATTGTTATCCATGGAATAAGGCGATTCCCACTCGCTGGTGACTTCCGATGGCTCACCATATTGAGCAGCGATAGCGGCGTTAATCGCTTGATACTTAGTCCAAGACTCATCCCATTGTATCGCACCTTCGTAGATAACCGTGACCGAAAATAGGGTTTTGCTCTCAGGGGTTGCCAAAAGGGTGAGCATCACATCTTCGCCATCCAGTGTGCCCACCAAGGCGGCTACATTCTTAATCTTCATGCCCATGAATCCCCACTTTTTGACGGTTTTGACGGCGTTTTTCAATTCGCCATCAATGGGCAGAGAACGAAACATCAAATGCTCCTCTCCCATCAGCGTAATTGTGCACATCAGGCACGCGAGAATAAAGGTTATTCGTTTCATGTTTAGTACACTTGTTTTTTATTACTTATTACCATGTAGTATATGTTTCCACGTTTTCGGCGACAAAGGTAGTGCTTTTTGTTGATATATACAAACTTTTTTCTCCAACGAGTGGTGGAATAGAACTATAGATAGATAAATCTATTTTTTTTCAAAATAATACACGCGAAACTTGCGTATGTGCAAAAAAAAGACTAATTTTGCAAGCGTTTTGTGTGTTGTCAAATAGCATATTACATTTAAGAGTAAAGTTTATGATTAAACATGATGGTATAGTAATAGCCGTAAACGGTGATGGGACAGTTCTTGTCCGCATTGTACAGACGAGTGCATGTGCTTCGTGCAAAGCCAAAGCTATGTGCGCTAGTGCGGAGAGCAAGGAAAAAGAGATTGAGGCTCTTTTTATAGGCGATGAGGCGAGAAGGCTAGAAGGCGAGAGGCAAGATGTTAAACTTGGCGACGAGGTCGTCGTTATGGTTCAACAAAAGATAGGTTGGAAAGCCGTGCTGTTGGCGTATGTATTGCCATTTGTGGTGCTGATGGCTGTGGTGGCGTTGGGTAATTGGCTATGGGTTATTGGCGATGGGCAATTGGCGATGGGAAAGAATGGCGAAGCCATTATTGGCACCGTAGCATTATGCGCGATGGGTGTATATTATATTGTATTAGGATTCTTCAAAGATAAGATACAAAAAGAGTTCTCGTTTACTGCGAGAAAAAAATAACTTCTTTTCTTTCAATACCAGAATAGTTGGCTACATAGAGACTATTTTTTGATACGCTATTCGTGGCGAACGGTTGCGTGTGTAGATGATGCCACAACGTGAGAAATGGGCTTTCTCTATGAGGTGGATCATACGTTGATTGTCTTGGTGGGTATCAATGCGTATGTTGTGGCAATGTGCTGTACACCAATCGAGTACCATATTAAATACTCCCTGCGTTTGTCCGTTTGATGCTATACGATGGATTGTGCCGTAAGGCTGTGTGTTGTCCAGCCACGCGCCGTTTTCTATGATTTGATAAGTGGGGTCTTCGCCAATGATAAACACGAAGGTGGCATATATTTTCCCGTTCGCCTCTACCACATAGCTTACTCCGCGCCGAATATCTTCTTCTAGTTGCTGATGACCAGGATAACCATCCCCCCATTGGGTGGGGTTACCATCTGCTGCCATCTGCTGTCTCGCATGCGCGAAGATAACGAGCAAAGTGTCAATGTCTGCGTATGTGGTAGGGCGAATGGTCATTTTTTTTAGGTATGAAGTATGAGTGATGAGTGTTTTTTAATTAGTAACAAGCTTTCAAGATACTGAGCACATCTTCTGCGGTCAGTTGTTTGTATCCTCCTCCAAGGATGGTGGAATCGGCTATCAGAGGAAGCATCTCTTCGGTGGTTCCTACCTCGCGCAGAGTGGTTGGAATACCCAACTCCTGGATAAACGCCTCCAAGCGATTGATACCCTCTTGGGCGATGGCGTCATCGCCTTGACCATGGTCTTCTACGCCCCAAACTTGCTTGGCGTAGCGCACAAACTTATGCAAACCGTCACGGTAGATATAGCGGTAGTAAGCAGGAGAGATAATCGCCAATCCTATGCCGTGTGCACAGTCGGTATAAGCACCCACTTGGTGCTCAATCATATGCACCTCCCAGTCCTGTGTCTTGCTCAGGCCGAGCATCTTATTGAGCCCCATAGTAGCGCACCACATAATGTTGCTGCGTGCCTCGTAATCTTCTGGGTTAACAAGTGCCTTGCGCGAAGCTGAGATAAGGGAAAGCATCAGCCCTTCTAGCAGGTAGTCACTCGTGCAATCGTCCTCTCCCGAGAAGTACTGCTCCATGAGGTGGGAGAAGATGTCAAAGATTCCGCTAATCATTTGATACTGAGGCACGGAATAGGTGTGTTCGGGGTTGAGAATAGAGAACTTAGGGCTAGCGATTGAGAGTGGGAAGACACGACCGATTTTGAGGTTCTCTTCTTCGTTGGTGATTACCGAACCGCCGTTCATTTCGCTACCCGTCCCTGCCATCGTGAGGATACTTGCCACGGGCACTACGGGATTGTTTACGGGCTCTTGGTTGACGTAGTAGCGTTGCCATATATCACCTTCGGCGTATGCACCGCAAGCAATACCTTTGGCGCAGTCGATAACAGAGCCACCGCCCACAGCCAAGATAAGGTCAATCTTGTGCTCACGTACCAAACGAGCACCTTCAATCAACTGCGTATAGCGTGGATTGGCATTGATACCAGGCAGTTCTACCACCGTCTTTCCTTCGGCCTGTAAGATATTGATTACTTGGTCATAAAGACCTATTTTCTTGATAGCTGCTTTGCCGTAAATGAGCAGGATATTGGGTCCATACTCGCGGAGCTCAGCAGCAAGTTTATTGAGGGCTTTTTTGCCAAAATGAATCCGCGTAGGATTCTGATAAGAGAAATCGTGTAGCATATAAGTTATGAAGTATGAGTTATGAAGTATGAGTTATGAACTATGAGTGATGAGTTATGAGGTTATTGTTTTTTTAATGTAATCACTGTGATTTCGGCAGGTACGCCAATACGAACGGGTAGGGTACAACCAATGCCTGTGTTGATATATAAGGACTGGTTATCCTTCTCGTACCAACCTTCGGATTCCGTGAACATAAGCGATGATAGAGGATAACCCAATATGCGCATTTGTCCTGCATGGGTATGTCCGCTGAGTGTTAGAGGAATATCTGTGCTTGGCACCACCTCCGCTCGCCAATGCGAAGGGTCATGGGAGAGGAGGATTTTAAAAGGCGATGAGGCGAAAAGGCTATCAGGCAAAAGCATAGCTTTAGGCAAGTCTGCACGATAAACTGTTTGAAATCCCTGTCCTTGACACGAGGCATTGTCCACGCCAATTATTTGTAGCGCATCGCTGTCGCGGGTGATAACAAACGACTGATTGCGAAGCAGTTTCCAACCAAGTGTATCGCGTTGGTAGGCAGTAAGTTGCTCTACTTTTTCTTCTTTCTGCGCATCGGAAAGTCCGTGATGGTATAGCGCAAAATCGTGATTGCCCAGCACGCTTGCTATACCATCTTTGGCATGCAGTTGGCGTAGCATTTCGGTAAAAGGCGCAGCTTCTTCCACACCAAATCCCACAAAGTCGCCCGTAAAGCAAATAAGGTCGGGTTGCTGTTGGTTGATAGTGTCAATCACACGTTGCAAGAATGCAGGAGAGTCAGATAGAGAAGATAGGTGTAAATCGCTGATATGCACAATCTTGTATCCGTCAAACGCGGAAGGCACATTGTTCGAGGTATAGGTGGTTGGTTGTACGCGCAACTGAAAACGTCCAAAGCGATAACCGTAGAACATGATTCCCAAAAACAGCGCCACAATCGCTAGTCCCGTATATGCAAATGGCGCAAAGGGCATAGCGTGATGACATACTCGCGCCACTACCCAACACACGAACCACACCACTGTCGCACAGAGGAAAAGGAAAACGGAAATGAAAGTGATAAAACTTGCGAACATGGGATTGTTGGGTTAGTTTGTATGGGTATAAAAATTGGTTGGATATTATGTGGTAAAAGTTGGACTTATGGAATGAGTGTCTGAATCACAAACCACAAAACAGGAATCAGTAGTGATGGTAGCATGTTCAGCGTCTTGCAATCTTTTAGTTTGAGCAATGATAGTCCGGATGCTACAATCATCAATCCACCAATAATGAGCAATTCTGCCATCAGTGCATCGCTGATAGCACTGCTTGAGATTTTTGCTACTAAATAGAATATTCCCTGCCAACAAAAGAGTACAGGGGCGGCAAGTATCATCCATATACCGTATGTGCTAGCAAAAATAGTGGAAGTGACCAAGTCAAGTGTGGCGTTAGTGTAGAGAAAAGTATGATCTCCTTTCAGGGCACTAATCACAGGACCTAACATGGCTAATGGGCCAATGCAATAAAGTAATATCGCGGTAGATAAACCATCTGCGAGATTAGTGGTCGTCTTTGAACGTTTGCTCACAAACTTGGCGAATCGTCCGTCAATATCCAGCGCAGTGCCAATCACACTTCCCAATGCAATGGATACGATGAATAGCACAGGATATTCGCTGTTGCCGAAGTTACTAACAACAGCATTTAAACCAATGCCGATGCATGCTAGTCCGAGTACGGTATATAGAGTATCTTTGTACTTCTCCTTGATACCTCTATGCATTATAGCGCCTACTATACTGCCGATAATAATAGTGCAAGTATTGACAATAGTTCCTATCATGTTCTATAAACGCATTTATAATTAATGGGTGCAAAGGTACTACAAAAAATGCACATACGCAAGCAAAGCGAGGAATTATATAAGAAAATAATAGATTCCGATCTATGTGTATTAATTTTATCGCACTATGGGAGCTTGCTCATAATAGTAAGATAAAAGAAGATACAATAAGGCAAAGCCTGTTTTCTTATATAATTGCGAACGTGCTGTAGTATGTACTGCATTTCGCGGACGTACTTTCGAGGTGGTTGAATGACCACTGCGAATGAGACCGGTGCCCTCGAAGGTACAATATATTTCTGGAATATGCAAATAAAAAATTATAGTGTGGGGTAATAAACGGAGATAACGCTATGTGCACAAATGCCGGCGATAGGTCTATGAGATAGATAAAATCTATCTTTTTTGCAAATATTTCTCACTTTTCTTGCGTATGTGCATTTTTTGTAGTACCTTTGTACGTTTTTTTGGATAACACTGCAAAATAACTAACTAAAAACATAAAAAATCATGAATTTAATTGTAATCTCTTTGCTTGTTTTGGGCGTGACGGGATTGGTGGCAGCGGTGCTACTTTATTTCGTGGCTCAAAAATTCAAGGTAGAGGAAGATCCACGCATTGACGAGGTGCAAGACGCATTGCCAGGTGCCAACTGTGGCGGTTGCGGCTATGCCGGTTGTCGTGCGTTTGCTGAGGGTTGTGTGAAAGCAAGCTCACTGGACGGATTGCTCTGCCCTGTAGGAGGTGCGCCTACCATGACCAAGGTGGGTGAGATCTTAGGTATGGCAGTAGTGGCTGCTGAACCTAAAGTAGCAGTAGTGCGTTGTAACGGCACATGCGAGGCACGTCCTCGTACCAGCGTTTACGACGGCGCTAAGAGTTGTCAAATCATGCACAGCTGTTATGTAGGCGAGACGGCTTGTCCTTTTGGCTGCCTCGGTTGTGGCGACTGCGTGAGCGCATGTGACTTTGACGCTATCCACATGAATCCAGTCACAGGATTGCCAGAGGTGGACGACGAGAAGTGTACCAGCTGCGGTAAGTGTGTGAAGGCTTGTCCACGCAACATCATCGAGCTCCGCAAGAAAGGTCCTAAGAGCCGCCGCATCGTAGTGATGTGCGTAAACAAGGACAAGGGTGCAGTAGCACGCAAAGCTTGTACCAACGCATGTATCGGTTGCAGCAAGTGCCAAAAAGTGTGCGAGTTTGACGCGATTACAATTGAGAACAACTTGGCATATATCGACTACAACAAGTGCCGCCTCTGCCGTAAGTGCGAGGATCAATGTCCTACTGGTGCTATCCATGCGGTGAATTTCCCAGCGCGCAAGCCAAAGGCAGAAGCGCCAGCAGCACCAAAGGCTGCGCCAGTTAAGAGTGGTGTAGAATCGTGTAGCAGTGGTGTAGAATTGTCAGCGGAGAAAAAAACAACGCTAAACAACGCTACACAACCTCTAAACAATACTAAACAAAACGAAGAGGAGGCAAAAGCATGAAAAGTACATTCCGTATAGGTGGAGTTCATCCACATGACAATAAGCAATATTCTGTTCATCAACCTATCACAGCTTGCCCATTGCCAGCGAAGGCAATCATTCCATTGGTGCAACATATCGGTGCGCCTGCGCAGGTCGTAGTGGAGAAAGGACAGAAAGTGAAAGTAGGCGAACTCATCGCAAAAGCAGGTGGCTTCGTGAGTGCTAACATCCACGCACCTTTCAGCGGAACCATCACCAAGATTGATACTACCATCGATGCATGGGGTATGAAGATGCCAGCAATCTTCATGGATGTAGAGGGCGACGAGTGGCTCGAGACTATCGACCAAAGCACCGAACTCGTGAAAGAGTGCAACATGGAGCCAAAAGCCATCATTGAGAAAGTGCAAGAGGCTGGTATCGTAGGTTTGGGTGGTGCATGTTTCCCAACCCACGTAAAACTTATGCCTCCTCCAGGTAAAGTGGCTGAGGTGCTTATCGTGAACGGCGTAGAGTGCGAGCCATATTTGACTTGCGACCACCAATTGATGCTTGAGAAGGGCGAGGAGATCATCGTAGGTATCCAACTCTTGATGCGTGCATTGAACATTCAAAAGGCTATCATCGGTATCGAGGCGAACAAACCAGACGCCATCAAGCACATGACTGCTCTCGCAAGCAAGGTGCTTGGCATCGAGGTAAAAGCGTTGAAACTCAAATACCCACAAGGTGGAGAAAAGCAATTGATTGACGCTTGTATTCGTCGCCAAGTACCAAGTGGTGCTCTACCAATTGAGGTAGGTGCTGTGGTGGACAATGTGGCAACTATCTATGCCGTATATGAGGCAGTACAAAAGAATAAACCACTCATCTCTCGCGTGATGACCGTGACAGGTAAGAGCGTTGCTAAACCAGGTAACTACGACGTGCGTTTTGGTACTCCATTGACCGACGTAGTAGCATTGGCAGGCGGCGTGCCTGAGGATACTGGTAAGGTAATCGGTGGTGGTCCTATGATGGGTCGTGCGATGAGCAATATCGATATGCCAACCAACAAGCGCGTGAGCGGACTCTTGTTCTTGCCAGAGGCAGAGAGTATGCGTCAGGAGCTGACCAACTGCGTGCGCTGCGGTAAGTGCGTGAACGCTTGTCCTATGGGATTGGAGCCATGGCTCTTGTCAAAACAAGCATGGCACAGCATGTGGGACGAGATGGAGGATCACAACATCATGGACTGCATCGAGTGCGGTTGCTGCCAATTCACCTGCCCAAGTCACTTGCCATTGCTCGACTATGTACGCATGGGTAAAGCGAAAGTGGGAGGAATCATCCGCAGCAGAGCTGCTAAATAAGACCGCCGCGTTGCGGCTGTTAGAAGTTAGACCGCTACGCTGTTAGACCGCCGTTAAAGGCGGCTGTTAGAATCAAGCAATCTAACAGTGAGCAAAGCGAACGATCTAACAATAAAATGGTCTAACAACAACGTGGTCTAACAGTGAAACGATCTAAAAACAAAACAAAACAGAAATGAAACCATTTATAGTATCTCCTGCACCTCACTTCCATAGCGGTGATAGCGTGCGGAAAAATATGTTGTTGGTGATCATCGCCCTGCTGCCAGCTTACGTAGTGAGCGTGTTGGCATTCGGTTGGGGTGCGCTCATCACCACAGCTATCAGCATCGCAGCATGTGTGCTGTTTGAGTGGCTGATTGCTAAATTTATCTTGAAACAAAAATCTACCATCTGCGACCTTTCTGCCGTATTGACAGGTTTGCTCCTTGCATTCAACTTGCCAAGCAACTTGCCTTGGTGGATTGTAGTGATCGGCGCGTTGGTGGCTATCGGTGTAGCGAAGATGAGCTTCGGCGGACTCGGACAAAACCTCTTCAACCCTGCGTTGGTAGGTCGTGTGTTCTTGCTCATCTCTTTCCCTGCACAAATGACCACATGGCCAGTGCCACAAGGTTTTGCTACTTCTTATGTGGATGCAACCACTGGTGCTACTCCATTGGCAGCATTGAAAGTAGCTTTGCAAGGCAGCGATAGTATGCTCAACATCATCCCTAAGACTTGGGACGTACTCATCGGTTGGATGGGTGGTAGCTTGGGCGAGGTGAGCGCATTGCTCCTCCTTGCTGGTGGTATCTTCCTCATCATCACTCGCGTGATCACATGGCATATCCCAGTAAGTATCTTGGCTACTGTGGCATTGTTTGCTGCGGTAACAGGTTGGGCAGGCATGTTGCCAGAGGGCTTGTGCACTTGCCAATACACCATGTTGAGCCTCTGTACCGGTGGTATGATGCTCGGTGCTTGGTTCATGGCAACTGACTATGTGACCTCTCCAATGAGCAACTGGGGTAAGATCATCTTCGGTATCGGCATCGGTCTTATCGTGATGGTGATTCGTACATGGGGCGCATACCCAGAAGGTATGTCGTTTGCTATCCTGATTATGAACGCTTGCGTTCCATTGTTGAACTTGATTCGTCCAAAACGCTTTGGCGAGAAGAAGAAATAAAACTGACCGCCCTGCGGGCTGTTAGAAGCTAGACCGGCTTCGCCTGTTAGACCGCCGCACAGCGGCTGTTAGACCAAGAAATCTAACATCTAACAGAGAGCAAAGCGAACGATCTAACAATGAAATGGTCTAACAACGCAGTGGTCTTAAATTCAAAGAATTTTATGGCAAAATTACAAAGTTCATTCAAGAATATGGCGCTCTCGCTAACCTGCATTGCACTAGTAGCAGCAGGAGCTTTGGCTGGAGTGTATATGTTGACCATGGCGCCCATTGAGGCTGCTATGAAAGCAAAGCAAGAAGCTGCTATCATGCAAGTGTTGCCTCAAGTAGAGGGCTTGCAAGTAGCTGATGCGGAAGATGTAAACGGCATCACCCTCTACAAAGCGTATGTAGGCGAAGAGTGGGTAGGTACAGCCGTTGAGGCAACCACAGAGGGCAACGTGAATATGCCTTTTGGTGGTACATTCCGCTTGATGGTTGGTTTTGATAACGTAGGCAACGTAGTAAACTACGTAGTATTGGAGCAAGCTGAGACTCCTGGTCTTGGTGCACTGATGGTATCATGGTTCTGCAATGCAGAAAAACCAGGACAAAACATCATTGGTAAGAATCCTGCTACCACCAACTTCACCGTAAGCAAAGATGGTGGCGATGTAGATGCAATCACTGCTTCTACTATCACATCGCGTGCGTTCCTTGAGGTAGTAGTGAAGGCTTACAACGCTATCGCTCAACAACCTATGCCTATCGAGGCAATTAGCGGTGCAACACAATTAACAACTGAGGAAGGAGGCCTACAATGAAAAATAAAGCATTAAGTACAGTATTAAACGGTATCTTGCGCGAGAACCCAGTTTTTGCGTTGGTACTCGGTATGTGTCCTACCTTGGCAACTACCACTTCAGCTATCAATGGTATGTCCATGGGACTAGCAACCACTTTTGTGCTCGTGTGCTCAAACGTGGTGATCTCACTTTTGAAAAACTTGATTCCAGATAAGGTACGTATCCCTGCATTCATTGTGGTAATTGCTACCTTCGTAACTATGGTACAATTGCTCATGCAAGCCTACTTGCCTTCTATTTATGATGTGCTCGGATTGTTCATTCCGCTCATCGTAGTGAACTGTATCGTACTTGGTCGTGCAGAAGCGTTTGCAGCTAAGAACACCGTAGGTTTGTCTGCTTTGGATGGCCTTGGCATGGGTCTAGGCTTTACCTTGGCGCTTACATTGATTGGTGCAGTACGTGAGTTGCTCGGTACAGGTTGCGTATTTGGCTTGAACCTCTATAGCGAGACTTATGGCATGCTCATCTTCGTATTGGCTCCTGGTGCGTTTATCGTATTGGGCTACTTGATGGCATTGGTGCAAAAACTGCTTAAAAAATAAAATAGACCGCCCTACGGGCTGTTAGAAGTCAGACCGGCTTCGCCTGTTGGACCGCCGCGAGGCGGCTGTTAGACCAAGAAATCTAACATCTAACAGTGAGCAAAGCGAACGATCTAACAACGTAGTGGTCTAATAGTGAAACGATCTAAATAAAAGATTATGGTATATTTCTTGATATTTATCTCTGCGATATTCGTTAATAATATCGTATTGAGCCAATTCTTGGGTATTTGCCCATTTTTGGGAGTAAGTAAGAAAATTAGCACAGCATTGGGTATGGGTGCAGCTGTAACCTTCGTTATGGCATTGGCTACTTTGGTTACCTATTTGTTGCAACAGTTGCTCAACGCATGGGGACTTGGTTTCTTGCAAACTATATTGTTCATCTTGGTGATTGCCGCTTTGGTGCAAATGATTGAGATCGTATTGAAGAAGATCTCTCCTGCATTGTATCAAGCATTGGGTGTGTTCTTGCCATTGATTACCACCAACTGCTGCTTGCTTGGTGTGGCTATCATGGTAGCAACAGGTACTTATAAATTGCCTATGGGCGCTGAACCAAGCATGTTGACAGGTTTGCTCTTCGCTATCGCAACAGCATTGGGTTTTGCCGTAGCATTGGTATTGTTCGCAGGTATGCGCGAGCAATTGGCAATGGCTAAAGTGCCAAAAGCAATGCAAGGAACTCCTATCGCCCTCCTTACTGCTGGTCTTTTGGCTATGGCATTCATGGGCTTTAGCGGCGTAGTATAATCCCGCTACTCTGTATATTATGAGGAGAGTGTGTCAAAATGCAGACACACTCTTTTTTATCTATTTTCTATGCCTTTTTCTATGTTTCCTTTACCTCTCCAGCCATCGTAACCGTTACCACCCCGTTACCACCTCGTTACTGTCGTGTAGTTTCCCGGCAGA
>JAZUCY010000062.1:0-6188 GCA_045639365.1 Paludibacteraceae bacterium
CAGTCTGCCGGGAAACTACACGATAGTAACGAGGTGGTAACGGGGTGGTAACGGTTACGATGGCTGGAGAGGTAAAGGAAACGTAGAAAAAGGCATAGAAAATCGATAAAAAAGAGTGTGTCTGCATTTTGACACACTCTCTTTCTGTTTGATAACTATTATTCGTTTATTACTCAGCCTTTTGGCACTCGGCTTTCTTCTCGCAGCATGCGTCTTTCTTTGGACATTCTGCCTTTTTGCAGCAAGCATCAGCCTTGGGGCACTCTGCCTTTTTGCAGCATGAATCTGGTTTTTGGCACTCTGCATTTACACATTCAGCCTTGGGGCACTCAGCTTTCTTTTCGCAGCACTCAGTAGCTGGTTTATCACAGCATTTGTCTTGGTGGCAAGTTGCTTTCTTGCAGCAACCCATAGCCATTACTGCTACAGCAGCGATAAGCAAAATCTTCTTCATAACACTTAAAAAATTTAAAATTAGGTTAATACTGTTCTTTTGTTTTTAACATATCTATCAAAAACTATGCAAAAATAAAATATTTTTTGCAAATACGCAAAAAAAATCGTATCTTTGCAGCAAATTTATTGAATTTTCACTAAAAACATACGCTTATGGCTAAGATTTCGTCTAAATTTGGGATTGTATTACTCCACTTTTCGCTTGCAGCTATAGTGGCTATCCTTGCCATTTTTATAGTCATCTATGGATTGAAGAACTATACCCAACACGGAGTAGAGATACTCGTTCCTGATGTCACCCAATTATATGTAGAGGAAGCCAAGATTATCTTAGAATCTGAAGGACTGCACATTGAGGTCATTGACTCCACCTACTCCACCAAAGTACCTCTGGGTACTATCGTGGAGCAAAATCCCAAAGCCAATTCGCATGTCAAACATGGACGCACTATCTATGTCATCAAGAATGCTAACTTCCGCAAACCTATCATACTACCCGAGTTACGCGACGTTAGTTTGCGTCAAGCACAGGCCTCTCTATCTGCTTTGGGATTAGTGATTGATAGTATCGTATATGAGCCCTCTGCTTACCGCGACCTGATTCTGGATATTCGCAAAGATAGCGTGCCTGTTTTAGCAGGTACTGTTTTGGAAGTCGGTACCTCTCTTGAACTCATTGTTGGTCGAGGTCAAGGTACCAACAACGTAGAGGTTCCTAATGTTCTGGGCAAAACATTGGAAGATGCACGTTCATGGCTCTTGGCACACACACTGACCGCAGGTATTGTGACATACGACATACCTCCTACCGAGGAAAACAAAGCACAATACATCGTCTATTCTCAAGACCCAGAAAGTGGCACAATTGTTGTGGAGGGTAGTAGCATAAACCTCAAACTGTCTCTGGACATAGAGAAGACCGTAACCGCAGACAACGAGCAAGACGAAGAGGAATTTTTCTAATTGGCTATTTTACAATGAACAATTTAGATACAGAGTTAGACATAGAACAGCAAGAGGTATGGGAGCGTTGGCGCACTGAGGTGGACAAAGGTCAGACACCGCAGCGCATTGATAAGTACTTGGCAGAGCACATGACAGGTACTTCGCGCAATCGTATCCAGAACGCAGCCGATGCAGGCAACATCTGGGTCAATGGCAAACCCGTCAGCAGCAACTATAAGGTCAAACCCTTTGATATTATCCAGGTTCTCCTCGACCACGAACCACATGACTATACCATTCACCCCGAAGAGATTCCTTTGGAAGTCATATATGAGGATGATGATGTACTCGTCATCAACAAACCCGCAGGTATGGTCGTTCATCCTGGTCATGGCAACTACGAACATACCCTGTTGAATGCCTTGGCATGGCATTTTCGCGATAAGTTGGATATCAACGATCCCAATATCGGATTGGTACACCGTATCGACAAAGATACCAGCGGATTGTTGCTTATTGCTAAAACGCCCGAAGCAAAAACGCACCTCGGTAAACAGTTTTTTGACCACACCACCGAGCGGACCTACAACGCCCTCGTTTGGGGAACCTTCACCGAAGATGAAGGTACAATAGAGGGTGCTTTGGCGCGCGACAACCGCGACCGCACCATCTACCGCGTATGGGACTTGGAGGAAAATCCCAACGCCAAAGAAGCTATCACCCATTGGCGCGTATTGGAGCGTTTTCCATACGTCACTCTCGTAGAATGTCGCTTAGAGACTGGGCGCACACACCAAATCCGCGTGCACATGAAGACGATCGGTCATCCGCTTTTTGCTGATGAGAAGTACGGCGGCATGGAAGTGCTCAAAGGACTACGCACACAGAAATATAAACAGTATATTCAAAACTGTTTTGCCCTTTGTCCACGTCAGGTATTACACGCCAAGACACTGGGCTTTACCCACCCCCGAACGGGAAAAAGAATGCACTTTGATAGCCCCTGGGCTGAAGATATGTTAAACCTAATAAACAAATGGAGAAACTATGAACCGAATACTTTGGGCGGACGATGAGATTCATCTACTCAAGCCCTACATTATTTACCTACAAGAAAAAGGGTACGAAGTAACCCCAGTCAATAACGGACAAGATGCTATTGATGCTTGTCAAGAACAGCATTTTGATATTGTTTTCCTTGATGAGAACATGCCAGGACTCTCAGGATTGGAGGCGTTGCAAGAAATCAAGACCATACACCCTACCTTGCCTGTGGTGATGATTACCAAGTCTGAAGAGGAGCATATCATGGAGCAAGCCATCGGTCAGAAGATTGCCGATTATCTCATCAAACCCGTGAATCCCAGTCAGATACTACTTTGCCTCAAAAAGCATATCCATCAACGCGAGATTGTAGAGGAACATACCAATACCACCTATCGTCAGGAGTTTTCCGACATCACATATATGATTGATACCGCCAATACCATTGAGGAATGGATGGCCATTGAGCGTACCCTCACACGTTGGGAATTGGAATTAGAAACAGTGGATTCCGCCATGCACGAGATGCTGCGCATGCAACGAGAGCAAGCCAACAAAGCCTTTGCTAAGTTCATCGCCAAGAACTATGAGAGTTGGTGGACAAGCCCTTCCACACGCCCAACCTTGTCGCAAGATGTGATGAAGAAATATATCTTTCCTCTGGTGGAAAGAGGCGAGAAAGTGTTCTTCGTTGTGATTGATAACTTCCGTTATGACCAATGGAAAACAATCCAACCTCTTCTGTCAGAGTGGTTTACCATAAAGGACGAGCAGATGTACACATCTCTCCTTCCTACCGCCACACAGTACGCACGCAACGCTATTTTCGCAGGTCTCAGTCCATTGCAGATACAAGAGATGTATCCCGACCTTTGGATTGACGAAGATGAGGAAGATAGCAAGAACAACAACGAGAAAGCACTCATTCAGACCCAGCTTGACCGTTTCCGAAAACGCTATGGATATTCCTACTTCAAGGTGAACGAAAGCGACTTCTGCGAGAAAATCACCAAGCAGTTCAAGGGGTTACAAACACCGCTCAACGTAGTAGTGCTCAATTTCATTGACATGCTCTCCCACTCGCGCACAGAGAGCAAGATGATGCGTGAACTTGCTAACGACGAGGCCGCCTACCGCAGTCTGACACTCAGTTGGTTACGCCACTCGCCTACGGCAGAGATGTTTCGCCGTATTGCCTCATTGGGCTACAAAGTGGTACTAACCACCGACCACGGCACCACACGTGTTACCAATGCAGTGCAGATTATTGGCGACAAGAACACCAATACCAATCTGCGCTACAAAGTAGGCAAAGCACTCAACTGCCAATCTAAAAACTGTTTTGAGATTGCCAAGCCTAAACAGGTGGGATTGCCTTGTCCAAATGTAAGCAGTAGCTATGTTTTCTGTACAGGTGACGATTTCTTTGCATATCCAAACAATTTCAATCACTACGCACAATTCTATCGTAATACATTCCAACACGGCGGTATATCCTTGGAGGAGATGTTGGTGCCCATCGTAACGCTCGAACCTAAATAAGTATGCGAAATTTGTGGCGAATAATCAAAATAGTGATACTACTCCTTCTTATTGGGGTAGTATCGCTTTTTGTTTCTCACCAGTGGAAACGACCTCAGCAGGAGTTCTCCCACACGCTCAAGGTGCTGACCTACAACACCCACGCGCTGTGTATGGGCAACAAGCATCAAGCCCAGCAGATGCTTGCTTATCTCAATCAGCAGGATGCGGATATTATCTGTTTGCAAGAGGTTAGGGTATATAAAGATGCACAACGCATGACCCTTCCCCAGTTGCGCCAAGCCATGAGCCAATACCCATATACCTACTACGATTTCAAGCGATATAATAGCCGCCGCCAATTTGGCAATGTAGTCTTCTCACGCTATCCGCTCATCAACAAGCAGACCATCTCATACGAGTCGAAAAACAATATCAGTAGCCAATGCGATGTGGTTGTAAAGAGAGATACGATTCGTCTGATAGTAAACCACTTAGAGAGTTTTCGACTAATGAAAGAGGATTTGCAGTTGGACACATTGTCCGTCAGCCATTTCAAGCAGAGTTCTCTCAATCAGAAGCTCCACGAAGCCAGCGAGTTGCGCCAAGAGCAAGCCAAAGCTGTGAAGGAGGCTATCAACCTTTCGCCCTATCCTGTAGTAGCGGTGGGGGATTTCAATTCCATTCCATTATCATACGTCTATTGGAAAATCAAATGGAATATGCGCGATTGCTTTTTGGAGGGCAGTTTCGGCAGATTAGGTAATACGTATAAGAAAGGTCCGTTGGGTATTCGCATTGATTATATCCTCTGCTCGCGCAACCTCATCCCTATAAAATGCGAAGTGGACAGAGTAAAATACTCCGACCACTTCCCCGTCTGTGCTACCATTGGGTGGTAATATCCCCACTTTCCCCGCACGCACCACACAATAACCATACTATAACCATACTATAACCACACAATTCGTGGCGGATATAGAGCCCCGAGTCCTCCCATTTATCGGGTGGATAAGCGGTGGATAAGCGGTGGATACATATTATTAACTCATATAAATTCACCCTGCAAATCCAATGACTTGCAGGGTGAAAATGTATCTAAATAATAACTATGACCTTTTTTATTTTGTAGATAATGTCGTAAATTCTATTTGTTCACTATAGCCCGTTCCATTGCTATTGGTTGCGTATGCACGCACATAATAGGTCGTTCCTGCTTCAAGATCGGTTAAGTTAAATGTATTTCCAGCTTTTCCATAACAATAATAACATGTTGCTATATCATCCATTATTGTAGGATTTTCCGAAGTGCTATAACATACACCATAGTTAGTTATATACGAACCTCCATCATCTGTTATCATCAAATTAATTGTGGCTGAGTTTGAAGTTGTGTTACGAGCTTCAACATCTCTAAAATTTGGTAAATTAGATTTGGGCATTGGTGACCATACAGGGCGCACTGATAGTCCGATTTCACGTCCATGCCCACCACCTCCTCCTGAGTACGTAAAATAAATACTATTCCCATAATCTGAATAATTGCCGAGTGAGCTTGACCAATAGTATGCGGCATTAATATCAGTGCCAGCATCTCCTTTATAACCAGCAAATGGCAATGATATGGAATTTCCATTTATACGACTTACAGCAAATGATCCATATATATCACAATTCTCACGCAATTCTTGCCATTCTTCTTCTGTAGGCATACGCCAATTACCACCCCAATTTACATGAGCAGCATCATCAGCTGGCTCAAGGCGAGTCTTATAATCAACAAAACCAGTAGAACCCTCAGGAATAGTGTACTTTGTTAAACTTTTTTTATCTCCCTCGCACCATTTATAGGTACTCCAGTCGTAGGTTTCTTTTGGCTCTGTCTCGCCCCATGCAAAGTAATCGCCATACTCTTCAGGACTATTAGCACCCACATTGCAAGTTGCCCACAACAATCCACTTGGCAACCCCAAATCTACATACTCGTGACCATCATTTGGCACACTCGGAGTTGGGGTATTACCTTGAGTACCAACCACCTCTATTGTTACTGTACCATGCTCTTGGTTAGCAGACTCAATAGTGATAGTATAAGTTATTACCTCAAAGATTGCCTCAAGTTCAATGTCGTCCGTAACGGTAATTTCGCGTGTAGCATTCGTATTACCATCAGACCATTGTTTGAATTGATAACACTCAAGTGGTGTAGCTGAGATATTTAC
>JAZUCY010000063.1:0-41550 GCA_045639365.1 Paludibacteraceae bacterium
AACTCGTTCAGACCTTGCAAATAGTCAATACGCATACTAGACTCATACGCGCGACCACGCTTTTGAATTTGCGCCACGAGGTTTGGAATCGTGCTACGGATATAAATCATCAAGTCTGGCATCTTCACCAGCGACATCATCAAATCAAACAAATCGCTATAGTTCTCAAAGTCGCGATCCGACATAAATCCTTGACGATGCAAGTTAGGCGCAAAGATACGCGCGTCCTCATAGATAGTACGATCTTGAATGATATACTGATCCGAATTAGCAATATCCACTACATCCTTAAAGCGTTTATTCAAGAAGTACACCTGCAAGTTAAATGACCAGCGGCCCATGTCCGCATAAAAATCCTCCAAGTATGGATTAAACTCCACACTCTCAAATCGTGGCTCCCAACCATAATGTTTGGCGAGCATGTTGGTCAGCGTAGTCTTACCGCAACCAATATTTCCTGCTACTGCTATATGCATAATTCTTAATTTTAGACCGTTTTATTGTTAGATATTAGACCGCCTGCGGCTGTGAGACCGCTTCGCTGTTAGAAGTTAGACCTAAAAGTTCTCTGCCGAGAACAGTCCGAAGAGTTCTGCATCGATCTTGTTAATGACTTTGCGGAAGTCCTCGGGATTGCTTTCAAAGTCGAGGTCATCGCTCTCAATGACCAGCACCCTACCCTCGTATTGTTTGTATATGAACTCCTCGTAGCGTTCATTGAGGTCGCGCAGGTAGTCTATCTGCATGGTTTTCTCGTATTCGCGTCCGCGTTTCTGTATTTGTGCAATGAGCGAAGGGACGGACTTGCGGAGATAAATCATCAGGTCAGGCAACTTCATCATACGCTTCATGTGATCAAAAAGCTCCATATATGTCTGATAATCGCGTTCAGAGAGGTCGCCGCGCAGGTAGTTGTTGGTCACGAACACATATACACCCTCAAAGATACTGCGGTCTTGCACAATGGTGTGCTCCACTTCTTTAATGCGCAGCATATCTTTGAAACGCTCTTTGAGGAAGTAGGTCTCCACGCAGAACGACCATCGCTTGATATCTGTATAGTAATCCTCCAGATAGGGATTAAAGCTCACCGACTCAAAGCGAGGCTCCCAACCGTAATACTTCGCCAACATCTTTGTCAATGTTGTCTTACCTGCTCCGATATTTCCTGCTATGGCTATATACATCCTGCCTTTACACTTTACACTATTCTCTTAAAGCGCCTGCAAAGATACTACTTTTTTTTGACATACGCAAATAAATTGCGTCTTTCGGTGGGTTTTTCGTCAAAACGCTATTCGCTAAGACTCATTCCAACGCTTTTGAACCTTATAGTAAGATCCTACGGGCAGACTGGGCGAATACTGAACCCATAGCAGCGGATATCGTATTCGGTCCTATTTATAGAATGTTCACTATTGAACCTCAATCGCCACGCACAGTTGGGTTTTAGCTCATGGAGCGAACTTGACCAATAGTTTCCGCGACTGCCTACCTCGCTAAACGAAGTGCCTTCACGACACCCCGCAGCAGGGAGAAAAATAGAGTTACCATTGATCTTACTGGTCACTTTATAACCGCTTACACCATTCTGAGTTATCCATGACCAAGTACAATTGCTACCTTTCTTTAATTCAGTCAATTCAGAATCCGTTGGCATGCGCCAAGCACCGCCCCAACTGAAATGAGCAACATCATCATTGAGTTCTAATTGTGTTATATTATCTACCACACCCAAACTATCACTGGTGTTATACTTAGTAAGCGTGTCATCGCTATCATCACACCATTCGTAAGTGATCCAATTGCAATTAATATTATTACTCAACGTTACCTCGCCCCAAGCGTAATAATTACCATAGTCTTCTGGCTTGTTTGCACCCACATTCATCGTTGCCCATTTCACACTCAGTCCCAAGTCCACATACTCGTAACCATGTTCTGTATTATTAGTAGTAAAACTAACCTCCTCACCATAGGCAGTGCCTACATCATTCTTCGCATACGCACGAACATAATATGTAGTACCTGATTGCAAACCAGTTATGGTATAAGTAAATTCGCCTGTTCCACTACCACATGGGCGGATGGTGTTGTTCAGGTTGGTGATGACAGGATTTGGATTGGTGCTATACACCACACCGCGTTCCGTTACACTCGCACCACCATCGCTCGTCACATTACCACCGACTACAGCACTCGTCTCAGTAATCTGCGTAACAACAGCCGTTGTCACGGTTGGCGGCGTGGTCGCTCCAGATTTATTTTCATCTAAGACTGGACGCACCGAAAAACCGTAGCGCCGAAGGCCGTTGTACCCATACACGCGGTTGGAATTGAAATTCACGACCCACGCGGAGTTCGGGCTGCCCGTAGTGACCCAACTCGACCAGTAGTAGCCACCGCTGCCTGCAAAGTCGAGCAAACTGCCGTAGCGGTGACCCGCAGCGGGAAGAAAGATTTTATTGTTATTGCTCTTACTAATCACAGTGTAACCAACAATTCCTTTTCCCGTCGTCCATGCCCAAATGCATTGCTCGCGCAATTCTGTCCACTCTGCATCCGTTGGCATGCGCCAATTGCCACCCCAATTAACACGAGCAGCATCATCACTGAGGTCTAACTGAGTTTTATAATCCACTACGCCATAACCGCTATGGACATTATACTTGGTTAGCGTAGTTTCTGAGCCATTACACCATTTATAGGTATCCCAATCATATATAGTCTTTGGTTTCGTTTCACCCCAAGCGAAATAAGCACCATTATTCTCAGGTCTGCTTGCTCCCACATTACATGTTGCCCATTTGACAGAAAGCCCCAAGTCCACATACTCACATATAGGTTCGGGCATCGGAACTGTATTCACACCAAACTTCACCTCATCATCTACCTCGCAGGCAGGGAAGGTGGTAAATGATAGCAGGGCTATCAAGAAGGAAATTATTTGTATATATCTATCTTTCATGACTTTACGTATTAAAATGTCCAACCTATACCCAACT
The DNA here is from genome assembly GCA_045639365.1 of Paludibacteraceae bacterium. Classification (GTDB taxonomy): domain Bacteria; phylum Bacteroidota; class Bacteroidia; order Bacteroidales; family Paludibacteraceae; genus Colicola. The sequence goes on from JAZUCY010000063.1 coordinate 3,006, forward strand.
CTATCTCCATATACTTGAAAGCAATAATGTTTGCACCTGCGGAAAGAGTGAAACCATGATAACTACCTATCAAACCGACATCCACACTCAAGCCCGAATAGGAGTTAGGCAGATACTTTTGCCAACCATAATCAAAGGTCTCCAAATACCTCGTGCGCGCTCCATAACCTGCGCCTACATACCCTCCAAAATGACTGTTATGTACCTTCTTATCCCATCCGCGTAGCATATCAAACACGATACCTACATCCAATAGCCACTCCGAAGACTTACCGCTCTTGCAGTCAGGAATAGTAGCCACACTACCTATCTCACCCGTGACATCGCTTTGGAAAGTGAAGTTCGATCTTCCCTTCAAATACCAACCTACACCCCTATACATTTGTCCGAACATCAGACCCACACCCCACTCTGGGTTCTTAGCCAAGCCCACCTCAGCGAGCACGAGCGTATGCGTAGTGCGCGGAGCATCATCACCTTTATGCTTAGGCAAGTCGGCGATTGAAGCTATATGCGTATCTTCGGGTTTCTCCTTCTTTTGCTTCTTATGCACCAACTGAGGTGTCACGAAGGTGTATTCACCAGCCTTAACCTCCACAGTATCTGTCCAGGGCAAATGCTTTGGCTTGTTGATAGTCAAGACATACGTACCAGGTACACAACGCATCTCCAATACCGGCAATGGGTAACTTATCGCCATAGCCCCTATGCGTTGCACCTCCACCATAAGGGTGGAATCAAACAACTCCACATTCAGCCAACCATACTTGCTCAGCAATGCAATCGTAGTGTCACGATGCTCGGCATCCACAATCAAGGTGCCCGTTTGGTCAAAGTGTTCAGGCGCTGTAATAGTATATTGGTATTCGCCCTCCAGCAAATTGAGATTAGCTGTACCCTCGTTGAGTATCCACTCCTGTTTGACACCATTGGCTACCACCACAACCTGCGCATTAGGTGGTGTGACACGCAGTTTATAGGGGTGAAGCACCACCCCAGAATGAGCATCCGCACTGCCCTCTGCCTCCTCAGGACGGAAACGCACCGTACAATCGTATAGGCAGTTCGATTTGAGTTTCTGCATGTTGCTCAGCATTACTTGTTCACAACCATCGCCACAGTCTACGTAGATTATTGGACGGCGCGAACGCACCAAGAACAGAATCTGATTGGAGTATGTAGTCACTCGCGCCTCCACGCCTGTCTGCTGACCCATATAGAGCGTCAAACGCTCCTTGGCAAGGCGAACCGCGTGCGCATTACCTTCTAAATGCATACGGATAACCGCATAAGGGAAAGGGTCAGAGAGAGCAGGCTTCTCAAAACTGCCAAACTCGTTCTTATACATCGCCAGCACAGACGCCATCTGCACTTCTTTCATATCTTTAACAATCGTGACCGACTGCGCCAATGCGGGTATTATCCCCAAAAAAAGACACAGGAGTGTTACTAATAATCGTATCTTTCTCATATTTCAAGAATCGTTTTATCCATTTTACCATGCAAAGGTACTACTTTTTTATGACATACGCAAAAAAATCGCCATTTATGTGATTTTTTCTCGCGACTGGGACTGCAATGCAAGACAACCATAAGGGAAGCTAACGAACAACCACAAGGGATGCTGATGGACAACCACAAGGGATGCTGATGGACTTTTTCAGAGTTTTAATCAAACTTCATCGCGGTTCTTCGCTCCCCGTCCCCTTCGATACTTTCCCGATACATACCCGATACATACCCGACACATACCCGATACATACGTATATGCGGTGAATACTCCACGAATACCCCGCTTATATCCCACGAATACCCCAAAGCGCCTCCAAAAATGATAGAAGCGTAAATCCAGAGGAAGTTACACCCATTACGAAACTATATAAACGAACAAAAAACAGCGCGAGAAACTCACGCTGTTTTGTCTATTGGTTGGAAAACACCCAAAACAGGGTGTACCTATGCTTTCATTTAGGCAGAACCAATGCTTTGGTTTATGGGCGGACGAGGTTTTTAATGGCTGTGCGCAGGCGGTACATACTACCCTTATCGTGTGGGTGAACACGGTGAGCCAACAACACTACTGCACGGTCGTACTCGGGCCAAACGACCACATTCGTACCCGTATAACCCGTATGGCGGCTCTCCACCGTGGTCTGCAAGGTATCCGCAGCCAATGGCACCTCCTCCGTCCAAAGACCTGCATGGCAGCCCTTCTCGCGTACTTCCTCCGGCTGATCCATATACCAGATAGCCCACTTACCTATCTCCGCCGCCGTAGCGAACACACCCGCATTGCCCGAGATACCGCACATCATCACACGTGCCACAGGGTCATGCACATCACCACGCAATTGTGCCGTTTCATTCCATTCCGTAGGAGCAATGCGATCTATATTCGCTTTGTCAGGCAACCAGCCCATAGTCTCCCATCCCTGAGGGCGATACAGATTCTCACACAAATAGGTATTCACGTCTGTCCCAATAATCGTTTCCACCACGCGTTGCAGACTAATGAAATTCAAACACGAATAGCGATACTTCTCGTCAATAGCCGTCGGACGTTTACAACGAGCAATAGAGTCAACGGTAAAATCTCGGCGTGCTTGTGGGGTGTCATCTTTATCGCCCAAACGCTCAAGATACACGCGCTCCATGGGCGCTGCAATGAAATACGCAGGCAGACCCGAATAGTGGGTCATCAAATGACGAATGGTCACATCAGGATGATAGTTAGGGATATACTTGCACACTAAGTCATCGACTGATAGTTTTCCTTCTTTGACCAATAGCAATGCAGCTGTACCTGCACCCGTAGGCTTGCTCACAGATGCTAAGTCAAAAATCGTATTCTCCGTCATTACCTCATGCGTAGGCACAATAGCGCGATGACCGTATGCCTCCAAATGTACAATCTCACCTTCATCCACTACACACAACACTGCACCAGGAATCAGCGAATCCGTTATTGCCTGTTCAATCAGTACGCGCGCGCTGTCTGCATCAAAATGCAAAGATGAACCACCATGCTTTCCACAAGAGGAAAACACTAAACCCAAACATAAAAGGGTATAAACTACAACTCGTTTCATAATCCTTATTCACTTGTTAATCCGTTTATCGTTACGGAATTTGCACTTTAATCGTTTTATCTGCTGTTTTCAATATATACACACCCGCAGTTGGTACATTCCAACCACGCATATCTGTTGATGGTTTTCTATCTACCAAGCGCCCCATAACATCGTAGAGTTCAAGCAGTTGTTGCTCTTGAATATAGGTTATATCTGTTGGAGTGATACTAATGACAAATTGCGCTTCTACAGCTGCACCTATATAATACTCTTGTGCCTCATCTACAGGACGAATCCACAATGTATAAGTACCATCTGCTAAGTTATCTACTTTTACATTCTTGAAATCAATAATTCCATTTGCCGCATTTTCGCCACTGGCATCTATCACCTTCACATGGAAATATGGTGCTTGGCTCTCGAAAGAAAAGCGCAATGTACTCCCCTCAGTAGTCAGATGTAAGTTATAAATCGAGTAGTCTATTGCATGCTGTGAGTCAATGGTAAAAATCTCTTCCACAGCCGCACCTATATAATACTCTTGTGCCTCATCAACAGGACGAATCCACAATGTATAAGTACCATCTTCTAAATCAATTGATACATTCTTGAAATCAATAATTCCATTTGCCGCATCTTCGCCACTGGAATCTATTACCCGGACATGGAAATAAGGTGCATTACTCTCAAACGAGAAATATAATGTGCTGCCCTCTGTTCGCACCGTTAAATTGGTAATAGCATACTCATCCCCAAAAGTATGGTTATACACATATCCTTTGATTTCAGGTGTATTACCTTGATAGTTTTGTAGTGAACCATATATAACGACCTCATCACCCACCTGAATTTCATTTCCAGTAACGAACGGTGTATTATTCAGCCAACGCGTATTGAAGCAATATAATTCATTCGCGGTTTGACCATCATCCGAAATATCAAAGCGAGCCGTTTGATACTGTGCAATTTGAGATGGAGTATTGCGCATTGTGGAAATTATACCCCGTGTGAAATATGACATCGTTGTTTCATTCGTATTAGGTAAGGACTGTGCAATCACCAATGCACGCGAAGCAGGTAATGCTGCTGCCAAGTCATATGTTATGTAGTCGTCATAATAATAGTATGACTCTCCACTGTACCTATACCAATTTGCAGTTAGCATGCTATTTTGCTGTAGTACCTCACCGTTTGCCTCTACATAGCACTGCATCTGAATCATACCCTCATCACCTTGTGTGAAAGTTAAGTGCAACGCATCAGGCGTATAAATATAACATGCAGATTTATATCCTACAGCATATTGGGCATTGGATTGGATTGTACCTTCTGCCCCACTATTGGTCAAATCCAATGTATATGTACCCACAATTGAAGTTGTGCTGTTGCTGTTTAATACGCAACGAATCAACACTTCGCTTTCAGACGGAGTGTCCTCCCAAAACGCAGGCGAATACAAATCAATCGTCCATTGCGTAGTTCCGTCTATGTGTGTTAAATCTGCCACTTGCAATAGAGCAGATTCAGAAGAGTTGTCATCATCAAAAATGATTTCGTTCTCCGTTAGTGTCATCTTTGTGCGGACACGACCTTGATTTTTCACATAAATAGGCCGGCACACAGCATTATGATCCAATAACGCTATCTCTAAAGCATATTTTCCCACAGGGTGATTGGTACCTAACTTACACCACAATGTAAAAGGTTTAACATAGTAGTTCATTGAAGGTAATGTGATATCAGCTATCATTATCGTATCAATCGCTGTATCATTGGCATCGTATAGCACACATACTACTTGTCCAGTAGCCACATAGATACTTTGATTAAAAAAGACAGGCAATTCGCATTGGATTTTGTCCGTTCTGGCAATCTTGTTAGCCGAAGTACGATTTACCGCATCTACTGTGATTACAGGTATGCTATCACCGCCTATATTAGGGCGTATGCCTGTATAAGCCGTTACTCTTTGGGTAAAAGCCAATCCGCTACTGCTACCTCCTGTACCTTGTATCTCAGGATCAAGGGCTGACACGGCAAAATAGCCATTTGCATAGCCATCCCACCCCCAATTAATATGCAGATAGCCATTTGATTGCATGCCATCACAAACGAAAGCATGCCCCTCATCGTTTACCGTACTTCCAGACATATAAACGGGACGACCTGCCTGCAAATCTTCTGCAATATAATTCAACATGTCATTTTCAGGCAAATAATCCTTGGGTAATGTTTGGATTCCTTTATCGTAATCAAAATAGGCTGCCAAATTTCTCAGGGCAATATTACCATATGCGCCACTACCCACCGAATCATAGTCCATCTCACACGCGACTCCTAAATGCGAAAGGAGAATAGCGACCGCATTGGCTTGCTGAGTAGTATAATCCGTGTTATAGTCAGGAAGCATCTTTGTCCATTCGTATATGGTCGCACCAAAATTGGCACTTCGTGAAATCCCGTGAGTGGTACTAACATAACTATGATTTCCCACACCTTGTTGAGGATATTTATGCTTATACATTATTTGTCCCAGAGCAGTGGCGACGCATCCTGTAGGTGCTTTTTCTCCACCTATTATGGGGCATAGATTATTAAAAGGATCGTTCTGCCCCCAACGTACATGTGCTAAGATAGGCAAAACAACTGGATAACTATCCTCATTGTTTGCAACACGCTGAGAGCGAGCCACAACCGATTGCCCAGGCAATAATGTTGGCGCAGAAGCATTCATATTGGCCAACTCGTCCGCATACATTTGTAGCCAAAATCGCATATTAGCAGGGATATTGCTTGCGTCTAATGTTCCAGCGTCCGCATATCCCAACACTGCACGCGCATTATCCTCCGCCGAAACTAACACAAAGCCCTCTCCCTTATCAGGAGTAAACACATAGACCGCAGGCGTAGTAGCATCTACTTGATATTGGGTAAACACTAATTCTACAGATGCTTGCGTGCTATGGCTCATGGATGCAGCACGCTGGATTCGCTGTGCTGGAGGCAAAGCCTGCTGAGAGATAAAATGACTTGCCACTTGTGCGGCTTCTTGTGGTGTACGCGCTTGGAGCGATAAAACGCCTACCAAACATACGAGTGCTAAACAACAAATAGATTTTTTCATACTTCATTTACTATTTTTCATATCATCTATCCTGATTGTATTTCGTGGCAGAGCCGTCCATACCGAAGCAGAAAGGATTTTTAGCTTGGGTAATAGCCATTTTATTTAAAAATGTACTATTTTTCATTTCACCCCGCAAAATTACAAAAAATAATTCAAACAGCCAACATTATCCTACAAAAATCGTATATTTTCCGCACAAATTGCATAAAATTTGCACAAGTAAAAATAAAGCAGTACCTTTGTGCGCTTTTTTGCTACCACACAATTCGAAACAATTATTACACGACATCACTAATCTATGGGTAAACTGAATGCCGTTTTGGTCGGGCTCATCACTCCCAACCAAAACGAAGAACGAACCAAAGAATACTTGGACGAGTTGGCTTTTCTTGCCGACACCAACAACACCAATTGTGTCAAGCGTTTTGTGCAACGCCTTGACTCTCCCAATACATCCACATACGTAGGCGAAGGCAAACTACAAGAAATCAACCAATATGTACAGCAATTTGCCGATACCGATGACTTTATTGATATGGTCATCTTCGATGACGAGTTATCACCTCGCCAATTGCGCAATATAGAGAAGGCACTCAACGCACACAATCAAAATGAGATCAAAGACAACCACAAACAACCTGTTCGCGTGATTGACCGCACGATCCTCATTCTGGAGATTTTCCTCCATCGCGCGCAGACCTCCTACGCCAAGACACAGGTGGAAATGGCGCACCTGCAATATATGTTGCCTCGTCTGACCCGTATGTGGTCGCACCTTGACCGCCAACGCGGTGGTGGAACGACCAGCCGTGGTATGGGTGAAACGCAGATTGAGGCAGATAAACGAATCATCGGACAACGCATCGCCCTATTGCGCGAGGAACTCAAGAAGATTGACCGCCAGATGGCTACGCAGCGACAAAATCGCGGTAAGATGGTGCGCGTCGCCCTTGTTGGTTACACCAATGTAGGTAAATCCACCATTATGAATCTTATCAGCAAGTCCGAGGTCTTCGCCGAGAACAAACTCTTTGCGACCCTGGACACTACCGTGCGCAAAGTGACCATAGAGAACCTGCCTTTCCTACTCTCCGATACAGTTGGCTTTATCCGCAAACTGCCCCACCATTTGGTGGAGTCCTTCAAGTCCACGCTGGATGAGGTGCGCGAGGCTGACCTGCTGATCCACGTAGTGGATATATCGCACCCTAACTTCGAGGAGCAATACGAGGTAGTCGAGGAGACCATCAACGAACTGCTCACCAAGCAGACCGAAATCAAAGAGGCCGACCCATGGTCCAAGAAGCAAAAAGCAGGTCGCAAGACCGAGAAGACCGTGGCGCAAATCCCGCGTATCGTAGTCTTCAACAAGATTGACGCCTTTACCTATGTCCCCAAAGAGGAGGACGACCTCACGCCTATCAAGCGCGAGAATATCTCGCTGGAGGAGTTGCAGAAGACTTGGATGGCGAAGTTGCATAATGACTGCATCTTCATCTCCGCCCGCCAGAAAACGAATATCGATGAACTGAAAGCGCTTTTCTACGACCGCATCAAAGCCATTCATATCCAGCGCTATCCCTACAACGATTTCCTCTTCCAACAGTACGAATAAACCATTGGCTACATAAGAAACGATTGGCTATATAACAAGAAACGAGGGCATTGACCCTCGTTTCCTTAATTATATATGTATGTCGATTAACGCAGCAGCGCTTTGCCCTGTTGGCTAATCACCACGCCCTTGTACGAGCGCACATCCACTGGCTGACCCAAGAGGTTATACCACACGCCTTCGGTCATGTCCATCTCCACAGAAGGCGACTGCACATCGGTATAAGTGGTATTGGTAAAGTCGAAGGAGATCACGCCATCCAGTTCCTGGATATTGGTGAGTTGCGTATGCGCGTAAGGCGCATATTCCGTATATTCCCAATCACCAGGGAAAGGCACATCCTGACGCGCGCCGCCGTTGAGGTTATTGGTATATGGTGTTGAGCCATTGGCGGTTATCAGTTGGAAACGGGTAGTGTTGTTGTTCGGCATATTGTAGTACCAGTCATCTGCATCATACACCACGCGCCATACCAGCATGCCATGTCCTGGCAGATACGCATCCCAATCCGTCATCTGGCGGTTCTCCAGGTAATAGGTAGTGTCGGTAGTCAGCGGTCCATCTGCCGAAACAGCACCCGTGCGATTGAGTTGGCGATAGGTCTTGCCATCCGCAGGCATCACCACATGCGCGTTGGCGTATAACATCTCTGGCTCTACCCAACCCAAGTAATACTTCTCCCACGCCGACAAGTTGGGTGGTGTATTGCCATTGTTGAGGTAGTTGCCATTACTCATCAACGCCCACGAACCAGGCACCAGCTTTGAGTTACCAGGTGCACTACTATCTGTCACATACAAGTCCGCCAAGCCCAACACATGCCCGAACTCATGGCAGATAGTACCGATACTGGTGCGAGCGCTCGAGTGATAAATCAGCTCGTTGGAGCAGGCATAGCGCATAATCGTCTTGCCGTTCAGCACGGGCAAGTTCTGCGAAGTAATATAACCTGCATCGTTGGCTTTCACAAAGTACTCGCTCTGATTCGTATTGCCGTAGTACAAAGCCGACTGCATATCCCAGGCATGAGGCCAGATACAAGTAGCCGCGCCGCCATCGGCTTGGCTGTAACCGGCATAGAGGATATACACCAAGTCCACATTGCCATCGCCATCCTGATCGTAGTTGGCGAAGTCCACGCCCATGGCTTGCGCCCCTATGCAGGCATCTATCACAAAGTCAGCCACATACCTATCATCGCCCTGATAAGCGGCATCCGTGCCATAGTAGGCAGTAGTCTGAGGCAGGACGACAGGACCTACCACATCAAACTGAGGGCTGTACAAGCCATTCGACTGGTCCTCGTAGTACTGCTTGCACGAACCTACAGCGCCGTTGTAGGTATATTCATCCGCATTGGCGAGTGAATCAAAAGATTGTTTAGTATTGCCTGCTGCCAATGATAAATCCGCGAACTCCACCACAATGAGCAAGCCACGCGACACCAACTTAGGCGCTTGCCACTCTGCAGCCACGCGTGCTTGACGCTGCTGATTCACCACACCCTGTGGCATGGACTGACGAACGGGCTCCGTGAGACCCAAACCAGGAAGAGGCGCTACCGCCCACACATTACTCATACTTAGCAACGCCATTCCCAGCGTTGCAAACGCATATTTTACTGTCTGTTTCATAATGCAATATCTAAATTTTGGTGCAAAGGTACACTTTTATTTGCACATATGCAAAAAAAACACTACCTTTGCACCATATTTCGAAAAAGTTATGGAAGTTTTTAAGACACCTATTGAGGGTTTATTGGTTATTGAGCCAACAGTTTTTCGCGATGCGCGCGGCTATTTTGTAGAGACATACAACGAGCAACGCTATCGCGAAGCAGGTGTAGATGCCACTTTTGTACAGGACAATAAGTCTTGTTCCTCTTTTGGTGTGGTACGTGGATTACATTTCCAACGTCCTCCTTATACCCAAGCCAAGTTGGTTAGTTGTGCTGAAGGGCGCGTTTTAGATGTAGCGGTGGACTTGCGCAAGGGTAGCCCCACCTACGGACAACACTTCGCGGTGGAACTTGATGCCGAAAGTCATCGTCAGTTCTATATCCCTCGTGGTTTTGCACATGGTTTTTCTGTGCTGAGCGAACGCGCAGTGTTTACCTACAAATGCGACAACCTCTATCACCCAGAAGCGGATGGTGGTATTCTTCTCACCGACCCGGCATTGCATATCGATTGGCAAATCCCTGCTGAGCAGATGATTCTCAGCGAGAAAGACAAGCACCACCCTCTTCTCCATGACTTTGACAATCCTTTTTAAATACTTTAAAACTCTTAAAGCCTTTTTAACCCCTATATGAATATTCTTGTCACAGGCGCCAACGGACAGTTAGGCAACGAGATGCGTGTCCTCTCAACGCAATATCCTCAGCATACATATTTCTTTACCGATATCGCAGAACTTGATATCACTTCGCGCGAAGCGGTCAGTCAGTTTGTGGCGGACAACGCTATTGACATCATTGTCAATTGTGCTGCTTATACTAATGTGGACAAAGCCGAAATTGATGAAGACGTTTCCCACAAGATTAATTCGCTGGCGGTGGAGAACTTAGGTCTCTCTAGCGCACGCGTCATCCATGTGAGTACCGACTATGTCTTCTCGGGTGAAGCATGCGTACCTTACGCAGAGACAGACTCTGTAGCACCTCGTACCGCATACGGTCGCACCAAACGCGAGGGCGAAGTGTTGCTACAAGCCGTTAGTCCAAAATCCATCATTATACGCACGGCATGGTTGTATTCTACCTACGGCAACAACTTCGTGAAGACCATGCTCCGATTAGGTCAAGAGCGCGAGTCGTTGGGTGTAGTGTTTGACCAGATTGGTTCTCCCACCTACGCTGCCGATCTAGCTATGGCGATTTGCTCTATCATTAACGCTCCTGTTTGGCAAGCAGGCGTATATCATTTCACCAATGAGGGTGTGTGCTCATGGTACGACTTCACGCATGAGATTTTTGCACGTGCACAATCCCTGTTACCAAATGATGCTGCGCAAAAGATAGCGCAATGCCATCTGCGCCCTATTCTCAGCAGCGAGTATCAGTACCAAACACCTCGTCCGCATTATAGCGTACTCAATAAGTCAAAGATCAAACAGACCTTCGGCATCGCTATTCCTCATTGGACAGAGGCTTTGCAAGTTTGTTTGGAGAAATTACTCAGCGAGTAAGGTCGTTGATGACCATACTTGCGAGGGTCATACCAAAGACGCCTACTACGGGAGCAAGGGTACCTCGATCACCACTGATTTCTTCGGAATAGACACATTGAACCTTAGAGGCAGGCATTAATCCTGCCTTTTTCATTCTTGAGCGTAGGGCTCGTGCCAAGGGGCAACCTTGCACTTTCCAGAACTCAGCGGTGCGAATCTTCTGTGGGTCAGTTTTGCGCCCAGCACCCATACTAGAATATACCTTACAGTCAGCCTGAGTAGCACGATAGAGCAGCAGGGCTTTGCACTCTACCATATCAATGGCATCCACCACAATATCGTATTGCGTAAGGTCAAAGGAGTTGGCTGTTTCAGCATTATATTGTTTGTCAATGGCTTTCACATCGGCTTCGGGGAAGATACTGAGCAATCGTTTCTGCATTTCCAACACTTTGCTTTGACCGACGTTGTTTGCTGTAGATACTATTTGACGATTTAGATTGGTGGTATCCACCTTATCAAAATCCACTATAGTCAGATGTCCAATGCCTGTGCGAAGTAGTGTTTCAGCGCACCAACCACCTACTCCACCCACACCAAACAAAATAACACGCGAGTTCTGCAACGCTGCGAACCCATCTTCGCCAATGAGTTGTATGGTTCGTGTAAACATATTATTATCCTTTTGCGCTTGCAAAGGTACAAGAAATATTTGATATATGCAAATAAAACCAACAAAATAGTTTTGCACGGTTTTTGTATATGCCTCAGCAACTAAGAACCATAATCCCTTCGGGGAGTAATAATCAACTTAACCAAAAACCAAACAACTATGAAAAAAATCTTCTTAATGGCTTGTTTAGCCAGTCTGTTCGCAAGTTGCGACTCTGCCCCTAAAGTGGACAACAGTACCGTTAGTTCGGTGGATCTGAATCGCTACCTCGGTAGCTGGTATGAGATTGCACGCTACGACCACTCCTTCGAGCGCGGTCTGGAGTATGCGATGGCGAAGTACACCCTTCGCGATGACGGCAAGATCGATGTGCTCAACACGGGCATCAAGGATGGTCGCGCCAAGGACGCCAAGGGTATTGCTAAGACGACAGGCGTTCCGGGTTTGCTCCGTGTGTCGTTCTTCGGCCCTTTCTTTAGCGACTATCGTATCATGATGTTGGATGCGGAGTACCAGTATGTGTTAGTAGGCGGAGGCAACCAAAACTACCTCTGGATTCTCTCCCGCACGCCGCAGCTGGAGGACTCCACCAAGACGCTCATTCTCGCCGAAGCCGAACGCCGCGGCTATGACACCAACAAACTTATCTGGGTAAAACAATGGTAAGTTATTTACCATCTTGTCTAAACGCCTTTATGAGGGTGTGTCAAAATGCTGACACACCCTCTTTTATCTATTTTCTATGCCTTTTCCTATGTTTCCTGTACCTCTCCAGCCATCGTAACCGTTACCACCCCGTTACCACCTCGTTACTGTCGTGTAGTTTCCCGGCAGACTGACCACTGTCTTACCTTAATCTAATAACCGATTTGGGTTAAATAATAACAAAAGAGGATGTGTCTATATTTTGACACACCCTCTTTTGGTGAACATTGGTTCTACCCATTGCCCTCCTCTCCCAACTCATCAGTCATGCTACTAGGAAATATGTTGTTCGGCGATTTTGAGCGCAGCATTAATGCCATCAAGGGCTGAAGAAGTAATACCACCTGCATAGCCAGCTCCCTCACCACAGGGATAGAGATTAGGCGTAGAGATAGATTGCAGTGTCTCAGGGGCACGAGGGATACGCACCGCGCTACTGCTACGGCTCTCTACACCCAAGATGACTGCCTCGTTGGTCAAGAAACCACGGTATTTGCGGTCAAAATCGCGGAAGCCCTGTTGCAAGCGTTTGCCAATATGTTCTGGTAGCCACTCGTGCATAGCACTCGAACGAACACCTGGCAAGTAACTACAAGCAGGCAGGTTCTTGCTTCTACGCCCTTCCACAAAATCGCGCAGACGTTGAGCAGGTGCCACCGATGGCATCGCACCATGCGCCAAGGCAAGTTGCTCCAAGTGCTGTTGGAACGCAAGACCCCAAAGAGGCGATTGGTTATTGGCTATTGGTGATAGGCATTGAGCCAAATCTTCTGGACGAATCTCTACCACCATACCCGAATTGGCGTATGGCGAATTACGATGGCTAGCAGACATACCATTAACCACACAACCGCTGGCACTGCTACCTGCTGGCACAATATGTCCACCCGGACACATACAGAAAGAATACACTCCTCGTCCCTGCACCTGTGTCACAAGCGAATAAGACGCGTTGCCAATCAACTGCACAAGTTCTTCCGATGGGTCGTGGTACATCAGGCGATTGATTAACGCCTGAGGGTGCTCTGCACGAACTCCCATCGCAAACCCTTTGTCTGCAAGAGTTACCCCACTATCAAGAAGCATTTGATAAGTATCGTGGGCAGAGTGACCGATAGCGAGGATTAGTGGACTATCAGGCGATAAGGCGAAAGGCGAAAGGCTATTGATACACGTCTCGAAATGTATCTCGCCGCCGTGCTCAATAATACACTCACGCATAGCACGGATAATAGTGGGCAGTTTGTCGCTACCAATATGAGCATGCGACTCATAAAGAATCGTATCGTTGGCACCGAAATGATGAAAGAGCTCCATCACACGTTGCATATTGCCGCGTTTCTTACTACGAGAGTAAAGTTTTCCGTCAGAGAATGTACCTGCACCACCTTCTCCAAAGCAATAATTGGACTCGACATTCAGTCCCTGATTGCGATTGAGGATAGCAATATCCTTTTTGCGCTCGCCGACAGGTTTGCCACGCTCATAGATAATCGGTTTGATACCGTGTTCCAACAGTGTGAGCGCAGCAAATAGTCCAGCAGGACCAGCACCAATGATGGCTACACTATGCTTGGCATTATGCACATCTTGGAAACATGGCGCTTCATACAAAGGAATGAGCGTATCTTTTGGGATAGGTCTTCCTTGCTCATCAGTGAGTAAAGTCAAATTGACTTTGAGTTGCTTTTGACGAGCATCAATAGAACGCTTCACGACACGAAAACGCTGTTCCATGTCGTGAGCCTTCTCAGGGGATAATATAAGCGTTGTTTGATTCATGAATAGATCGCTTCGCTGTTAGACGTTAGATCGTTTTACTGTTAGATCGCGACTACGTCGCTGTTAGATTCAGGGGTCTAACTTCTAACAACGTAGTGGTCTAATTTCTAACAGCACCTTAGGTGCGGTCTTATTTTTTCAGCGCTTCCATGATTTTATTTTCAATCTCTTCGGCGAGTTCAGGATTGTCACGAAGTACATTCTTAACTGCATCGCGACCTTGTGCAAGTTTGTTACCATCGTAGCTATACCAAGAACCTGATTTCGCCAAGATACCATTCTCTACACCCAAATCGACAATCTCGCCGACACGAGAAATACCTTCATTGAACATGAGGTCGAACTCTGTCTTCTTGAATGGAGGAGCTACTTTGTTCTTCACTACCTTCACGCGAACTTGGTTACCGATGATTTCTTCTCCATCCTTGATAGCACTTGCTTTACGAATATCAAGACGTACTGATGCATAGAATTTGAGTGCATTACCACCAGTAGTTGTCTCTGGGTTACCAAACATCATACCAATCTTCTCACGAAGTTGGTTGATGAAGATACAGGTCGTCTGTGTCTTATTGATGGTCGCTGTGAGTTTGCGAAGCGCTTGCGACATCAGTCGTGCTTGCAAGCCCACGCGGTTGTCACCCATATCACCTTCTATCTCGGCTTTTGGAGTTAGGGCTGCCACAGAGTCAATCACCACAAGGTCCACTGCCGCACTGCGGATAAGTTCGTCAGCAATATCAAGTGCTTGCTCACCACAGTCAGGTTGCGCAATAAGGAGATTCTCCGTATCCACTCCTAATTTCTCTGCATAGAAGCGGTCAAACGCGTGCTCTGCATCAATAATAGCAGCAATACCGCCTTGCTTCTGCACCTCAGCCATAGCGTGAATAGCAAGAGTAGTTTTACCAGATGACTCAGGACCGTAGATCTCTACCACGCGACCACGAGGATAACCACCCACACCAAGAGCGATGTTCAGACCTACTGAACCCGATGGAATAACTGGGATTTCTTCTACCTTGTCATCACCAAGTTTCATGATGGCACCTTTGCCAAATTGCTTATCAATTTTCTGCATTGCAAGTTGCAACGCTTTCAGCTTCTCTTGTGAGGGAATTTTCTTGTCTTCTGCCATAGTAATATAACGTTTTAAGAGTTAATTTAGTTTTATCTGTTTCAAGGGTACAAAGATAGTTAAAATTTTGCACTCTTGCAAATTTATTTACAAATTAGTCGATGAATTGCACTTTGTTGATGTCGCGAGGTTTAGCAGCAGGAGCTTCGTTAGCATAACCGAAACCTACACACAGGCTCAACTCATAGTTATCACTAAATCCCAATATCGAAAGGATTTCGGCACTGTTTTGTGCATCATTGATGAAACGCACAGGACTACCCAAACAGATAGAACCCACGCCTAATGATTGGGCTGCGAGCATCATATTGCCTGCAAGCAGACCACAGTCGTATGCAGAAAAATCATAGTTTCTGTCGCGTGCAATAAATGCCATCACAGGCGCGCCACGCATACAGCCACGTGTCATCTCTGCTGGCAACGCAGGATTACCTTGAGCCATAAGATCTTGAATCTGCTGCATAATAGCAGGATTGTCAATAATACGCACCTCCCAAGATTGTTTATTTTGACCATTAGCGGCATTGATACCGCATGTCATGATTTGCATCATCGTATCTCGTGCCACAGGAGTAGCATGATACTGGCGGATACTTCGACGTGCCATAATGGTGTTGATGACTTCGTTATTCATAGGCTCATTGTTTTGTGGAGTAGGATTGCAACCTACCAATGTGAGTGCCAAAAGAGGCAAAAGGATAAAAAACTGTTTCATAATAGTATGTTGTTTAGAGTTGTGTAGTATTGTGTAGAGTGGTATAATATTGTGTAGAGTGGTTTAGAATGCTTCTGCGTATGTACAGCCCTCGCGCCAACGCGAGCAACCATAGCGCGTTCTGCCACGAATGACAGTTCCTCTGCCACACACAGGACAACGCATACCTGACTTATCGGTTTTTACTTCGTGAACTACTTCCGATGTCATCTGTTTGAGTTCGTCAAGAAACTGCTTCGCCTCATAATCACCACGCTCAATAGCACGCAGTTTCTGTTCCCAACGACCAGTGAGTTCAGCCGATTTGAGCAGAGGAGAGATAATCGTCTGAATGAGGTTGATTCCCACTTCTGTTGCTTTGATATTCTTCTTCTCGCGAACAATATAGTTGCGTTGAAAGAGTTTCTCAATAATCGCAGCGCGCGTACTTGGACGACCAATACCATTTTCCTTCATAGCATCTCGCAGTTCTTCATCATCCACCGTCTTTCCCGCAGTTTCCATCGCACGAAGCAAGGTTGCTTCTGTATAATACTTGGGTGGCGTGGTCGTTTTTTCTTGCAATTGTGGTTGATGAGGTCCCGACTCACCTTTGCGGAAAGCTGGCAAGGTCTTTTGCTCTTCCACTTCATCGTCGGTTTTATCCTTCGCAAACACTTCGCGCCACCCTTGCTCCAACACTTCACGCCCAGTCACCTTAAAAGATATATCGCCTGCGCACGCGAGGACGGTAGTGTTTGCCACTTGGCAAGGAGGATAGAAAGCGGCTATGAAACGCATTGCCACCATATCATACACTTTGCGTTCAAGTTCGGTAAGATTATCCGGGCGTTGTCCCGTAGGAATAATAGCATGGTGGTCAGTCACCTTGTTATTATCAAACACCTTTTTAGACTTCGGCAAGCTCTGCGCCCCCTTTCCGCCATCTGCTTTAAGCCCAAGTAGCGGTGCAACCTGTGGAAAATACTCTTGTATTCCACGCAAAGTAGCTGGCACCTTAGGATAAATATCGTCACTCAGAAAAGTGGTATCCACACGAGGATAGGTAGTAACATGTTTCTCGTAGAGCGACTGAATAGTTTTGAGCGTATCATCAGCGGAGAGTCCGAACCGTTTATTACATTCTACTTGCAATGAAGTAAGGTCAAAAAGGCGAGGCGCATACTCCATACCCTTCTTCTTTTCCACAGAAGTAATCTCCAATGGTAGATCCTTGATACTATCCACCAATTTCTGTCCTTGTTCAAGGGATGTGATAGCAAACTCATCTTCTTCCACTGGCAATTGTGCAGAGAAAAGGGTATCGCGGTAAAGGGTTTTGAGTTCCCAATAGGTACGAGGAACAAAATGTTCGATTTCCTGTTGGCGTTTAACAATAAGGGCCAAGGTAGGTGTCTGTACACGACCAATACTGAGCACTTGGCGGTCTTTTCCTACTCCTTTGGCAAAGCGAACCGTGTATGCTCGCGTGGCGTTCATACCGAGAAGCCAGTCTCCAATGGCGCGCATCAATCCTGCTTCGTACAGACCTTGGTACTCGCTCTGGTCTTTGAGATTCTGAAAACCCTCTCGAATAGCCTCCTCAGTCAGCGAAGAGGTCCACAATCGTTTTATGGGCACCTTGCAACCTGCTTTATGGTATATCCATCGCTGTATCAACTCTCCCTCTTGTCCTGCATCACCACAATTGACGACCATTTCGGCTTTCGCAATAAGATCCTTGATGATATTAAACTGCTTGATTTTATCTTCTGTCACCTTGATACCAAATCGCTCTGGTATCATAGGGAGAGAGGACATATTCCATCCTCTCCACTGCTCGTTATACTCATTGGGGTCAAGTAGCGCACAGAGGTGTCCTATCGCCCATGACACGCAATAGCCATTGCCCTCCATATAGCCATCATGTGACCGATTAGCACCCAAGACGCGAGCAATATCGCGTCCCATTTGGGGCTTCTCGGCTATACAGAGAATCATACTAACAATTGAGTTTAAAGTTGATAGGTTGAAGGTGGAGGTTAGCGGTTAGAGGCTGGATTATCTTTTATCTTGAGATACTCCATAGCCATAACCATAGCCATAACCAATACTCTTGGCATTTACACCATTGAGTACAGTAACGATATTAGGCAAACGTTTTTGCTCATTAACCTGATTAAGGAAATCAATAAGGTCGAATGTCGTATATCGTGCACGACATACGTAAACGGTCATATCTGCCACTCGGCTCAATTGGAAGGTGTCACTCACCATTGCCACTGGAGCGGAATCAACAATCACATAATCGTAACGTTGGCGCAACTCAGCGAACAATTGATCTAAGCGATTGCTTTGAAGCAACTCGTTTGGATTAGGAGGTATAATACCCGAAGGCAGAATATCCAAATTGCTAAACTCGCTTGGTACCACGAGATCATCTATAGAATAAGAATCGTCTGACAAATAACTGGTCAAGCAACCCTCCGAAGACAATCCCAAGTAAGTAGATAGCATCGGTTTGCGGATGTCCAATCCCACCAATGCCACCTTTTTATTGAGCAATGAAAGGGATATTGCTAAGTTCGTCGCCACATACGACTTACCCTCGCTATTCACACTAGATGTCACCAATATCACAGGATTTTTCTTCGCTGAAGGAATCATAAATCCAATATTGGTTCGTAGCGAGCGGAACAATTCTGCTGATACCGAATTGACACCTTCACGCACTGCCACATGCTCGCCATGATGATTCTGCACCAAAGCACCACCTAACGGCATTTTGGTTTTTCTCTCCAACTCTTTGGTATCATCTTCCAAACGGTTATTGAAGATATAGTAGAGATAGATTACTGCAAATGGGAATCCACAGCCCAAAATGAGGCATATCAATCCAATAATCTTCAAGCGAGGAGCAGAGGCCGTAGGATTCATTTGAGGTTGAGCAATTACTTTAGCAGGCATAATAGTTGACGCCAAAGTAAGTGCATTCTCTTCACGTTTCTCATACAAATAAAGATACAAACTCTCCTTCAATTGTTTGTTACGTGCTACTTCTCTATACTTACGTTCTTGACTAGGGATATCTCCTCGTTGTGATTCCACATTACCATAGCGTTTTTCGAGATCTTGCTTGGAAATTTTAAGGCTATTACTTACGCTAGCAATACTTGTGATAATATTTTCACGCATGACAGCCAACTGTCTATCCATTTGACCCACAACAGGGTTATTGTCCATGGCAGTACGCTGTACACGCATTTTGTTGAGTACCATACGGTTATACTCTGCTATCAAACTTATCAATGAGCCATCTGCGATTCCGAGATTAGCAGGAATAAGATTCTCTGCCTTAGAGTCATCTGAAACATAATCTGCCACATATTTCACAAGATTGAGTTGCGTCTCAATCTCAGCAACACGCTTTTTATACTCAGCACTCTCGCGCAGATACAATCCCGCTTCGCTAGTCAAATCAACAATACCATAATTCTCTTTATATTGCTCCACTTCTGCTTCTGCCACAGATAACTCTTCCTCAATCAAACGCAGGCGGTCTTCAATAAAGGTAGCAGTATTACTTGCCATCAAGTTTTTATCAATAACAGCATCCAGATTATATAACTCTATCTCCTTTTTCATAAAGTCAATAGCACGCTGAGGCATATCAGTAACTGTATTGATGACAATCACATTAGACTCTTTATTCAATATATCCGCCTGAATCGCTTGCGCATATTTATCCACAGCAGGCAGCATTGGCAAAGTGAATATCTTATACTTTTTACCCGTTTCCATTGGACGGTGGATAGTAAAATAGATTTCACCAGCGCATGTATTGAATGGTTGGGTAATATCCTTTACGGTATGGCGGCTATGTTTCCATTTACCGTATTGCACTTTCACTGCGTAGTCATCCTTGCGCACACATAGTTTGATTTTCACAAACTTTTTAGTCGTATCCAAGAAAACAGGTGGATATTCCACAGTCAAGTCTCGAGAAGGATATTGACCTTCCCAACGCAAATAGCGTTTCTTGCGGTATTCACTCTGCAAATCCAACTCCGAAACCACTTGTGTCAAGATATCGCGCGAAGTCAAAATGGCCATCTCGTCTTCCACCATCTTTCCACCACCTAATCCCATCATCTGCACCATATCCATTTGAGGGAGCGTTTTATCTGCCTCATTAGAACGAATCATAATACGAGAATCTACTTCGTATTGCGGGGTCGTAGAGAAATATTTATATATTCCCAAAACGCCAAAGAGGAAACAACTTATAAAAAACCAATACCAATTTTTCAGAATGCGAGTGCACCAAAGGCGAATATCAATCTCTTGTGTTTGTTGTGCCATATCTGTTTTATCAAATTAATATATCGTGTGACAAAAAAATTACTTGCTAATGGATAGCACAGACACTACCACGGTAGCCGCACTCGCCACCGTACCCACCATGCTCAGCCAGAGGCCAATAGACTGGTTACTGGTCGTACGCGCTTGGTTAGGTTCTACAACCACCACATCATTCTGTTGCAGATAGAAATAAGGCGAAGTAAACAAATCATTCGAACTAAGATCCAATCGCTCAAACTCCAATTTACCACGAACATCTCTAATAATCAGAATATTATTTCTTCGACCATACTGCGTCACATCACCCGCAGCACCCAATGCCTCAAGTAGTGTCATTCGTCCATTATTGAGCGAATAGTTACCCGGCGAGCTCACCTCTCCCAACACAGTTACCTTCGCATCGAGAAAACGCATCGTCACGATAGGATTAACAATTTGCCCTTCCAATTTATGTTGAATCAGGCTAATCACCTCAGACTGGGTCAATCCCTCAACATGCAATTTCCCCAATACAGGAAAATCAATGCAACCTTGCGCATCCACCGTATAGTATTGATAAGATGCCACAGTAGGCTCGGTGCTACTAGTAGGTGTAGCATACGATACACTCGGTAAGTTGTATGGTAGCACTGCCTCTGGATCTAACGCAGTTACGGTAATAATTAATGCATCGTTAATCTTAACCGTAGGTTCTGGCAATGCAGGTAATTGCTCGTTTATCTCCTTAGCACTCTCTGGCGTCAGAGTACGAAAATAAGTAAGTTGTTTGCGCGACACACATGAACTCATCATGAGGACCGCTAATAACAATAGTAATTCCTTTTGCAAAAACATGGCTTTTATCATTCTTTGTGTAATAATTTAAAATCAGCCTGCAAAGGTACGATTTTTTTTACACATATACAAATTTTAATCCGTTTTTTATGATTTTCGTATTAAAATTAATAATTTATTCTTTTTTATCTCGGTTCTCCCCCCATTTATCCACAATTTCATCCATAATTTGGAAGACTTCGGTTTTGGTATCAGCGCGGAGTAAGGCAATGCGCGTTTGGCGGAAATCATACAACGACTTGAAAGCAGGCGATGCTGCAAAGTGACGACGACTATGCACAATACCCTTACGCTCATCACCAATCCACTCAATACTGCGTTCTACGTGCTCTTTGAGTATATCCACACACCATTGCATGCTGCGCGGAGGAAGCAATTCGCCCGTTGCAAGATAGTGCTGCATATCTTCAAAAATCCACGGACAACCAAAAGTAGCACGTCCCACCATAATAGCATCTACTCCGAATTCATCGAAACATTTCTTCGCTTGTTCTGGCGTTGTAACATCTCCATTTCCAATAATTGGGATATGAATACGAGGGTTATTCTTAACCTCTCGAATAAGCGACCAATCGGCTTCTCCTCGATACATCTGAGAGCGTGTACGACCGTGGATAGCGAGTTCTGCAATACCGCAGTCTTGCAAAGGCTCAGTGATGTCGGTAATGATACGATTGTTATCATCCCAACCAAGACGCGTTTTGACGGTCACGGGAGTGTGAACGGCATTCACCACAGCACGAGTGATTTCCAACATTTTAGGAATATCTTTCAGCAGTCCTGCACCTGCCCCCTTACCTGCCACCTTCTTGACAGGACAACCAAAA
This sequence comes from Paludibacteraceae bacterium, assembly GCA_045639365.1. Taxonomy (GTDB): domain Bacteria; phylum Bacteroidota; class Bacteroidia; order Bacteroidales; family Paludibacteraceae; genus Colicola. The sequence continues at coordinate 25,005 of JAZUCY010000063.1, forward strand.
TTTATGTCGATAAAATCAGGCTTTGCTTGTTCGACAATACGTGCAGCATTTGCCATACTCTCAGGTTCGCGACCATAAATTTGTATCGCCACAGGACGTTCCTCATCTGAAATTTGGAGTTTGCGCGTAGTGGATGCCACATCGCGCACAAGCGCATCAGCATTTACAAACTCGGTATAAACACGTGTCGCACCAAATCGTTTACAGAGCAAACGAAAGGCAGGATCGGTAACATCCTCCATAGGAGCGAGATATAGGGGATAATTGGGATGCATGGGGTTGTGTAGGGTTGTATAGAGTGGTATAGGGTTGTGCAGATTGGTTTATTTTTCTTCGATGGTTGGATAAATGATACGATGATGATTGATCTCAATGAGTTTTTGTTTGAAGACAGCACGAATCTCCTCCAAGTCCTTGAAAGACAAAACTGTTTCAGAGAATTGTCCATCTGCCACTTGCATATCAATCATCTGATCCACCATGTCGGATATAGATTGCTCGGTCAGTTCGCTGAGCGAGCGAGAACGAGCCTCTATGGCATCTGCCATCATAAGAATAGCAGCCTCCTTTGTGGAAGGTTTTGGACCTGGATACGCGTAATCCTCTTTGCGGATATCGGATACACTCTTTCCTTCACTTTTTGCCGCATTCACCGCAGAATTATAGAAATATCGAGTCACAGAAGTACCATGGTGCGAACGGATAAAATGTATGATAAGTTCGGGCAAATGATTTTTTCGCGCTATACGTTCACCCTCTTCCACATGTCCGAGTATTATTTTAGCAGCTTCTGCATACGGCATAGATTGTAATGGATTGACACCTGTTTGATTTTCGATAAAATACTCCGGATGCGTCATTTTACCAATATCATGATAGAGCGCACCCGTACGCACCAAAAGCACCTTAGCACCAATGCGCTTGGCCGCTTCGGTAGCAAGGTTAGTGACCTGCAAGGAGTGCTGGAATGTACCTGGAGCTTTTTCCGCGAACTCCAACATGAGATTGGAATTCACATTGGTAAGTTCTACCAACGTGATATTGCTCACTAATCCGAAAGTACGCTCAAAAAGGAAGATTAGTCCGTACGCACATATAACGAGCACAGCATTAATAGCAAAATATATATAGTAACGATACTCCACATTCATAATATTGCCTGTCACCAAAAGCGTGGTAGCAGTATAAACGACGGTGTACATCAAGAAGGTGAATAGCGCAGTCTGCGCCAATTGAGCACGTTGGGTCATATCGCGCAGACTGATGACTGCAACAATGCCCGTAATAACCTGCAACAAGATAAACACGTATGGTGCAGGAGCTGCAATAGACACGATGAATACGGTAATAATGTTAATAAATATAGCAGTTCGAGAATCATAAAACACACGCGCTATGATAGGTACCCATGCAAACGGAATCAAGAAGATATAACTTGCTGAGAAATGGCGTAGCACCAAAAAAGCAGCGCTTATGACTAGCGCCATTAGAATCGTAAAGAACAAAATGTGACGTAGATTATCCAATAGTTTGCGACGATAGGTATATAAATACAAACCAAATAGCGCAACGAGAATCACAATATACACACCCACTCCAATAGTAGATGTAAAGGACTGGCGGTGCGAAATATTTTGTTCTTCAATAGTACGGCGAAGCGACTCCAAAATCTGATACGTACGTTCCGAAACAATCTCACCCGTGTCAATAATCTTTTCTCCTGCCTGCACCATACCTTCTGTCAGCGAGATAGAAGAGAGGAGATTCTGACGCATATTCTCCGATGTAATCGAATCATATTGCAAGTTAGGTACAATATTTTGATGCGTTTTTTCGTATGCCGTTTTTGGAGTATATAGATTCGCCACAAGCACTTGCGTTGCGACTCGATTATGCAATATAGACACTTTAGAACAACCCAACGCTCGCAAGCGCTCCATCTCCACGAGTGGAATCACATAGAGATTGCTTTGCTCGGAAGTTGTATCCAATAGATAACAAGGAGTGTAGTCACGCAAGATTTGTTGCTGATCCGCTGTCAACTGCGCATCTGACTTATAAATCGCAAAATTAGATTCCGCTGTTACCAAACCATACGCCCATGGCTGTCCCACTTCAAAATGATACTTGAATGGGTTGCTGTACTTCGGAGCCAGATAGATAGACAACGCTGCCAAGAGAGCAAAAGACAATACTTGCAGAGAAATTCTCAATGAAGACTTCATATTATTTACGATTTAACAAGTTATAATTTACTATTTAATTATGATTTGGATTATTCACCATATTATTTTTGAGTTCGTTTTTGGGCGAAGAAAGATTGCATTAACTCGCGGCAATCTGACTCTAACACGCCCGATAAAACCGTACATTTTGGATGTAAAGCGTTGGGAGCAAAGATCGTAAATCCGCGTTTTTCGTCCGCTGCACCATATACGACTCGCTTTACTTGCGCCCAACCAATAGCACCTGCACACATGACACATGGTTCTACCGTTACATAGAGGGTGCACTGCGTGAGGTATTTTCCACCTAGGCTTCCCGCAGCAGCTGTAATGGCTTGTATTTCGGCATGGGCTGTCACATCCGCAAGAGTCTCTGTGAGATTATGTCCTCTACCCACCACTTGACCATTAGCCACTATCACACACCCCACAGGCACTTCCCCCATGGCGTATGCTTTTTGTGCTTCTACCAACGCCAACTGCATATATCGAAGGTCGTCAGGTGATGGGTTATTGGCGATTGACGATTGGCTAGTCATATCTTTCTTGTTTTATTCGGACAAAATCTGCGATTTCATCGGGATATTGTTCGAAGTGATTGCCTATAACTACGATATCCGCTCCTGCTTCAAAAGCACAAATCATCGCTTCGGGTGTCGTGATTCCTCCGCCAACAATCAGCGGTATTTGCAACTCTGCTCGCACAGCACGGATAATCTCCGCCGATACTGGTATGTGCGCCCCACTACCAGCTTCGAGATAAATGAGTTGTTTTCCAAGCAATTGACCTGCTACTGCCGTTTGTACGATTGTAGAAACGTCTGATTGAGGAATAGATTGCGTATTTGTAGCGATTTCAACGCTACTTTTACGTCCACCATCTATCAAAAGATACCCCATAGGAATACTCTCAATACCTGAATGAAGTATAGTCGTTGCCACCTGTATATGCGGTTCGATGAGCAGTTGAGGAAGGCGAGAAGTGAGCACCGAAAGGAAGAGAAGGGCATCGGCTTTAGCGGTGAATTGCATAATATTACCCGGAAATAGCACAATCGGGCGTGAGGTGTGTTGCTTTAAAGTTGTTACACAAGCTTCGCATTGATAGCCTGTACTGCCTCCTACAAAAATAAGATCTGGCAATGATAAATAAGGACACAACGCTTCCACCGCCACTGGTTTGTCGGGATCAACCAAAGCAACCAACAACTTGCGCGATGCGGTTTTGGCTAATAATATGTCTTGAATGATTGCCATGTCAGCAGAATAATTATCTTTTATCTAAATTATTGCCATTTCATCGACTCCATTAATACTCGGACATCATGGCGCATATAATCATAAATAGGAGCCAATGAGTCTTGATTTGGGATAGCGTTACAATAGACTGATCCTCGGAAGAAATGTTCGATGGAATCGGTCAAAACAAACTGAATGGGCGATGCGGTATTGCCATGTAATTCGTAATATACGCCAAAAACTTGATGCTCAGGATTAGCATATTCTTGCGAGGGAATAGCAGAAGCAATGGTGCTATGGCTAAAAATAAATTCCTGTGCATCGCGAGCAAGAGTACGAAGGTTATCGCGGATAGGCTTGTAACTACAATGAATAGTCGTATTAAGCGATGGATAATGAATATCTATCCAATAGTTCTCTCCCTGTTTATTTATCGGTTGGGCTTTGGCATTACAGGAAAGACGAAAAGCATACGGATAACCTTTGGGCGAATAAGTAACATACGCTGTATCGGGTATCGCTATGCGGAAGTATCCGTATGGCTTAGGCACAGCAGGCTGACGGCAAGCCGACAACCACAATGGTAATAAGAATAGCAGTATGTATAGATTTTTTCTCATAAAAACGCATATTGGCAGGCAAAGGTACTACTTTTTTCTCACATATACAAAAATTCTTCACAAAAATAATTGGGTATAGGCAAGGTACTCCCATATTGAAATTATCATAAAGTATCAGGAATAACCTACTAATCACCTATTAATAACCTACTAATCACCTACTAATAACCTACTATTTATGGCAAAAAGGCGAGGTATTTATTACACAAGGACAACACTTCATGTGTGCATAGAAATTCTATTTCTAACTAAAAATCAACAATATTTTTTCATACGCTTGCATATTTGAAAAAAAAGTAGTAACTTTGCAGGCTAATTGATGGAAAGCATCGAAAAAGTCTTTGACGGATAAATAAAAAGTCTTCCAAGGACAAACGAAAGCCCGCAACAGACGAATAAACAAAACATATATACCATGACAGAAAACAATTATTGTGTGATTATGGCAGGAGGCGTGGGTAGCCGCTTTTGGCCATTTAGCAGAAATCACAAACCCAAACAGTTCTTGGACTTCTTTGGCACAGGACGTAGTCTATTGCAAATGACAATAGACCGCTTTCGCCCTATCGTCCCCATCGAAAACATCTTGATTGTGACCAATGTGCTATACCGCGATCAAGTATTAGAGCAGATACCTGACCTCACCCCCGAACAAGTACTGTGCGAACCTGCCCGTAGGAACACAGCACCTTGTATCGCATACGCAGCAGCACGAATCAAAGCGATGGAGGCGATGAAGCGAAAAGGCGATGAGGCGATGAGGCGACAGGCGAGGATTGTCGTAGCACCAAGCGACCACTTGATACTCCAAGAGGAGACCTTTAGAGAGACTATCCTACAAGGATTTAACTTCATCGATCACCACGATGCACTACTCACCTTGGGCATGAAACCCACCCGACCAGAAACTGGATATGGATATATTCAGACGGGTGAGGAAATTGGCCGTCCGAACGAGCTATTGGACAGCTCGCTATTGGATTTGGGCAAGGGTATTTGCAAAGTGAAAGCATTTACTGAGAAGCCAAACTTGGAGTTGGCCAAGGTATTTTTAGAAAGTGGTGACTTCCTGTGGAACTCAGGTATCTTTATCTGGAGCTTACATTCTATCCTGAGCGCATTCCAAGAGTTTCTACCCGAGATGGCAAATAAGTTTGCCGAGGGCGACAACCTCATGGGCACAAGCGACGAAGACGCTTTCATCCAGACTATGTTCCCCACCTGCCCCAGCATCTCCATTGACTACGGCGTAATGGAAAAGGCCAAGAACGTACACGTCATCCCCAGCGACTTTGGCTGGAGCGACCTCGGCACATGGGGTTCATTATACGAACTGAGCGACAAAGATGAGAACGACAATGTCACCCTTCACTCCGATGCTACTTTCTATGACAGCCACGGCAATATCGTTACCCTACCCAAAGGGCACTTGGCTGTAGTACAAGGACTTCAGGACTGCATCGTAGCCGAGTCAGACGGCGTACTACTCATCTGCAAACGCGATGCCGAACAACAGATACGACAGTTCTTCATGGACGCCGAAGTGAAGTTCGAAGGAAAATTTAGTTGAAAGTTTAAAGTTTAAAGGTAAGAATATATGAGTTATCTAAATTTTGACAAGGCCTTGCTCATCAACTTAGAGCGAAGTTTGAGCAAAGAGATGATACGCACCAACCGTGCGGGCGCATACAACTCAACAACCCTCATTGATTGTAACACGCGCAAATACCACGGACAACTGGTGTTGCCACTCGCAGGCGAGCTGCCTGAAGATAATTATGTACTGCTGGGCAGTTTAGATGAGACCGTTATCCAACACGGAGCGGAGTTTAACTTAGGATTGCATAAGTATGGTTGGAACAACTTCTCACCCAACGGACACAAGTACATTCGCGAGTTTGACTGCGAAGTAATCAGTAAGACTACCTATCGTGTCGGTGGCGTAGTATTGACCAAAGAGCGTATGCTGGTGAGCTTCGAGCCACGTGTACTCATTCGTTACACCTTGGTAGAAGCACACTCACCAACCACCCTGCGACTGAAACCCTACTTGGCGTTCCGCAGCGTACATGAGTTGGCAAAAGAAAACGCCGATGCCAACAGCGATATGCGCGAGGTAGAGAACGGACGCGCCAACCGCATGTATAGCGCCTTCCCCGAACTCTACATGCAATGCTCGAAGAAAGTGGAATATACCCACGCTCCCGCTTGGTACAAAGACATAGAATACTACAAAGAACAAGAACGCGGATTTGAATACAAAGAAGATCAATTGGTACCTGGTTACTTCGAGATGCCAATTAAAAAAGGCGAAAGCGTTATCTTCTCCGCAGGTATCAGTGAGGTGAACACCAAAACATTGAAGACATTGTGGAAGAAAGAGTTAGACCGCCGCGAAGCACGCACCAACATGTTTGGTTGCTTGAAGAATGCAGCTTCGCAGTTGTACAAGCGTGAAGGTGACAAATGCTACCTATTAGCTGGATACCCTTGGTTCAAAGCTTCAGCGCGCGAGGAATTCTTGGCAGTACCTGGTTGTACATTAGGTATCGGTCGTCCTGAATACTGGGACGCTATCGTGAACAAAACTGCCGTGGAGGAGATTCGCGCATTCATGAACGGCGAACCTCATAAACTCGTCGGCATGGACGAACCTGACGTATTGCTATGGTTCATTCACGCGATACAAGAGTACGCTGGCTACACCTCTCTGGAAGAAGCAACCCGATTGTACGGACAGCTGGTGATTGACATCATGCTCTTCATTCGCAGACAACAACACCCACGACTCTTCCTGCACAACAACGGTCTGCTGTGGGTGGACGGCAAGGAACGTCCTGCCACATGGATGAACGCCGTGGAGAACGGTCGTCCTATCACTCCTCGTACAGGCTATGTAGTGGAAATCAACGCCCTATGGTACAACGCAAGACTCTTCACTGCTGACATCCAACGCCAACTGGGTAAAGAGCAGATAGCCGACCTCATGGAGTACCAAGCAGAGATTACCAAAGACAACTTCGTCAAGACATTCTGGAACGGCATGTATCTCGATGACTATGTAGATGGCGACTACCACAATAAGGAGGTTCGCCCTAACCAGATCATCGCAGCCAGCCTGCCATACTCACCACTCGACAGACGCCAACGCAAAGCCGTAGTGGATATATGTACCAAAGAACTATACACACCAAAGGGATTGCGCACTATCTCACCTAAGAGCGGCGACTACCGTCCTGAATACATCGGCGGTCAATTGGAACGCGACCGCAACTTCCACAACGGTCCCGTATGGCCATGGACAATAGCTGCATACGCGATTGCATACCTAAAAGTATATCAACACTCCGGCGAGAACTTTATTCGCCGACTACTGATGGGTTACGAGGCAGAGATGAGCGAACTGTGTATCGGTACGCTGAACGAGTTGTACGACGGTAACCCACCATTCCGCGGACACGGCGGTATGAGCTATGCACCAAGCGTAGCAAGCGTGATTGAAGTATGCAATACGCTCGAGAGTTTACAGGTTAAAGATTAAAGGTTAAAGGCAAGAGTATATGAAAGCATTAATGTTTGGTTGGGAGTTCCCCCCACATATCTTGGGCGGACTCGGAACAGCAAGCTACGGTCTCACACGTGGTATGGCACAACAAGAGGACATGGAGATTACCTTCGTGATTCCTAAGCCATGGGGCGATGAGGACCAATCATTCTTGAAAATTATAGGTGCCAACAGTGTACCTATCGTATGGAAAGACAACGATTATGACTATGTCCGCCACCGCATGGAGGGCAGGATGTCACCCGAAGAGTACTACCACCTGCGCAACAACATCCACTACGATTACTCGCGTATCGGTACAGACGACTTGGGTTGTGTGGGCTTCTCGGGTCGCTATCCCGACAACCTACTCGAGGAGATAGGCAACTATGAGGCTGTAGCCAGTGTCCTCGCACACGCACTCGACTTCGATATTATCCACAGCCACGACTGGCTGACCTACCCATCGGGTGTGTTTGCCAAGCAAATCTCAGGCAAGCCATTGGTGATTCACGTGCATGCGACAGACTTTGACCGCAGCCGTGGTAATGTCAATCCTACCGTTTATGCTATTGAGAAACGCGGTATGGACGAAGCAGACCATATCATGTGCGTGAGCGAACTGACACGCCGCACAGTGATTGAGAAGTACGGACAGCCACCGCACAAAGTGAGCACCGTGCATAATGCCGTAGAGCCTCTAGCTAACCCAGACGAGTTCGTAAAGCACGAGCGCAAAGACAAACTCGTGACCTTCCTCGGTCGTATCACCATGCAGAAAGGTCCTGAGTACTTCGTGGAAGCAGCAGCACGTGTATTGGCAAAGACCGACGGCGTGCGCTTCGTCATGGCTGGTAGCGGCGATATGATGAATAAGATGATTGACCTCGTAGCACAACGTGGTATAGCCGACAAGTTCCACTTCCCTGGCTTCATGCGCGGACGCCAAGTACAAGAGGTGTTGGCAGACTCTGATGTATATATCATGCCAAGCGTGAGTGAACCATTCGGTATATCGCCACTGGAGGCCATGCAAGTGGGCTGCCCATCTATCATCTCCCATCAGTCTGGCTGTGCCGAGATCCTCTCACACGCCATCAAGACCGACTATTGGGACATAGACGCTATGGCAGATGCCATCTACGCGATTGTCAAGTATCCTGCCATGTACAAATCGCTACGCGAGTTAGGTCGCAACGAGGTAAACAATATCAAGTGGTATGACGCAGGACTCAAAGTGCGCCGTATCTATGATTTGGTTATCAACGGATATTGATTAAAAAACAACACAAACAACTTCTGCGCGGCGCCAACACTGCGCCTTGCCAAGAAGAATTATTAACATAGTAACATATAAAAGTCATGAAAAATATTTGTTTTTGCTTCCAAATGCATGCGCCTTACAGTTTGAAGCGCTACCGTTTTTTTGAGATTGGTCAAGACCACTACTACTATGATGACATGCAAACCGAAGATCATGTAGCAGCACTCATCAGTACATCGTACATGCCCCTCTGCAAGACCATCGCAGAGATGATTCGCCTCTCCAGAGGTCGTTTCCATTGTGCTCTGAGCGTATCAGGTATCATGTTGGAGATGTTTGAGCAATACGACCCTGAGATGATTGATGTGCTCAAGGAGTTGGCAAGTACTGGTTGTGTAGAGTTCGTAGTAACACCTTACTCTTACTCCCTCGCCAGCGTATATAGCGATACCGAAGCCGTAGAACAACTCCAAGCACAACAAACTCAAGTCAAGCAACTGCTGGGCGTAGAGTCCACTACCGCTTGCCTATCTGAGTTGCTCTACAGCGATGAGATTGCTATCCGTCTCCACCAAATGGGCTTCAAAGTCGTAATGACCGAAGGCGCTAAGCATATTCTCAGTTGGAAGAGTCCTAACTACGTATATAGCAGCAGCGCAGCTCCAAAACTCAAAGTCCTGCTCCGCAACACCAACCTCAGCGATGAGTTGGCATTCCACTTCTCAGACCCAACATGGCACAACTTCCCATTTGACGGCGAGCAATATGCCATGTCCCTCGCTGGGCTGCCTGAAGAAGAGCAAGTGGCCAACATTTGGGTGGGTGCCGAGACCTTCGGCATGCGCCAACCTGCTACAACGGGTATCTTTGACTTCCTCAAGGCACTGCCATACTTTGCACTCGAACAAGGCATTGGCTTTATGACCCCAGGTGAAGTGGCAAAGAAATGCGCAGCCAATGACGCCGTAGTTGTACCTTATCCATTGACATGGGCTGGCGAGGCAAAAGACCTCAGCACATATAATGGCAATGACCTCCAACAAGAAGCACTCCAAAAACTTTATGCCGTAGCAGAGCGCGTACACCTCTGCCAAGACAAACAACTGAAGCACGATTGGCTCATCCTGCAAGATGTGAACTACTTGCACTACATGAACCATATTGACCAAGGTGCTACCCAATTTGAGTCGGCATACGATGCGTTCATCAACTATATGAATATCCTCTCTGACTTCCTCCAACGCGTAGAGGAGCAATATCCTACTACTATTGAGAACGAGGAGTTGAGCGAGTTGCTGAAGACCATACAAAACCAAGAGAAAGAGATTGAACGTCTTGAAAAACAACTCAAAGAGGCTAAAAAAGAAGCAAAGAAAGATGCTCCTAAGAAAACATGCGCTAAGAAAACCGCAAAATAAGATTTCGTAGCTACCTCATTCTATCGCCATTTATGTAAAAAAATGCATAAATGGCGATAGTTGTTTGAGTACGGACTATTTGCGGGCTGCCATGCGGGCTGCGCCCTCGCATAGTACGGCATGGTTGTACCTTCGGACGCCGCCTGCGTATGGGGCATTCTTATTTCACTATCGTTCAACGATTGCCCCATACACATTCCCCCGAAGCTACTGCCGCACTATGCAGCCCATTTGCTCGAAAAATACGCTTGAAAATGAATTTTCGCTTATTTTTCTTGCAAATGTGCATTATTTATTGTACCTTTGCACCCCAATTATAAATTGGGGAAGTATCGGTATGAGTCATCGCATTACCTACATATCGCGTCGTTTCTACCTCTGCATAGTCATATTGTGCAGTATTTTCTGCATGCAAGTCACAGCGCAGAACGTGCAGAACGTCAAAACCATCATGCGGGCATGGCAGTTAGATCCATGGACAGGTATCGCCGATACACTCTCCACCGTGGACACCTCCTACATGCACCTACCAATGCGCGATGTACTCAACGACTACTCCATCTCCAATATCACCAACGCCAACCTTATCTCCCCCACCCAGTCGCGTATCTATTTTGACCGTAAACGCAAAGCCGACTTTATCTTTGCTGATGCCTACGCACCCTATATCATTGCCCCTCAAGATGTCAAATACTATCATACCACCACCCCTTACTCCTCCGTAGGATATAAGAAAGGCTTCGTCACGGATATGGATCAGAACGACATCAGCTTCATGTTCACGGGTAACGTGAGCCGTCGTGTCAATCTGGGTATGAGCATAGACTACCTCAACGCCTACGGCCGTTTCGCCTCACAAGAGGGTAAAACTGTCTTTGGCTCGTTGTTTGGTAGTTACAATGGCGATCACTACTCTCTGCAAGCAACATTCACGTGGAACACCCTCAGCAACTTCGAGAACGGTGGTCTAAGTAACTCCAATGACCTACAAGGTAACCTCAAGCCACAAGATATGCCCGTCAAAATGCAGGGTATGTCCGCTCTGCGCTACCTCTCGGGCTATCTCAACCACTACTATAGTATCTGCGTGGAGCGTGAACGCAAAGTCAACTACCGCGAACGCAATGAGGAAGGCAAATGGGTCAAAAAAGACTCTATCAAAATAGAGTACGTTCCTGTGACTACCTTCCGCCATATATTTGAGACAGTTGATGCAACCAAACGTTACGTAGAGAAACAAGCCAACCAAGGCTTCTATCCCAACATATACCGCAACACCAAGGCGACAAATGACTCCGCAGCCTGTCTGACTATCAGAAACACGCTCTCTGTGACCTTCGAGGAGGAGTTCAACACATGGCTCAAGTTCGGCGCTACCGTATATGCTATGCACGAGATACAACGCCACATCTCACCCATCGGGCCGGCTCTATCTCTACCACTGACGGGAGAAACTCCCTTTGGCAACTCCACAATGCCTTTCCCTTGCACCACTTTCCACTCCGTACCCGATACACTCTACGGACAACGCTGGAGCAACAATACATACGTAGGAGCGGCACTCTACAAGAACCAAGGTAAACATATTCACTACGGCTTTGATGGCAATATCTGCCTATTAGGACAGAAATTAGGCGAGTTTCAGGTGAACGGGCATCTGGATGCTGGCTTCCGTTTGGGCAAGGACTCTCTCACACTCGCTGCCAACGCCTACATCAAGAATGAGACACCCGACTACTACCTCCAGCATTACCGCAGCAACCACTACCAGTGGGACAACGACTTCAAAAAGACCTTCCGCCTCTATGTAGGCGGAGAGGTAGCATATCCTACCAAGTGGGTACAACCCAAATTGAATGTCTCGTTTGAGAACCTCACCAATCATATTTACTTTGATAACAATGGTCTGCCACAACAATCAGGCGAGAACATCCAAATACTGGCAGCCGACCTGCAACTCAACATTACCACCCCATGGGTGAATATGGAGAATAGCATTATCTATCAACTCTCCTCCTCTGCTTACCTACCACTACCAACCCTCACCACCTACAACAACCTATACTACCACGACACTTGGGTCAAAGCACTGGACGTACAGATAGGAGTGGACATGCGGTTCTTCACCAAATACTATGCCCCCGTACTCAACCCCGCTCTGGGTCAGTTCTGTGTACAAGACAAGGAGCAAGTGGGCAACTATCCTGTGATGAATGTATATGCGAACTTCTACGTCAAGCATATTCGACTCAAACTCTTTGCCCAGTATCAACACTTTAACGCTTCATTCATGAACCAACAATATTATGCCATGCCCGATTATCCTATGGCGCCCGACATGTTCCGCGCAGGACTATCATGGCACTTTTACAAATAACACCTGCCTTTAAACTATAAACTTGAAACTATAAAACTAACGTATGCAACAGACACCTAACTTACATACCATATTCAGTTACGCCTGCGAAGAGGCAGGTCGTTTGGGTAATCCAGAGATTATGCCCGACCACTTTCTTCTGGGTATCATACGCCTGGGCGCAGGCAAGGCCTTTGAGCTCCTCATGCAAGCAGGTATGGACCCCGTGGAGTGCAAGCGCAAGATAGACGAACGCTTGCGCCAAGCCGAATCTACCCAAACGCAAAAGCTATCACGCACCAGTGAGCGCATAGTCCGCCTAACAGGCATAGAGGCGCGAAACTACCAAGCTGAGACCTGTGGCTCCGTACACCTGCTCATGGCGCTACTGCGTGACCGCATCAATTTCCCAGCTATGTATCTGGAGCAGCAACATGGCATCGACTATGAGTGCATTGAGCGCCTCTACCCCAAGCCAGACCCGCTGCCACAAGGCGAACTGACCATGGATGAACAACCACGAGAGCGCGAAACTACTATCCATATCTTCGGTCCTGACATGGGCAGTAGCAAAAAGCAGAAAGGCAAAACGGACACGCCTGCCCTCACCAAATATGGACGCGACCTCACCGCGCAAGCCAAGAACGGCGAACTTGACCCCGTTATTGGTCGCCAAATAGAGATTGACCGCGTGATACAGATTCTCTCACGCCGTAAGAAGAATAACCCCATTCTTATTGGTGAACCTGGCGTTGGAAAATCCGCAATCGTGGAAGGCTTGGCACTGCGTATTGTAGCCCAGGAGATTCCCGCTTTAGAAGGCAAGCGCATTATATCCCTTGACATTGCCTCCATGGTCGCTGGTACCACCTACCGCGGACAATTCGAGGAACGCATTAAGACCGTCATTAAGGAACTCAACGACCACCCAGAGATTATCCTCTTCATTGACGAGATACATACCCTCATGGGTGCGGGTAACGCACAAGGTTCATTAGATGCTGCCAATATCCTCAAACCAGCCCTTGCACGTGGCGAAGTACAATGTATCGGTGCTACTACTATCAATGAATACCGCAATAGCATAGAGAAAGATGGTGCACTCGAACGCCGATTCCAGAAAGTGACCGTACAACCCACTAGCAATGATGAGACATACACTATTCTCACACGACTGAGCGACACCTACGGACAGTTCCACCATGTGCAATACACCCAAGAAGCCTTGCGCGCGTGCGTAAACCTTACTGATAGATATATCACCGACCGCCAGTTCCCCGACAAAGCCATCGACGCTATGGACGAAGTGGGGGCTTGGAAAGGTGAGAGGTTAGAGCTGAGAACTGAGAGGCAAGAGATCACCGAAGCCGATGTGGCGCGTGTGGTCAGTCAGATGTCGGGCGTACCCGTACAGCGCGTAGCACAAGCCGAAGGCGAACAATTGCGCCAAATGGCTGCAAAACTACAACAACGCGTAATCGGACAAGACGATGCTGTGCAAAAAGTAGTCAAAGCCATCCAACGCTCGCGCATGGGACTACGCGACCCACGCAAACCTATAGGCACTTTCTTCCTACTCGGTCCAACAGGTGTCGGCAAGACGCACTTGGCACAATGCCTCGCCGAAGAGATGTTCGGCAGCCGCGATGCCATTATTCGTTTCGACATGTCAGAGTATATGGAGAAGCATACCGTCAGCCTGCTCGTAGGCGCACCTCCTGGATATGTAGCACATGAAGACGGAGGTAAACTCACCGAGGCAGTACGACGCAAACCCTATTCGATTGTGCTATTTGATGAGATTGAGAAGGCACACCCCGACATCTTCAATGTGCTGCTGCAAGTCATGGACGAAGGACGCCTGACAGATCGTCAGGGACATATCGTCAACTTCAAAAACACGATTATCATTCTTACCAGCAATGTGGGTACGCGCCAACTCAGCGAGTTTGGCTCTGGCATTGGCTTTGGGGCTGATAATCTGGACGATAAAGCCACCGAGCGCATGCTCAACAAAGCACTACAACGCACTTTCCCACCCGAGTTTGTAAATCGTTTAGACAACATTATTGTCTTCCACCCGCTCAAAGATGAGGATTTGGCACAGATATTGTCGCAAGAACTTCGCCCATTGCAAGTGCGCTTGGAAACAATGGGTTACACCTTAGAACTCACCGACGCTACTCGCGAGGAGATCCTGCGCTTGTCGCGCGACCGACAATACGGCGCACGACCGCTCAAACGAGCTATACAAACATTGATTGAAGATCCGCTAACCGATAAATTATTGGCAGGCGAAATAGAAAATAAAATAATAAAAATATAACAGATTATGGCAAAAGAGATTACAGATGCTAACTTCCAAGAGTTGTTGGCTGAGGGCAAACCCCTCGTAGTAGATTTTTGGGCACCTTGGTGTGGTCCATGCAAGATGATTGCTCCTATTTTTGATGAATTGGCAACAGAGTACGAAGGCCGTATCATTGCAGGCAAAGTGAATGTTGATGAGAACGACGACACCTGCGCTGCATATGGCATCATGAACATTCCTACCATTCTTTTCTTCAAGAATGGCGAGTTAGTTCATCGTCAAGTAGGCGCCATTCGCAAACCTGACTTGCAAAAGCTTTTTGAGGATCTTTTGTAATATTTTTGCAGTTTTTTTGCAAAAATATTTGCATAAGTCAAAAAAAAGCAGTACTTTTGCACCCTAATTGCCTTTGTAGGCACTATTTTGTGTGCCTGCATGGGTGATTTTGTGCATGTAATGCATGGATAGTGCGCTAACGCGCACAAGGTCTGGTAGCTCAGCTGGATAGAGCAACAGCCTTCTAAGCTGTGGGTCTCGGGTTCGAATCCCGACCGGATCACAAGGCAATGAGAAACACGCATTGCCTTTCAATATTAACTATTAACTATTAATCATTAACTGTACACATGCGTCAGTTAAAAATCACAAAATCTATCACTAATCGTGAATCGGCCTCGCTTGACAAGTATTTGCAGGAGATTGGTCGCGAACCGCTGATTCCCGTAGATGAAGAGGTAGAATTGGCACGCATGATCCGTAATGGGGATCGTGCAGCGTTGGAGAAATTAGTAAGAGCCAATCTGCGTTTCGTGGTTTCGGTAGCAAAACAGTATCAAAATCAAGGTCTTAGCCTCCCTGACTTGATTGACGAAGGCAACCTTGGGCTTATCAAAGCAGCAGAAAAGTTTGACGAGACACGCGGATTCAAGTTCATCTCTTACGCCGTATGGTGGATTCGCCAGTCTATCCTTCAAGCCTTGGCAGAGCAATCGCGTATTGTACGCCTCCCTCTCAATCAAGTGGGCTCGCTCAACAAGATTAACAAGGCCTATCAACGTTTCGAGCAAGAACACGAGCGCAAACCAAGCGCTGAGGAGTTGGCAGAGTTGCTGGACATCCCTGTGGACAAGATTGCTGATACGCTGAAGATGTCAGGTCGCCAAGTGAGTGTGGATGCTCCTTTTGTAGAAGGAGAAGACAACAGTCTCATAGACGTGATGGTCAACGAAGACTCACCTAACGCCGATCACTCGCTCATCAACGAATCACTCTCACGCGAGATTGACCGCGCACTCGCTACCTTACCAGCCCGCGAAGCGGATATTATCCGTAAGTTCTTTGGTATTGGTGTACCAGAGAAGACTCTGGAGGAGATAGGCATTGAGTTTCACCTCACCCGTGAGCGTGTTCGCCAAATCAAGGAGAAGGCCATCCGTCATCTCAAATCCAGTTCAAGAAGTAGGATTCTCAAGACCTATTTAGGTTAAAGGCGAGAGGTAAGAGGCTAAAGGCAAGAAAACAAGACATACCTGCAATATTGTAAAGGACTGCCATGTGGCAGTCCTTTTT
>JAZUCY010000064.1:0-43705 GCA_045639365.1 Paludibacteraceae bacterium
CCTCCTCTGTTAAGGTGCCTACAGATGAAACAATCTTCTTATTAGAACTGCTATTCTCTATTATCCATTCTACTAATAACCATATGCCTAATCCTAAATAATACAAAATGTAGAATGGTAGTTTTATCAAAAACCAGATTACTTGAAATAATATTGCTAACATACAGATAACTTTATTTAGTTGATAATTCTATTGATAAAATCGTTTGCATAATTTGCTATTTCCTTGCGCTTGTTTTTTTGCATTTTTAGCGCGCTCTAAAGAACCCTGTGCTTGAAGCAACAATGATTGAATTTGATTAACATTTGATCCCATGATAATATATTTTTTTAATTTGTTTTGCCTACTCTTCATCGGATTTTCGGCTCCCTCCGTTTGTTATAATGTTGCTATTATTTCTTTTTGCCTGTTACGCCTTTTATAATCGCACCTCCGATTTTGCGTTCGAAGCCTTGTTTGGTAGTTGGAATACCTACTGCACGAGCTACTTTTGTCTTTAAGCCCGAAATACCGACAGCTCGTTTGAGCGAAAAACTGAGTCCTGGAATCTTTGCCATAGTTATAGTTAAAGATAATACTCTGTTTTATAATACTCATTGATTGGCTGTACAGCAATGAGTTCTACCCAAACATAATTATTGTAACGAGCACGCTCGTTCTCAAAGCCCAAATAAATAGTCTTGCGACCTTTCACTGGAATACGACCTGTACTGGATTGCATACCCATGATAGAAGCATTAATGTCATAACTGAGTTGCTCGGTTGGTTTGTTATCTTGGAACTTTTTGGCTTGAGAAGAACTACCAAAAACAAACATATTGATATAAGCGTCTTCCTCACGCAATGGCGTATAGTCGCCTAAGATTGTATTGATAATGCCAGCACTCTTTGTAGATTCGTATATTGGTAGCCCTAGTACCTTGATTTTGCGATAAGCGGTATTCATATCATTACTAAAATCTCCGTCTGAATAACTGTCTGCTTCATTAGTCGAGATACGCATACTATACAAAATATCGGTTGTGCCTGTAGGAATTTCTACAGCCACCACACCGCGATACGAGCCAGAAAACATAGCCTTGAGTTGTCCCCGCAAAGTGAATTTGCGAGGTTCATCTAAGAGGTTCTTCATTGAGATTCCTTTTATTGACCAAGCGCGGAATTCTCCAGATTTGGCTTCCACGGTGCGCTCTTTTACAGAAGTAGCAGTAAGTCTTTCAATCTTATCTGTTGTGTAGTTGATGTTTATATGAGCGTATTGCGAAGTGGTGCCAGGATTAATTTCTACCAAATAGATAGCAGCATTCTCAATATTGATGGTGAAGTTAAACTTTGTCGTTTCGCTAAGGGTTTTAATGGTAGATTTAGCATCATTGTTATACACCTTTACAGTTGCTGTGCGTTTGGTAGAGATATTCACATGGAGTTTTTCGCCACGTTTGAGATAAACAGGGTAGGTGGTTTTCTTTTCCAGTAGGCAGTCTTCGTTGTGGTAAATAGTTACAGGGATATTCGCTAGATTATCTTTTACGGTTTGTTGGATGTTACTTTTTAGGCTGTCAATGCGCTCTTGCAAGATAGCGCATTTTACTTGTGATGCAGAATCAAGTGACAGATAGTCGTAGGTATATTGCAATTCACTTGCTAGTGCATAGAGTTGCAAAGCTTCGTTTGCATGCATACCATTGACTTCGCACAAAAGCTCTTCAATGGTAGCTACTTGTTCAACCGTTTTGTTGTACAATGCCAAGTCTTCGCCTGCGAGTGGTTTGGACTGTGGCTTGAAGTTGCAACTTGCAGAAGCAAGAAGCATGAGATAAAGTGATAGTTTCTTCATGTTTATATTCGGTTTTGTTATGCTCCGCAAAGGTACTGCTTTTGTTTTTTAACAACAAGATACACTTCGGTTCTTGTTGGTTCTTTTCAGTATGGCATACAAAAAAAAGCGTGGAATTCGACTGTTGTCGTTCCACACTCAGAGGCTCTCGCATTGCCTAATCTCATAGAACTGACAACGCGAAGCCCACGCCGAATATAAAATATACTCTCGTGCTATTGATAGTTTAGGTACGCGTGTGCGTATAGGCATATACGCAAAAGACGTACCATAATTGGCACAAGAGGGATAACTCTATATCCCGTAGGACATCTATCGTTGCTAAGTCCTGATGAGATTCTGAAATTTGCGAGATTTCTGAGTGTCAGAACAGAGCGCAATAAACGCCTTTTTAATATGTCTGCTACCCTCCGCTGACGATGTACAGACATCCCCGGCGCAGGTTCACGGTGCAAAGGTACAAATTTATTTTGGATTGTGCAAATTTTTCTAAAGAAAGTTTATAGTTGAAGGTTTATAGTCAAGGATTTGCCCGAATGGGATTCGGGAGTAATAAACAAAGAGGTGTCCTCAAGAATGCGAACGAAGTGCACAACTATTGCACGGCGGAATAGCGCCGTGGTCTAGACAGAGTGCGGGAAGACAAGAATACTCGGCAAGTACGCCGAGAGTTAAACAGGCTGCGGAAGAGAGGTTACGTCTTGATCAAAGAGCCGATGATGAAGCCACGGAGGGTGGTGTATGGTTTGGGATAGGTTGTTGGATAGCGGTCGGCTTTCTTGCGATAGTCGGCAAATTTTACTTCCCACTCGGCACGGAGGGTTGGGTCTTTTAAGATAATGGTTGTTTGCTTGACTGCGTCTACAAAAGCCGTGATAGTACGTTGGCGTTCAGGTGCAACGGGGCCTTTATAAGGGCGTTTGATAGCATAAGCGTGAGTGCGACCGTTGCGGGTGCGCATAACAATCTTGTCGGTAGAATTGAGTTTGCCCGAAATAGAATCGAAAGGGTGAGAGAGTGTAGTCTTTGCCATAGTTGAGGTAATTATGAATTATGAATTTTGAATTAAGAATTATGAGGTTGATAGAGTTCCTTTGGCGCGAGCGCCAAGAAATCTAAATAAATCTTTTACATTGTAGAGCGTTTTTATTGCCACCGCTCCGCATTTTGGGGCACATCCCAAAACGCGACCGCTGAATCTTAAGTAAATAGCTCCGCTTTGTTTGAAAACATGCTGAAAAGGTACAAAAAAGATATGAGATAAGCAAAATTGTGGAGAGAAATTTTGCTATTTTTATGAAAATGGTGTAAATATATGATATATACAATGTTACTACGGTATACCTATACGAATATACCGTTTATCTACCGTATATCTACCGTATATCTACCGTGTATCAACCGTATATCTATCGTAGTTGATAGCGGAAGGATAGAACAAAAAAAAGCGCATTGCTGCGCTTTTTTTTAGTTATGAAGTATGAGTGATGAACTATGAGTTGGGTATATTATTTAAGAACGCCGAGTTGTTTGCCGACTTTGATGAAGGCTGCGATACCCTTATCCAATTGCTCTTGTGTATGAGCAGCTGAGAGTTGTACGCGGATACGCGCTTGGCCTTGTGGCACAACAGGGTAGTAGAAGCCCGTCACATAGATACCCTCCTCTTGCAACGCCGCAGCAAACTCTTGGCTCAAACGAGCATCGTACAACATCACGGCACAGATAGCAGACTCGGTAGGCTTAATGTCAAAGCCTGCTGCTTTCATCTTGCTGATGAAGTAGTCGGTGTTAGCGTGCAAACGGTCTTGCAACTCGTTGCTGCGTGTCAAGATCTCAAAGGTCTTCAATCCTGCTGCAGCAATCAATGGAGGAATAGAGTTGGAGAAGAGATATGGACGGCTGCGTTGGCGCAAGAGATCAATGATCTCTTTCTTACCAGTCGTGAAGCCACCAACTGAACCACCAAAGGCTTTACCCAAAGTACCTGTGATAATCTCAATCTTACCCATGAGATCGTAGCGCTCGGTTACACCGTGACCCGTCTTACCAACTACACCTGCAGAGTGGCTCTCGTCCACCATGACAAGGGCATCGTATTTCTGTGCCAACTCGTAGATCTTGTCCAATGGACAAACATTACCGTCCATAGAGAACACACCGTCGGTAGCAATGATACGGAAGCGTTGGTCTTGCGCCTTCTTCAGTTGCTCCTCGAGGTCTGCCATATCGCCATTCGCATAGCGATAACGCACCGCTTTGCAGAGGCGTACACCATCAATGATAGACGCATGGTTCAACGCATCGGAGATAATCGCATCTTGCTCGGTGAGAAGTGGTTCGAAGAGTCCACCATTCGCATCAAAGCAAGCGGCATAGAGGATAGTGTCCTCAGTGCCGAAGAAGTCGGAGATAGCTTGCTCGAGTTGCTTGTGGGTGTCTTGTGTACCGCAGATAAAGCGTACAGATGCCATACCATAGCCACGCGCATCCATGCGGTCTTTAGCGGCTTGGATGAGTTCTTGGTTGTCTGCAAGACCAAGGTAGTTGTTGGCGCAGAAGTTGATGACATCTTTTCCACCTGCTACTTGAATAGCAGAAGACTGTGGAGTGATAATCACACGCTCGTTTTTGTATAATCCCGCCTCCTTGATTTCGGTCAAGATTCCTTGCAGGTGTTTTTGAAAATCTGTATACATAAATACAACTATATTTTTATTTCTATAAAGACAACTTAAACAACAATTCCGCTTCGCCAACACTGCTCAGCGGCAAGGGTGTTTGACCTTGGCAAGCGCAATGTTGGCGCGCGCAGATATTGTCATTGTTGTCTTTATTGCTTATACAATTCCTTGCTCGAGCATGGCTTGTGCCACCTTCATGAAGCCAGCGATGTTAGCACCCTTCACGTAGTCAATAGTGCCATCGGCTTGACGACCGAACTTCACACATTGCTCGTGGATAGACTTCATAATATGGTGCAAACGTGCATCTACCTCTTGTGCGGTCCAACTGAGGTGCTCGCAGTTTTGTGTCATCTCCAAGCCAGAAGTAGCCACACCACCTGCGTTTACTGCCTTACCAGGAGCGAAGAGTACGCCGTTGTGTTGGAAATAGTGGATAGCACCAGGTTGGCAACCCATGTTACTTACCTCGCAGCAGCACCAGCAACCATTCGCTTTGAGTTCCTTAGCATCGTCCTCGCTGAGCTCGTTTTGGAATGCACATGGGAGAGCGATATCGCAAGGTACAGACCAAGCTTTCTTGCCCGCTGTGAATTGTGCCTTATCAGGGAACTTGTCTGCCATATCTTGTACTTTATTGCGGTTGCTTGAACGCATAACCAACATATAATCAATCATCTCTTGAGTGATACCCTCTTGGATAGCGCATACGCCATCAGGACCAGAGATAGCCACTACCTTTGCACCAAGTTCGGTAGCCTTTTGTGCTGCACCCCAAGCTACGTTGCCGAAGCCAGAGATAGCCACAGTCTTACCCTCGATAGACTTGCCTGCCTCGTGGAGAAGGTGCTCGGTGAAATAAAGTGCACCATAACCAGTAGCCTCTGGACGAAGGATAGAACCGCCCCATGTCATACCTTTACCTGTCAACACGCCAGTGTGGTATTGACGAGCGAGTTTTTGGTACATACCATTGAGGAAACCGATCTCACGACCGCCTACGCCTACGTCGCCTGCAGGAACGTCGGTATCCACACCAATATTGTGCCAGAGTTCGAGCATAAACGCTTGGCAGAAACGCATGATCTCTGCATCGGATTTGCCTACAGGGTCGAAGTCAGAACCACCCTTTGCACCACCCATTGGGAGGGTAGTCAAAGCATTCTTAAAGGTTTGCTCGAAGCCCAAGAACTTGAGCATAGATGGGTTAACAGCTTTATGGAAACGCAATCCGCCTTTGTAAGGACCGATAGCAGAGTTGAATTGCACACGATAACCGAGGTTGGTTTGAACTTCACCTTGGTCATCTACCCATGTAACGCGGAAAGTGAAGATGCGATCTGGCTCCACCATACGCTCTACGATTTTAGCTTTCTCATACTCAGGATGTTGGTTGTACACTTCCTCGATAGATACGAGAACTTCTTCTACGGCTTGCAAGTACTCTGCCTCGCCTGGATGCTTCGCAGCAAGATGCTGCATGATGTCTGCGACTTTCATTGTAGTAGTATTTATTTGGTTGTTGTTATTTTTGGCGATTGGTTATTGGCTATTGGCAATGGGATATTGGCAATTGATTAATTGGATATCGGGTGCAAAGGTACTACTTTTTTCTCAAATACACAAAAAATGTGGTACCTTTTTCAGATGTTTGGAAACATATTTTTCCACCACTTCCTTCTACGATATTCTTCGATATAGGCATTCCAAGTCCTGCACCAGTATTCTTGGTAGTGAAGTTAGGCACAAAAACCTTCTCTTGCATCTCCTCTGGGATACCAGGTCCGTTATCGGATATGGAAATCTTAATCCAGTCTCTGTTAGGATTGAGTTGCTCATCCTCCACCGTCTGCTGGTTAGCAGGTTTGAGTATAACAATAATATCGCTGTTGGGTCGTCCCTCCATAGCTTGCAGCGCATTGCGAAGGATATTATTAAACACCTGCGTAATCTGGTCTGCATCCGCCATTGCCATAATACCGTTCTCGGGTCCCACATATCGGATAGGAACTTGGTCGGTATTATTGCGCATGAGCGTAATGACCTTGAAGAGTTTGTTCGCCACATCCACCTCCGTCGGATTGACCTCTGGCATCTTAGCAAAAGAGGAGAAGGACTTGGCTATATGGCTAAGGTTGTCAATTTGGTCTATAAGCAACTGCGTAGAACGATTGAAGTACTCATTAAAACGCTCTGTGCCTTGGGTTCGCTGGAGTTGTTGCAGAGTGAGTTTCATCGGAGTGAGCGGGTTATTGATCTCGTGCGCCACCTGTCGCGCCATGGTACGCCATGCCATCTCGCGCTCCGTACGCGCAAGTCTTACAGACGACTCCGCCAACGCATCCACCATCAAGTTGTACTGAGTAATAATCTCACCGACCTCATCAGAGAAGACATATTCTATATGTTTGGCATCTGCACCAAGTTGCTGTTTCTTGAGCTGATCGCTCACCACGCTAAGCGAAGAGGTTATAGCGTATGAGATACCCCAAACAATGAGAATGGAAATAAGCAATAGGATAATATATAGTGGTAGCAACCTCACCATAAAGTTCTCCACATGCACATTCATCTCGGTCTGCGAGATGAAACTAGGCAATGCTATATATCCAATCTTAGCATAATTACCATTGATAAATTCCGTATATGCCGAAAGATACCTCACATTACCAATCTGCTCATACTGAACCACAGAAGGTTCACCCTTAAAGAAAGGTTCAGGCGCAAGATGACGAGGCAACAACCCCAAATCAAACAACTGCGGCGTAGAAGTACCAATAAGCCTACCATTAAGGTCATAAACGTGGATATCTGTCTCAAACACGAAACTCATATCACGCAAGTCCACATTGAGCGCAAGCGTATTGGCGGGCGAAATAGACAAATCCCAAAAATACATATTTTGGAGAGCCATTTGCACATACTTCGCTTTTTTAGAAAGGCGCAGTTGCTGTGTCTCAATAAACAGTCGTCCTATATGCTCGATGGAAAGCATAAAAATAGAAAGCAATATCACCAACACCAATGGCGTCAAGACCAACTGGAACTTACCACTCAAACGCATTCGGCGGAAGCCACGGTACTTCACCAGCGTAAAAATAGCGATAAAGAGCAAAATGCCAATCATCGTTCCGGTGATGACATAATACATGCGCAGTTTCGATTTGGCAGAGGCTTGCTCCTGTTGATCAGTAGCCAAGATGGCTTGATACGAGAAGTTATCTATCACCTCTTCATTCTGCACAATACTATCATACTCCGTACCATTAGAAATGGAGAATAGATATAATCCATCATACGAGTAAATTGGGAACGAATCATCATTGGCTTGGTGCAAAGACAGTGAACTGTTTTCAGGACCACGGAAAGGAGGTATGAAATAATTATGCAGCACGGGTGTTGTCACCAAATAGTTATACTTAATAGGAATAGCGACCAATACCTTATAATCTCCCACTTGCTTTCTGTAACAGATACCTTGTGCATTATCCCATCGCACAAAGTGCCACTGGTCATGCAGTTCCCATTTAGCACGCTCTGAGGCGCTTAGCCACGCATTGGACCAATAGACCAACTGTGTACCTTTATAAATATAGAACAATATCGTTTCATCTGCTTGGGTATAATGCCAAATAGAATCAAAATTATTTGCCTCTATGGCAGCCGAGACGTATGCCAACAATTCATTGGCACGATGCTGCTGGTGGTGCAAGGTTCGTTGCAAACGCTTACCATTCCATGTCGTAGATTGGCATGAGGGAAATCCCACCAACAAAGCAAACAGGATAAATAATATACCTATTTTTCGTTTCACGCTGCAAAAATAATACATTTTTTGCATATTTGCAAATTTTTTACTACTTTTGCAGCGATTTTTACAATGTTAGATTGTAAGTTAAGGACAAAGAGAAGTATTATGGTACATGTTTTCACTTCATTGCTTTTGGGTTTCTTGATGATTCTTGACCCTTGTACACTCTTCACGAGTATTGCTGCCATTGGCTATATAGATAAGGAGATTAATAACCGTCGCAGGGTACTGATGAACGGACTGATGTTCGTATTGGGCAAGTTAGCCACTTATACACTTTTGGCTATACCCTTCATCATGGGCGCAAAAACTGACGGTATCAAACATTTCCTCCACCATTGGGGCGAACCATTATTGGCAGCGTTTATGATTATCTGTGGTGTGCTACTCCTCTTCACAGGAAGACACCACCACGAACACGATCATGGCATGAGCAAGTGGCTCAAAAGCGTAGATAGTCAAAGTAGCGGTTTTTGGTCATTCATGTTGGGAATCTTCTTTGCCATAGCATTCTGTCCCCATCGTTTGGTATATTTCTTCACGATGATTGACATAGCGGTCACCTTACCATTCTCGTGGAACTGGTTATTACCTATTATTTTCGGTTTGGGTACAGGCTTACCTATCATGCTCATCGCATGGCTTATCTCATATAGCGCAGTGTCTATCCATACGCTTACCAGCAAACTGCATACCATAGAGAAATGGGTACGCTACGTATCTGCTGCGCTATTCATCGGTTTTGGTATCTACCTATGTGCACACGTCTTAGCCCACGGACATGGGCACGAGTGCGAACATGGCTGCGGGCACGAGCATTGCGCGATGGTGGATATAAGAGAGTAACTAGTAGAGATGGCATCTGCGTTTTTTCGTTTTAAGCAGTTCTGCGTGTGGCACGACCGCTGCGCGATGAAAGTGGGCACCGATGGTGTCCTTCTCGGTGCTTGGTGCCCATTACCCATGACCAATAACCAATCGCCTATAGCCAATAACCAATCACCCTATCGCCTATTAGACATAGGCACAGGCAGCGGCCTGATTGCTCTCATGTTGGCACAACGCATCGAGGCAATACGAGAGAACAATCCGGAGATGCGAGAGGTAACTATTCATGCCATTGATATAGATGCAGATGCGGTGGCACAAGCAACGGATAACTTCGCACTATCCCCTTGGAGGAAATGGCTATTTGCACATCACTCGACCGTACAACAATGGGAAACGACAGGCGAGGGATATGACCTTATCGTAAGCAATCCACCCTACTTCCAAGATAGCCTTAAAAACCCTGACAATCAGCGTTCTATGGCTCGCCATACAGATACGCTCAGCTATACCGACCTTATCACCCATGCGACACGCCTCCTCCACCCTCATGGCGTGTTAGCATTGATTCTGCCCATCGAAGCAGAACACGAGATACGCACATTAGCCACACACAACAACCTGCAAATCACGCACATCACACATGTCTTCCCCAAGCCCAACAAACCTGCCAAACGGCTATTGATCGCCCTTAGCAAGCAAAAACAAAGCGAGGAGACACAAACCAATACATTCTACATCGAATCGGAATGCGCTCCTCGCAGTCAGGAGTATCAGGATCTTACCCGAGAATTCTATTTGTAAATTATCTATCTCTACGTATCACACTGCCACCAACGGCTATGTTCTGTTGGATACGTGGCGTACCTTTGTAGCTAATCTTGCTCGCGCCTGCTGCTTGCGCCCATAGTTCGCTCACTACATTCACCTCCGCTTTGCTGGCACCTAAACAATTGATATGCATGGTCTGCACCACCAAATCCTCTGCCTCCAATTCGCCTGCACCAGCTATGGTGACATGCACCTCATCTGCCGTACCCGAGAGTTCCAATTGGCTCGCGCCCTTCGCATCAATCGTCAGCGCTTGCACATTCAATGCCAAGTCTGCTTGAGCCGCGCCATTGAGATCCAATGCCAACGATGGTTGTGTAAACAACTGTCCATCTATTGTTTCAACCTTGCTGGCACCGTAGATAGTAATCTTGCGCAACTCAGGCGAAGCAATCGCAAAATCCAACATCACCTCATCAAGAGGCATTTGCGTAGTAACATCGATATAGAGCACACTGTCACGCACCTCCGCCATCCAATTATCCTCACCCGTAACGATCGATTGTAACATATTGGTAGTCAAAGTAGTCGAAGGTACAGCAGCATGGCTCAAATGCAACACCGCTGCTCCGCGAAGTTCCACACTATGGTAGGCTTCCAACTGCAACACCGAGGTTGCAACACCTGAATCGTCCATATCAAAGTCATCGAGAGACATCGTGCGGAGGATTTGAGGAGCATGTTCGTATGAGTGATACAAATGTATCAGCGAAGCCCCCCAGAAAATAATCGATGCTACCCAAAAGAGAATAGTAATCCACCAGAAACGCGCTTTTGGACCGCGACGGGTACGCATATACGTGACTATCGTATGCACAATCATAACGATAGGCAACACAACAATTAGCAGTAGCGCCAGCAACAATAGCAGGATAACGGCACCGTTGCCTTCCATCAAGACACCTGCTAAGACAGGGGAAAAAGGCGCTATAGCTCCCACCGTTGTGCCCGCAACGGTCACACCCAAAAGGGTAAACACCAACGCACACAACACGATCAACCCGAACAGAATCACTGGTAAAGCCAAAATAGCCAATACCACATTCAGTGCTATGCTGAACATGCGCCTGCAACCATCGTTCTGCGATTTATCTACTTTCACTTTTGGACGGCGATTAGGACCAAACTCCGAAGGTGCACCAATCTGCTCTTTTACCGATTGAACAATCTGAATAGTAATCACTTGCACATTCTTGGCAAACAATGCCTTCTGAAATAGTTCGGCAACGCGCGCTTCAATATCCGCCATCACTTCTTGGCGATCTTCCTGAGGAAGACGTTGTTCGATATCATCCAAATAGTCGCGCAAGCACTTATAGGCATCTATATCGATGTGATAAACTAAACCGTTGAGGTTTATAGTACGAGTTTCGTTCATAATTTATTGGGTTATTTGATTTATTGCTTGACAAATAGATTGCCATTCTGCGTTTAATTGAGAAAGTAGTTGCTTACCCTCATCGGTCAGCGTGTAATACTTGCGTGGTGGTCCACCCGTTGATTCCTGCCAACGATAGGAGAGTAATCCCTCATTCTTCATGCGTGTGAGCAGAGGATATACCGTACCCTCTACCACTACCAGCTGCGCCTCTTTGAGGGTATCTAAGATATCCGAGGCGTATGCCTCGTCGCGACTGATAATGGAAAGGATACAATATTCCAGCAATCCTTTACGCATTTGACTTTTCAGATTGGTTAGCATAAAATCATTTTTTACGAATTGATTTGGTCATAATTAGGCATCAAAATCATCAAGATAATGTACAACAGCAAACCAGGAAAACCAGCTGTGAACATACTTAACGCTGCATACACCACGCGAATCAATGTAGGATCCACATCCAGATACTCGGCAATTCCGCCACATACTCCCGCCAAAATGCGGTTAGAAGAACGATACAATTTTTTCATTGTTTTTTTATTGTTTTATGGGTTTATGGCCAATTAATCATCTATGCGAATGAAATGCCCCTCATGATCAAATACTAGTTCCATACCATTACTCAGTTCTGTCTTCAAAGAGCGATAATTAATCGCATACTCTACCACCACATCATTGGGATAATGCGTTTGCACAAAACTCACAATCAACGCAGGCACGATACCCTCTGGCACAGCATTTCTCTTGCAGTCAATGGACTGTAAATTGCCGTGGTGGTCAAACTCTATTTCGCTCGCATTTTTTAGATACACTTGGTAATCATAATGCAATCCATCTCGTTCGCGCTCAACGCGCGCTACGTCCGAAACAGTAAAATACTTTTGCACGAAACTACGTGCCTGAATAGGCAAATTCGAATAAGCAATCATACGCTCGTCATCAGCAGATGCACTCAAAGAAATAATCAGGGTTGCCACAATGGCTAAAATCTTTTTCATGTCATTAAAATTAAACGTTTCACAATCTATTTTCCAATAGTTCTCTCATCAAAACTACACTATCTTTTACTCAAAAAGTATGCCAAAATTTTGAATCGCGGTGCAAAGGTACTACTTTTTCTAATACTATGCAATACAAAGTACCTTATTAAGGCTATTTTCTACCTGTATTTCTCATTTTTGTCAAGTCGAAGTAGCAAAACTACCCCAATTATGGAAAAATATTGCTTATTTGCATTTTTTTTTGTACCTTTGTCGCCCAAGGCGACGATGCCTAAAACAATCACTAAAATACGCAATACAATGTTAACTATCGGAGACAAAATGCCTGCTTTTAGCGTGGCGAACCAAAACGGACAAATCATCACCCATGAGCAACTCTTGGGTAAGAAAACAGTTCTCTATTTCTATCCTAAAGATAGTACGCCAGGATGCAGTGCTGAGGCATGCAACCTACGTGACAACTACGAGCGTTTCCTCGCACAAGGCTATCAGGTATATGGCGTGAGTAAGGATAGCCAAAAGTCGCATCAGAACTTTATTGCTAAATACGAATTACCTTTCCCTCTGCTTTCTGATCCAACTACCGAGATGCTACAAGCATTTGGCGCATGGGGTGAGAAAAAGATGTGCGGTAAGACCTGCGTAGGTACCCTGCGAAAGACATTTATCTTTGATGAGCAAGGCATACTCGTGCAACTCATCGACAAAGTGGACACGAAAAATCATACAGAGCAAATACTATAACATTATGGATACAAAAGAATTACAAAAACTCATTGCCATTTGGTTTGAAGAAGACATTCGCGATGGCGATCATACTTCACTCAGTTGTATTCCCGAAACAGAGATGGGGTGCCAACAACTGATTGTGAAAGAAGAAGGTATCATTGCAGGTATCGAAGTAGCCAAAGAGATTATCCACTATTTCGACCCTGAATGTCGTATGGAACAGTTTATCGAAGATGGCACACACGTTAAACCAGGTGATATTGCATTCCGCGTGTACGGTAAGGAGCTTAGTTTGCTGCAAATCGAGCGCACTATGCTCAACGTCATGCAGCGTATGTCGGGCGTAGCTACTACGGCACACCGCTACCAATCACTCATCGACGGTACAGGCTGCCACGTTCTTGATACACGCAAGACCACTCCAGGTTTGCGCTACTTAGAGAAAGAGGCAGTACTCATCGGTGGCGGTATGAACCACCGCATTGGTCTTTTCGATATGATTTTGCTCAAAGATAACCACGTAGATTTCTCGGGTGGTATCACCGCAGCACTCACTCGTGCCAAGGATTACTGCCAAGCAAAGGGCAAAGACCTCCGCATTGAGATTGAGACACGCAACGAAGACGAGATACGCGAGGCACTTGCCACCAATATCCCTGACCGTATCATGCTCGACAACTTCAACCCAGAGCGCACCAAAGGTGCAGTGGAGATTATCCGCGCATGGGAGAAAGAGAATGGCAAGCATATCGAGATTGAATCCAGTGGTGGCATAACCATTGATACTATCCGCAGCTATGCAGAGACAGGTGTAGATTTTGTCAGTGTTGGTGCCCTCACCCACTCTATCAAGAGCCTCGACATGTCCTTCAAAGCTGTCAAATAACCCCTCACCTTTACACTTTATTGCTTACACTACTATGATTCCTTCCCGTCTTTCCGCGCTACGCGCGCTCATGCAACAGCATGGCGTTACTGCCTGCATCGTACCAGGCACCGACCCTCATGCTAGCGAATATATGGCTGCTCACTGGACCGAGATGTCTTGGATTACAGGATTTCTCGGCGAGACAGGCACCGCAGTCATCACACTTGACCAAGCACTCTTGTGGACCGACAGCCGCTATTATCTCCAAGCCGAAGCAGAATTGCAAGGCACTACCGTCACCCTCATGCGCGAGAGTGATATTGACTGCCCTACTATCCCAGAGTGGCTTCTATCCAGTCTATCACCAATAGCCAATAGTCAATCGCCCAAAGTCGCCGTTAATCCCGAGATGTACAGTGTCAACGGCTATCGTGATTTGCAAACCACATTGAAAGAGGGCGGACTATCGCTTGTATCTATCGATCTCATCTCTCCACTTTGGACAGACAATCGCCCTGCTATACCTACATCGTTGCTCTACGAATACGAGGAGAAATACACTGGTGAGAGCGTAGAGAGCAAACTCACACGTGTGCGCAAGGTACTCCAAGAGAAACGCTGCGAGGCACTCGTAGTTTCTGCGCTTGATGAGATAGGTTGGCTACTCAATATCCGTGGCAAAGATGTGGACTACACTCCTTGCCTCATCAGTTATGTGGTAGTAGAGATGGACAAATGCAGTATTTTCGTTGCACCAAGCAAACTCGATGATGCTGCACGCGCATATCTCCAACGCATCAATGTCAATGTTTGTGATTACGACCAAGTCTTCCCATACTTGCAACAACTCTCTGCGACTGCCGTCATGTACGATGGTAATAAAGTCAATGAGGCGCTTTACGAGGCTATCAATCCTGCTGCCAACAAAGTAAATGTCAGCCCAAGCCCCGTACTCAAGATGCAGAGTGTGAAAAATCAAGTTGAGCTCAACGGCGAACGCATCGCTATGCGCAAGGACGCAGTAGCATTGACACGCTTCTTCTATTGGTTGGAGAACGAGGCACTGCTAACACCACAAACAGAGATAACCCTCGCTGCTAAACTCGGTGAGTTCCGCGCTATGGGCGAGAACTACACCGATGATAGTTTCTGTACGATTGCAGGTTGGAAGGGAAATGGTGCTATTGTGCACTACCATGCTACTCCAGAGGAGTGTGCCAATATCGAAGGCGAAGGTGTATTGTTGCTTGATTCTGGCGGACAGTATTTGGACGGCACCACCGATATTACTCGCACCGTATGGATTGGCAAGGAGGAGAATATCCCTGCTGCCGTGAAGCGCGACTATACAGCCGTACTCCGCGGACATATCGCACTTGCACGCGCACGTTTCCCTAAAGGTACACGTGGCAACCAACTCGATGTGCTTGCACGCCAATTTCTCTGGCAGGAGGGTATAACTTACGGTCACGGTACAGGTCACGGAGTGGGTCACTTCATGGGCTGCCATGAAGGACCACAGAACATTCGTACAGATAACAATCCTAATCCATTGCAAGTAGGCAACGTATGTTCCGACGAGCCAGGTATCTATCGCGCCAACGAGTATGGTATCCGTATTGAGAACCTGATCGCCGTGCGCGAATGCACCAACTTGGGCGCACACGCTACGGGCGAGACTTTCCTGGAATTTGAGACATTGACTTTATGCTTCTACGACACACGAATGATTGACATGGCTCGTATGACTGCCGAAGAGATCGCATGGATTAATAATTACCATGCATGGGTATATGCCGAGGTGTCTCCTCTGCTCAATAAGCAAGAAGCCGCGTTCCTCAAAGAGAAATGCCGCGCGCTTTAAATCCAATTGAGCATCCGCTTTTTGGTTTTATTGAGGGTGTGTCCAAATGATGACACACCCTCGCTTGCGCATTCACCTGATACCTTTGTATTGATAAACTATATGTAAATCACAATTCATCTATTGCCAATAGTACTCCTATCTCATCCCAGAAGGCATATAGTCTCCTATCAGCTCGCCCTATATACAGATCCACTGTCGATTGGGCGGTAATGTCGTATAAGGCTGGTCTATTCGACAACGAGAACTCGACTTTTTCGCATAGTTCTGTATCTCGACATTTGAATATCACTTTTAGTGTCGTTCGACTACATTCCACATCTATTATCTCATAATCTATCGTAGGCTCTAACCCCGCTTCGCGGAATAGGCACAGAGCCACTTCGCGCTGCATATCTTTTGTCAGTTCCTTGGCGCGAGCGAGTAACAACGGATTGTCTTCCTCCTGCAACATGACTATTCTTTCAGGCAACAGTTGGCATGTCTCATTCTCTGTTTCAGGGCGGAGAGTCAAAGAGTATATGCCCTTCCTCTCTGTCAATTCCCAATAAAGAAACACTCCATCAATCTTGTCTTCGGTCTGTTTGAGCAATCGTGCTACATGGTTTGCTGTAAAGATCACCTGAAAATGGTCCGCCTCTCCCACATCTTGACCGCTATTTACACGCATCACATCATACAAAGCGTTTGAATGACCGTTTCTTTTCCAGTACCATAGTGTATCGCCCTCCTCTCCGCGCCACCATTGCTCCTCGGGAAAAGGCATGGCGTATGTCTGTTCGCGAAACATGGTATGCAGATAACTTGGCTCATGGTACAAGCGCAAGATTGTTCCTCCGAAGTACCCAATCCACCACCAGTTATCTACATCGCGTTCTGCTAATACGCGAATGGTTTCTTCGGCTGCGTCGTAGGCATTGATTTGTTCGGGGAAAAGTTGGTGTAGTTGTTCGTTAATTTCTTTGATTACTTGCACGGTTGCTCCCATCTGCTTTTGTTGGTAGGGATTGATGCCATGGCGTTTGGCGTAGAGCAATGCCATGAGCATGTAACAAAGCATCGGGTCATGGCGGTATAGATTATGTATTTCTTCCCAAATCTGTTTATCAATGCTTGGCGGACATTCCTGCTCTTCTATGGGTAGTTCCACGCACAGCAAATCGGTATGCATCTTCAATTGCCCACACAGATTCCATATAATGGGAAGGTAGGGC
This sequence comes from Paludibacteraceae bacterium, assembly GCA_045639365.1. GTDB lineage: Bacteria > Bacteroidota > Bacteroidia > Bacteroidales > Paludibacteraceae > Colicola. Next base: position 17,050 of record JAZUCY010000064.1, read on the forward strand.
ATCAGTTCTTCCGAAACGGAGAACGTATCGCATACATCCTGCCATAGTGTGTTGATGGCTCTTTCTCCCAATGTGCCGTCTATTAGGCGTGTGATGTTCATACGTCCTTTCTGACCAAGTAGCGTTGCCAAACGGCTATGGCTTGGAGCGAAGAAGCAGTGTTGGATAAGTATTGTTAATATGTCTTTTCGGTTCGTCATAGAAATTTCGCGCAAAGGTACACAAAAAATGGTGTTTGTGCAAGTCCCCTTACAATTTTTGTATCAAAGTCTTTGGGTTTGATACAAGATAGTGCACCGCTTTGCTTTTTAGGAGCACTTTGTTGCTCAAATTGGATAATTTGTGTACTTTTGCAACGAAAACGAGAAATAATGCTCCTAAAATTTTGCTCTTTGAAAAAAATGTAGTAATTTTGTAGCGTTTTGGGGAGAAATCCAAAACATGAAGCGTTATTTACTTTTGACCCGACAAACAGAAATCTGGTACATTTCAATAGCAGAAGGGCAAAGAGTAATCGTTTCCGCGTATATGAAATCCTTGCGAAGTCATATATGGCGTGGAGCATTATTTCTCTTTGTTTCTGTAGGGTTTACCAGAGCCTTGTTTGTGACGAAGGAAGATATTACTCTGCGCTTTTTGTATAAAAATCTTTCAATTTCCTTGGCGGTTTCGAGACAAACACGGCAACGAGACGGCAACGAGACGGCAACGAAAGCACTTTTTACTAAGGAATCAATACAAAATTCGCAAGAAAAGGGAAGATACTATACGTTTTTATACCATTGAAAAAACAAACCAACAAACATTAAAGAATATGACTTACATGTACGAAGTAGTCGTTACGCGCGACTTGAACACAGGAAGACATCGCCTGCCAGCAGGGCTTTCCGTCCGAGTACCACATGACCAAATGTCAAGTCCTCTATACTCTGTAGAGGGTAAACGTCGTATTGCAGAAGCATTTGCCATGCAATGTGGCATAGACATGAGTAGTGCAATCCACTATATCAGCACTGCCTACATGGAGACTAAGAGAATGTAATTTACATATTTATATATATAATAAGAGCAAATCATTAAACATGCATTATAAACCATTTAAATTATTTTTATTATGAAAGAAATCAATACTGTTCAATTATGGAACAAGACGCTTCAAGCAGCAATGAAATTACCTATGGTTGCCGTTAATCGTGCAGAGTTTATAACCAAGGAGCTTGCACCATTCTGTAGCGAGGAACAAATACAAATAGCAATTGATGGCAAACCATCTGAAGTTATCTCAATCGATAAAATTAAACAAATTGCAAATGGTGTTATAAAAAATCACTTGACAGCAGTAACATTAACATCTGCGCTTGCTGGTATTCCTGGCGGCTGGTTCATTGCAGGAACAATTCCAGCAGACTTGGCACAATTCTATGGTCACGTTTTATCTATGGCTCAAAAACTTCTATACTTATATGGTACACCAAACATGCAAAACGATAGTGGAAAATTAACTGAAGAGGCAACTCATATTCTAACTTTGTCTATTGGTGTTATGTCTGGAGCACAAGTAGCAATATCAACTCTCAACCAAGTTCTGAATATGCTTGCACAGACCATTACCAAACAATTACCTAAACAGGCTCTTACCAAATCGGGTATCTATGTTGCCTGCAAAGCAGTAGCTAAATGGCTTGGTGTTGAACTGACAAAAAAATCTTTTTCACAAGGTGTAGGTAAGGCTCTTCCATTAGTAGGAGCTCCTGTCTCTGGCGCACTGACTTATTGGACATTCCGTCCTATGGCTAATAAATTTAAAAAATACTTAGATAGTAATTTTGAGGTATTAAAGTAATGAGAAAAGTTTGTATTATCCTACTTATCTTCTATTTTTTAGGACTACTCACATTTTTATTGATTGTTGGATGGGATTCCTATTTCCATTGGTGGAGAGACCATACCTTTGCATATATTCTATGTGAGGTAATAGGACTATTATTGGCTATAGGGGCATTTTCATCTGACAAAGAAAAAAATCAATGACCTCCACTCTAACTTTTCCACAGCCTGCAAGGCGGGTGTTTGCTTGCGTGAAACATGTCTTGCAGACAACGGATGACTTTAAACGTGTGCGGTACGATGAGGACAATTTTGTCCTCACCGCATCGCATGGCTGGCGTCTTATTCCTACAGGACAAGACATCCGCATTCGCGTGGTAGCCAAAGGCACGCAAAACACAGATGTTATCATTGAGAGCAAGGCGAAGGTATTCATTAACCTACTTGCCATTCCACAAAACAAACGCAATCTGCAAGAACTCTCCAACTATATCCAAAATCGTGTTTATAAACTCTGCTCCGATGAGGAGATAAAACTACGCAGATATGAGTAAAGCATATTACAATCCAACTATCACACTTCAAAAAACGATTGGTGACCAACTATATGAAATATTACAAGGTCCTATTTTAGAATATTAGAGAACGTACGAATCAATGTACAGGCTTTGATTGAAGAAAATCAGAAACATTTAGACTACTTTATGCACAATAGGGATAAACATCATTTTGGTCATGAAGTAGGTTGGGATGATAAGAAAATCGCCAAAATGATAGAGGCGTCCTTCCGAAATTATTATAATCCAAATGTATTACATTATTCTGAAGAAACACAAATTCAAGATCTATGACAGAAAATAACAATAATGACATCGATCTACACGCTTAAAGACTTGACACTCGCAGAAGTGGCTGTTCGCATGGAAGTGAAGGCTATCAAATAGAAATTGTTTGATGCAACCCCGAGATGTAAAACTCACTCCTAAAGAAAAAATATATCGAAAGGTTGCATATCTCAAAAAAAAGCAGTATCTTTGCAGGCGTTTTGAAAATTCGTAATTATACACTGATTATATGACATTAGAAAGCATACTTATTCCTCAAGTACAAGAGGTAGTCAAAGAACTTTACGGTGTGGAAATCACACCTGCACAAGTGCAGTTTCAAAAAACTCGCGCTGAGTTCGAAGGTGATATCACACTCGTGGTGTTCCCATTCGTGAAAGCAGCACGCAAAGCGCCTGCAATGGTAGCACAAGAAGTAGGCGAAGCCCTCACCAATAGTCAATCACCTATTGCCAATAACCTCATTGAGAAGTACAACGCCGTACAAGGATTCCTCAACCTGAGCATTTCACAAGCCTATTGGCTTGATCAACTGCAAACCATCGCTAGCGCAGAGAACTACGGACAGTTGAGGAGAGAGGCGAAAGGCGAAGAGGCGAAAGGTGAAAAGCCATTGATGATGGTGGAGTACTCATCTCCTAACACCAACAAACCTTTGCACCTAGGTCACGTGCGCAACAACCTGCTGGGTTACTCTATCGCCAAGATCCAAGAGGCCAATGGCTGGAATGTGGTGAAGACTAATATCGTAAACGATCGTGGTATCCATATCTGTAAATCCATGCTAGCATGGCAACTCTTCGGCAACGGCGAGACACCAGAGACTAGCGGCAAGAAAGGCGACCACCTGATTGGTGATTACTACGTGCGCTTCGACAAAGAATACAAAGCCCAAATCAAAGAACTTGTAGCCAATGGTATGGACGAGGAGACTGCCAAGAAAGAGGCTCCGCTCATGAAAGAAGCACAAGCCATGCTCGTAAAATGGGAGCAAGGCGATGCCGAAGTGCGTGCCCTCTGGCAAAAGATGAACGAATGGGTATATGCTGGATTCGACGAAACCTACAAGCAAATGGGCGTAGGCTTCGATAAGATCTACTACGAGTCTGACACCTACCTCGTAGGTAAGGGCGAAGTGGAGCGTGGACTCGCCAGAGGCGATTTCTACCGCCGCGAAGATGGCTCTGTATGGGCTGACCTTGCACAAAACGGACTCGATGAGAAACTATTGCTCCGCGCTGACGGTACATCGGTCTATATGACCCAAGATATAGGTACAGCGAAACTCCGCTTCGAGGACTACCCTATCGACAAGATGGTATATGTCGTAGGTAACGAGCAAGAGTACCACTTCAAGGTGCTCAGCATCTTGCTTGACCGCCTTGGTTTCCCATTCGGCAAAGAGTTGGTGCACTTCAGTTACGGTATGGTAGAGCTTCCTAACGGCAAGATGAAGAGTCGCGAAGGAACAGTCGTAGATGCTGATGATTTGATGGCACAGATGATTGCGGATGCGAAAGAGATCTCTAAAGATAAAGTGAATACCCTGCCAGACATCACCGAAGAAGAGGCCAACGAGATTGCTCGCGTGGTAGGTTTGGGCGCATTGAAATACTTCATCTTGAAAGTGGATCCACGCAAGAACATGCTCTTCAACCCAGAAGAGAGTATCGATTTCAACGGCAATACAGGTCCGTTTATCCAATACACCTACGCACGTATTCAAAGTGTGTTGCGTAAGGCAGGCGAAGCCCTCACCAATTGCCAATTGCCAATTGCCAATAGCCTCTCTGACAAAGAGCTCGCTCTTATCCAACGCCTTGTGGATTACCCTGCTGCAGTACGTCAAGCAGGCGACGAGTTCTCACCAGCGGTGATTGCAAACTATGCATACGCCTTGGCATGCGACTTCAATAGCTTCTACCACGATCATAGCATTTTGAACGAGGCAGATGCTGACAAACGCGCTTTGCGCCTTGTCTTGGCTCAGACAGTAGCCAAAGTGATCAAGAGTGCTATGGCACTGCTCGGAATTGAGGTGCCTAACCGAATGTAGTAATCTTATTCTGGTGACAAAGCATGAGGGAGCCGTCTTCACGGCGGAGGTGCATGCCTCCACCCTCACAGTAACGAAAGAGCTTGCAGTCCCTGCACGGCTCTTTCTCTTTCATCCATTGACGGTTGCGGTAGTCCTTGAATCCATGCTCCCACACCTCCCAAAAATCATCTTTATAGATATTACCCTGATAGTACTTACCGCGAATACTTGTACATGCAGATATGCTACCATCAATCAAGATGGATGCCACACTTACACCTGCTGCACAATGGAAAAGATGATCACGTATCTCACCTTCATAATCAGGCATAAAACCTTCGCACGAGTACGATATATGTAAGCCTTCTTGGCGTTTCTCGCGAATATAATCCAACACATAGCGATGTTGCTCGGGCGTTAGTAGCAGTTCGGGATTATCGGCTGCACGTCCCATAGGATCAATCGTGATAAGTCGCCAGTTGCGCACACCGATAGACCATAGATATTGTTGCATATCATCCAACTGATGGATAGTGCGCTGATTCACGCAAGTGACTACGTCCCAAGTGAGCGATGGCGTAGCAGCAGCCAGTTTGATAGCACGAGTGGCACCTTCGAAGGCAAGCGAGTGTTGGCGGAGCCAGTTATGGTTGAGTTCCATGCCATCAAAACTGATAGCCATCGAGCGTAAGCCTGCTGCCATGAGTTCGCGGAAACGTTTTTCGGTCAGTGCCAAACCATTAGTAACCATCCCCCAAGGATAACCACGTTTCTTGAGTGCCACACCCACTTCTGCGAGGTCTTTGCGCATAAGCGGTTCGCCACCAGAGATGATGATTAGTACTTTATGTGGATCCACATGAGGAGTAACGGACTGGTCTATCACACGGAGAAAGTCCTCCGCAGGCATATCGGGCGTTACTTCGCTACTACTACAATCGCTACCACAATGCAGACAATGCACATTGCAACGCAGCGTACTCTCCCAAAACAATTGTTGCAGAGGGTGCAACAGTTGCAGGTTCTTGCGGCGCAGTCGCTCAAGCTCGAATATAATGCGTTTGCGAAGGTTCATGTGCGTATTATTTTTCTATATTGGGTATTCTAAAATTTACGGGAAGAGTATAAGTTGTACGAACTATTTTCCCTTGCAAACGTCCTGGTGTCCATTTTGGCATTGTCTTTATCACACGAATAGCCGCTCTGTCTAATGACTTATTCCCAGAAGACCGTACTACTCGTATATGACTTATACTACCATCTTTCTCTACTATAAACTGACAGATGGAACGGCCTTGTATTTGCTTCTTGAGTGCCTGTTTTGGATATTTTAGATTTTCTTGAATATACTTAAGCATCGTCTGTTGACCCCCAGGAAATTTAGGCCATGTTTCATACTGTACACATATATAATAATCATCACCTACAACCGTATCATTGGATATAGTGTTTACATCATCACTCTGTGCAAACATGACAAGAGTGCAAAACATAGCAACAAACAAAAGGCAAATCTTTTTCATAACTATTTCTTATCTCGCCTAACGGCTCAAACGATTATTTCTTTTCAAGTTTGAAATCTTGGCGCATAGAATAATAGGTTGACCAAGAATCTTGGTCCTTTACTTTCATCTTGCCCGAGGAGATATGCGTGGAGTCAGAAGCATATACCCCAGTGGTATCATGCACAATCACTTCCATGCAATCATCTCCTGTGGAAGTGAGGCTATGCACCGCATGATAATGACCATCTGCATTAGTATAGACCGTATCCGGGTAATCCCATTCTTGGTCAAAAGTGCGGACAACTACTTGCATATTCTCCAACATGTTGCCATTTTCGTCATAGACATATCCTTCCACATCATACTCTGCGTATGGACAACCATAGCACGCTGTTACCACAAATGCTATACCCGATAGGGTAAAAAGACGCATACATCGCTCTAATAAGCGGTTGCACTTAGTGCGAAACGTGTTAGTTTTCATTGTTGTATAAGTTTTATTGTTCGTTGCATAAACTAAAATCTATATCCCACAGCCATACAAAAGAGTCGAGAACCATACAGCCCATTCTGCACGGGACATCCCAAAGCCCATGATTGCATGCTGCCTAACTCAACTTCAGCAAACCAATGTTCAGCACCCAACCGAGCACCTAACACCGTGGTATTCAACGATAAACCCACATAATTATTTACAGAAAAATTATAGTAGGAACATCCAAAGCCCACTGCCGAATACAATTCCAATATGCGTTGGCGAAAATAGGTAAAGCGGATATTGGGCATCACAGTGATATGATGCAATTGGTCATACAGTTGCTCGATCAGTAGTGTATGATAACCATTATACCAATGTGTTGGCAAACGCATATAAAGGTAATCCATATCCACACCCAAACTAACGAGCGGAGTTAGTTGATAATTATAACCTATATAAAAATGTCCTGGCGAGGTCATCTGACCCAATTCTACAAATTGATAATCTCGCAGATATTGGTCTGCTTCCAAAGCTGGCATGCCCACAATATGCTCCAATGCAGGCTGAATATCAGTCGGATATACTGGCAAAAGGGTCATACCATACAATGGCGTAAAATCATAACTGCTTGTAGAAAGAAACGCCTCACCCCAACCCAAACGGATAGAATGGCGATTGTAGGTAACTTCATTCGTTGGTTGTTCGGCTACCAAAGGCATACTTACCAATAGCAATATCCACAACACATATATATGCATCTTTATATTATTCATACTACGAAATGACTATTTATTTGATTGAATATAATAGGTGGTTAAGGATAAATCGCGTAGCATTTTCATTGGTTGAGCAGTTACCACGATGGTATCTCCCACAGCATATTTGCTCAATATAGGGTCATTCAAACGCAATAAATACGTGCGTTGTTCGTTCACCAAAAAATAGTCATTCCGCGTGCTTTTTATGACACAATATAATTCACCAGCAAAATACTCCAAACTGAGTACACCCCGAAAATGGTACGTATCATCAGGAACCGGTTTTTCGTTCATAGGGTTGCTTGGCGGCGTAATTGTATCTTTCATTACTTTATTTTGATCACTACTCGACAGAGTACTTAGCATATTAGAGTTCCACGGGTGATCACCATGAAAGGTTGGCCCATCAGAACACGCAGACAAGCATAAAAGCAACATACTGCCTAATAACACAAAATTGATTTTACTCGTTTTGTTACACATAGCGTTGATTGATTTTGAAATCCGCTGCAAAGGTACTGCTTTTTTTTGACATAACCAAAATAAAAAATGATGCAGCCACTAAAAGTTGCAGTTTATAAACAACTGATTAATAACCTATTATAATTTTACCAAAATTAAAAACTGATGCAGGTGACAAAAACCGCTTGCAAGTGACGAAAAAAAGTAGTAATTTTGCACAAAAAATAGAACCCACCTCCAAAAACATGAAAACAATTCACTACATTTCTATTATTAGCCTACTTCTTGGGTGTGTAGCATGTTCAGAGAAAAACACCATAGCCAACCCTCAATTGGCTCAGATAGTGGAGCAAGTATGGCATGCCACGGACTCTGCTATGGCAAAATGTCAGCAAATAGATCCCCATATATTAAACGACTACGATTATCATCGCTATCGCTTAGCGGAGGCTCACTTATGGTTAAAACAGCTATTCCAACTGCCCACAAACACGGATATGATGGCATTGGCTACTTACTTCACCAATCGTGGCGATAAGGTTTCAGCGGGCGAGGCCTATTATATACAAGGTGCCTATCTAAATTGGCAAGGCAAAAACACCGAAGCCATGCAAATGCTCAAAGAGGCTGAAAATCAGCCCAATGAGCCTATCATTCAAGGTATGATATACTATAAAATGGGGCGTATCAGCGAAAGCGAACAACTATACGATATCGCCTTTGACAACTATCAAAAAGCCTTGCCCCACCTGCAAACGGCCGATTTGCCTCTATACCTGGCATCAGTCTATCGTGAATTAGGGCGTATGAGTGATAATGAACACAAGCATGATTATTTTGATAGTGCATTAGTCCATGCCAAACGATATAATGATACAATATTATATTTAGACATTCGTTATGCACAACTCACTGCCAATCAACTCCAATCACCCGAAGTAGCCCAAATATGCCAATACCTTTGCCATCAAGCAGGACAAAAGCGCTATGCCTACGACCTTGTAAAATACTATATTCGTGCCGAGAAAGCGGATTCAGCACGAATATATCTTGATATTTTGGCAGCCGATACTACTGCACAAACATGGAGCAAACAGCAATATATACTTTGGCATAGCCAATATCTACGCCTCAAAGGCAAGAGCGATGAGGCTTACGAGCAACTGTATCACCTTTATAATGAGAACTATAGCGTATTAGAACAAAAAGGTAGATCCAGTACATTCGTAGTGGCACAGCATTATGACAATGAAACTGAACACGCACGTAACTTACAACTGCAATTGGAGAAACAACACCTGCACATGGTACTGATATTAGTAGTAGTAGCCATATTGGCAGCAACCATATTACTGATTCTAATAGGTGCAAGACGCAAAACAGAGCGATTAGTAGAACAAGCTCGTACGCAACAAAAAATCAAAGATTTACACAAGGAGCTACATCTGCGTCGAGAAGCACTAAAACAAGTATTAAACCAACGTTTAGCATTAAATAAACATCTGCAAGAAGCACTGCTTACCAAAAAGAAAGAAGAGAAGATGCCCGACTGGGCACAACAATTCATTGATTCTAACATATTCTCCACCGATGAGCAATGGGAGCACTTCTTCAACGAGTTTAATGGTTGCTATGGCAATTTGATGCCACGTTTACAAACGGAATATCCACGCCTAACAAGCACAGATTGTCAAGTACTTGCATTATATATATTGGGGTTAGATAATGCAGATATATGTTTACTATTAGGGCTAACGCAACGCACCATATGGAGCCGTCGTATGCGCATCAAATCGCGAATCGGTTTAGGAGAAAAAGAATCATTAGACAAATGGCTGGCAGAAGAAGTACAAAGAGAATAAACTATCCACCGCTTATCCACCACTTATCTACCCGATAAAGAAACCTCCGCTACAATATGTAACGGAGGTTTTACTATTCATACAGTCAGTCCTTACTTCGCGTAACTTACGGCGCGTGTTTCACGGATAACGGTGATACGGATTTGACCTGGATACGTCATCTCGTCTTGGATACGCTTAGCAATATCAAATGAGAGCAGCTCTGTCTCCTTGTCGCTGAGTTTGTCAGCACCTACAATCACGCGCAATTCGCGACCAGCTTGAAGTGCGTATGTCTTGGTAACACCAGGATAAGACATTGCGATATTCTCAAGGTCATTGAGACGTTTCACGTATGCCTCCACAATCTCGCGGCGTGCACCTGGACGTGCACCAGAGATAGCGTCACAAGCAAGAACGATAGGCGCGATGATAGACTCCATCTCACACTCCTCGTGGTGTGCACCAACGGCATTGCAGATATCTGGTTTCTCGCCATATTTCTCGCAGAGACGCATACCCAATTGTGCGTGTGGCATCTCCATATCCTCATCACTCACTTTACCTATATCGTGAAGCAGACCAGCACGGCGTGCTTTCTTCACGTTCAAACCAAGCTCCGCTGCCATAGCCGCACAGAGGTTAGCTGTCTCACGAGCGTGCATCAAAAGGTTTTGACCATAGCTAGAACGATACTTCATCTTACCAATAAGGCGAACCAATTCAGGGTGCATACCATGGATACCCAAATCAATAGTAGTACGCTTACCAGTTTCGATGATCTCCTCCTCTACTTGCTTAGTCACCTTAGCTACCACTTCTTCAATACGTGCAGGGTGGATACGACCGTCTTGCACGAGTTGGTGGAGCGAGAGGCGTGCTATCTCACGACGTACAGGATCGAAAGCAGAAAGGGTGATTGCCTCTGGGGTATCGTCCACTACAATCTCCACACCCGTAGCAGCCTCGAGGGCACGGATATTACGACCCTCACGACCAATGATACGCCCCTTGACTTCGTCATTATCAATATGGAATACGGTTACCGCATTCTCCACAGTCGCTTCTGAAGCAATACGTTGGATAGATTGGATAATGATTTTCTTCGCCTCTTTATTAGCAGTTAGGCGGGCCTCATCCATAGTGTCGTTGATATACGCCATAGCAGCAGTCTTGGCCTCATCTTTGAGGGCATCAACAAGTTGTTTTTTTGCTTCTTCTGCTGATAAACCAGAGATTTGCTCTAATTGTTGCTCCGCAGCTTTTTGAAGACGGTCAATCTCCTGTGTTTTACGCTCAATAGCTTTCTGTTGGTTCTCTAAGTTCTGGCGTTGTGTGTTGAGTTCGTTTTGAGCGCGTTGCACTTCACTTTGCTTTTGGTTGAGTTGTTGGTCACGTTGTTGTACGCGTTGCTCTTGCTGATGGAGTTTCTGCTCCGCTTGGCGTACATGGTTCTCGTGTTCGAGTTTGAGTGCAATGAATTTCTCTTTTGCCTCAATGATTTTGTTCTTCTTAATTACTTCGGCTTCCTCTTCCGCCTTGCGGAGAATGCCTTTCGCAGAATAGCGGAACAGCAAATAGCAGATACCTGCTCCTACTAATAACGCTACTATTGCGATAAGTGTGTTTACAATTATCATAATATTGAATTCTTTTTAGTTGTTATTTTGTAATGTATTTATTATCAATTGATTTATTTCTTCTATTTTCTCCTCAATGGGTTGCAAGCGATGAGCATGTGCATCGGCTTGCAAATTAACTGCCATCTCCAGTGCGACATATACCCATATCTGTTCTGCGGAGTGAGTGGGCAACATCTTGCGGTAGTAGCGATACCGCTCATTGATTTGCTCTGCAGCATTGCGGTAAAGCACCTCTTTGTCTGCCACCACATTCAGCGATATACGGTGCGCATCAAGTTGGAGGGTGATATGTTGTTTACGTTGTTCCACTACAGGTTATTGTTTGAGTGCTTCGAGTGCGCGATCGACCTGAGCAATCAGGTTGGTGAGTCGTTGGCGTACACGGTCGCGTTGTTCGCTATCGGTCTGCTCTGCGAGCAGTGCGTATGCCGTCTCCAGATGGTTGTAGTCCGCCTTGAGTTGGAGATAATCGGCATGGGTGCGCATTATCTCCTCGCGTTGCGATTGGTTCTCCTGCTGAAGGTCAAGCAGTTGCTGCTGCAATTGGCGATACTGCGTGAGTAGCGCTTCTACATTGCTCTCCAGTGTTGCCAAACTCTTCATCAATAGTCCCTCGTCATCGTGTTAGAAACTGTAACCTACGCCCAAACCGAGTGTACCCTTGAACTGTACACGCTCTGCAGCAACACCTTCAGCATCGGCAATCTTCACGCCATTGTAATACTTGAGCGATGTAGATAAAGTCACATTGAGGCACTTGAGTAACTGGTAGGAGATAGCCATATCCCAATCTACATCAAAGTTACCAAAGCGCTGATTGTTATCCTGATAACCTATGTACTCCATGCCATCGTAAGACTGATCACCAAGACCTAAGTCTGCGTAGTATTGTCCAGTGGCATCCTTGTAGATTTTGGTCTTGTTCCAAGCGTATGGGGTATACAATCCAACCGAGGTGATGATCTTGAAATCCTTGTAAGTGTAGTTGATTGCACCCTTGATAGAAAGACCCAATTCTGCACGCATGTTGCAGTCATAGCTCTTTTCTACCATACCCGTTTGTTCGTTTACGTCGTATTTCCATACGGCATACTTCTCTTTCAACTCCTGCTCAAGGTTTACTTGGTCAGTAGCATGCTTCTTAGCTAAAGCATCGCTGACATACACCGTTCTCAGACGACCAGCTACTGGAGAGATATAGACAGAGAAGATATTATTAGGCTTCCAATCAATACCGACAGAAATATCGGTATAAGCAGGTGCAAGGAACTTAGAGATGATAGGGTCGTAAGCTTCGGAAACACCATACTTGCGACCAGGAGCGAACTGACTCTGGAAGCCTGCGGAAGCGGTCAAGTACCATGTTTTAGCCATTTCCCAACCAAACTTAGTAGTGAAATTAATCTTGTCACTTGACTTCTGAAATGGGTCAAACTCCTGATTTATATAGGAGAGTCCATATTCTAGGTCGAGGTTCGTTTCCCATGACATACTATTCTCCGCATATAGGAGACGTACTTTACCGAAAGCAACACCTGTCACATTGTTGTTACCGCCCGCAGCCCAATTTACGAGTCCTGTAGCACTGGCATTCAAGCCCAATACACCCGAACACTTCCATGCAGATGGCTCTTTCTCCACCTCTTGCGCAGACAAGCTCATTACCAAAATAAGTGAGAAGATAGATAGTAAATATCTTTTCATTTTTAATTCTTAACTAATACTAATTGTTAATTACTCATTTAATATTGTGCAGCATCATACACTTGATCTGCAATCTCGCTGCCGACCATTTTCTCAATCAAGCAGAAAGCGAAGTCGCTACTCAGTCCAGGACCTTTGGCTGTGATGATATTCTTAGACTCCACTACTAGTCCGTCAATATAACTCTCACCAAGATACTCCTCAAAGCCAGGGTAGCAAGTAGCTTGTTTGCCCTCAAGGATACCCAATCTGCCCAATACAGATGGAGCAGCACAGATAGCAGCGATGAGTTGATCAGCCTCATTGTGCTTCACCAAGAGTTGGCACAAAGCCTCACACTCATGCAACTTGGTAGCACCACCTGGCAGAATCAACATTTCTGCATCTGCGAAATCCACATTTGCAATCAGCGCATCAGCTTTCACTGGGATATTGTGTGCACCCATCACCCATTCTTGTCCAGTCACAGAAACGGTGATCAGCGCGATATTAGCACGGCGCAGAAGGTCTATCGTAGTGATAGCCTCTATCTCTTCAAAACCATTGTCTAAGAAAATGTAATTCATAGTAAAAACATTTAGTTGAGTTTGAAATTATAAGTTATAGAACCTATTTGTTCTTTATCTCCTTCTGTAAATTTGGCCTTGCGAGCAGCATCTAATGCCAACTGCTGGGTGTAGCGATCCGATATGGTAGTACCATCACCAATAGAAGCTGCAACCACATTACCAGCCTTGTCCACACGGATAGACACGACCACCTTACCTTGTTCCTTGAAATCGGTAGAAGGTTTAGGCATACTCTTCATACTGCGTCCTTGTAGAGACCACATATTGCCATTCACTGAGCCAAAGTTTTTGCCCACAGGATTACCCTTGCTCGTTGCAGCAGGGTTCGTTGTAGCATTCTCCGCATTTGCGCCTTCGGTAGAACCGGCTTGCCCAAATAGTGCTGCCATCGCTTGAGCCTTCTTAATAGCCTCTTCCTCACGGGCTTTCTGCTCTGCAAGAGCTTTCTCGCGCTCGATACGTTCGGCCTCGATACGCGCTTCTTCCTCACGCTGCTTGCGGATAAGTTCTTGCTCCTCTGCCTCACGCTTGATAAGATCTTCATTCTGCTGTGCGAGTGCCAAAGACTCCTCATCCTCTTGCACAATGAGATCATTGTCAGAGGGTTGCACAGGTGTAGGAGCTGGAGCTGCAGGTTGCTGTTCGACTTGCGTGATAGGGTCAGGCATTGGGAGTACATCAGGCATACCGCCCCCTTCATCAGCATCGCCAAACGTGATGACAATACCCTCGTCCTCCAACTGCACAGGAGCCGTGATCGTCAATTTGATAAGCAATAAGAAAAAGAGCAACAGCAGAACAACTGTTCCGATAGCTGCTATGATATGTGATTGATTATTTTTCACTTCTTCGTTGCCAAAACAATCTTCATCTTATGTTCATTAGCAATATCCAATACATTCACCACCTCGCGGTAAGCGATATCCTGATCGGCGTGCAACGCAATATACATAGCACTATCTTGTTGCTGAATAGTACAGAGATATGCCTCTAAGTCTTCCGCCAAGATAGGCATTGGCTTCTGACGACCAAGAGCCACGTAGTAGTTACCTAAGTTATCAATACTCACTTTGGCTACCACTTGCTTGGTCGTGCTCTTGGCACGCGCCTGAGGCAAGTTAATCTTAATATCATTAGGCGACGACATGGTACTTACCATCACAAAAAAGAGCAACAGCAAGAATATCAAGTCTGTCATGGATGACATGGCAAACATCGCCTCGACTTTGTTTCTTCGTTTAAGAGCCATAACTTTATAGTGTAAAGTGTAGAGTGTAGAGTGTAAGGTGTATAGGAAAGAGTTAGACTGGTTCGTTGAGCAAGTCCATGAACTCCATCGTGCGCGATTCGAGTTGGCGTACCACACGGTCAATGCGTGACACGAGGAAGTTGTATGCGAACATAGCCAAAATACCAACAATCAAACCACCTACAGTAGTCACCATGGCTTGGTACATACCCTCTGACAAAGTAGAAATCTCTATCACGCCACTGGCATTTTGCGCCATATTGAAGAAAGTCTGCACCATACCAAGCACAGTACCCAAGAAACCAAGCATAGGTGCACCCGCAGCAATAGTCGCCATCAGTACCAATCCTTTCTCCAAGGTACTTACCTCCAAGTTACCCACATTCTCGATAGCCACTTGCACATCTTGCATAGGACGACCTATACGAGAGATACCCTTCTCTACCATGCGTGCAGCAGGCGTTTCGGCACGTTGGCAGAGTTTGACAGCTGAATCAATCTTACCCTCCTTGATATAATCGCGGATACGATTCATAAAGGTCTTATCTTCTTTGGTTGCCTTGGTCAGCACCACCATACGTTCGATAAACAAATAAAGCGCAAACGCTAACATCAATGCCAACACAATCATAATCCAACCACCATACTGAGCCATGGTGAATAGGTTAATTGATTCTTGCATTGGTTGTTCCATCGTTGCCAATGAGTCTTGTACAGCGTTCATCGCTGTATCCATGTCAGTTTGAATTTGAAAGAGCATATTTGTATTGTTTAATAGTTTCTTGTATTCCTAAATATAATGCATCTGCGATGAGCGCATGTCCGATACTCACTTCGTCCACCCAAGGGAAAGCAGTCACAAAAGCATTGAGGTTACGCAGGTTGAGGTCATGCCCCGCATTCAGTCCTAATCCTAAGTCGCGTGCTTTCTCTGCTGCTGCACGATACATAGCAATTGCTGCTTCTGGGTCTTTATCATACAACTCCGCGTATGGACCCGTGTAGAGCTCTACCCTATCCGCTCCTGCTTTAGCAGCATACTCCACCATCTCGGCATTGGCATCCACAAAGACAGAGACACGAATACCCGCTAACTTAAAGCGTTGGATTATCGTAGTTAGTTTAGCCAAATGCGCCTTGGTATCCCAACCATGGTTGCTCGTCAGTTGGTCATGTGCATCGGGCACAAGGGTCACTTGAGCAGGCTTCACCGCCAACACCAAGTCCATGAACGCAGGCTCTGGATTGCCCTCGATATTAAACTCCGTAGTTACTACTTCTTTCAGCGCATACACATCCTTACGGGTGATATGTCGCTCATCAGGACGAGGGTGAACCGTAATTCCCTCTGCACCAAAGCCTTCGCAGTCTATAGCAAACTGCTCCACATCAGGCAGATTGCCACCGCGCGCATTACGCAAGGTAGCCACCTTGTTGATATTTACACTCAATCGGGTCATAATCGCTGCAAAGGTACAAAAAAAAATGCACATACGCAAGATGTGACACAAAAAAAATATAAAAAAGCATGGATTAAGCCTTGGTGAAAGTATGGTCTAAAGCAGGGAATCTATCAGTGAGATTCCGATGAAGTTCCTATGAGGTTCCTATGAAGTTCCTATGGAGATGAGGGGCAGATAGGGGGCTGATAGGAGACAGATAGGGGGATAGATAGGGGGTAATTAAGGAGAAGATTAGGCATTTTGAGGCTCAAAGAAACGTTGCATATCGTCGAAACGAAACACCGTATCCGAACCGTACTTCCAGAGATGTTGGCGGATCTTGCTCATCGGTTTATCCAGCCCCAACTTGGTCTTAGAATAAAACTTATCAGCATAGCAGATAAGGCGTTCCTCCAATGTGCGAGGAGTATAATCTTGCAACGGTATAGGCAACTGCTCGCGCATAATCTGTTCAATAGTTATGCCTGTTCCAGTATGGCGTTCCGCCACATCGGCATGCTTGGGCAAGCCCTCACGGCGCAAAATCTCCGCTCCCAAATAACCATGCTCAATATAAGCATGCTTACCTAAGCAATGAATCTTAGGGGCATCGCAAAGCACGACACCTATATCGTGTAACATAGCTGCTTCCTCCACGAACACAGGATCTACCTCACCATGCTCCACCCACTCGGGGTGTAACTGCAAGATAGCCAACGCACGGTCAGCCACCTGACGCGAATGGGTCAAAAGAATATGCTGGAGTTCAAAATTCCCAGCACAATACTTTTCTATTAATGCTTTGTAATCAACCATTTACCGTAATATCACTTTCCCCAATTGAGTTTCTCTTTGAGCGACTGCATGAAGGTCTGTCCGTTGATGCGCACCAGTTTGATAGTGCGTTGCGAGCGTTCAATATGCAGTTGAATATCTTGGCTCAGTACCTGACTTCTTCCGTCCACACTAAGCAAGAAATTGCCATTGCGACTGGAGATTTTGATATCTATCTTACTATCATCCAACACCACCAGAGGACGGATATTGAGGCTATGCGTAGCCACAGGCGATAGGATAATAGCATGGACATGAGGATCCAACAGAGGACCACCCACACTCAAATTGTATGCCGTTGAACCTGTAGGAGTAGCAACAAGCAGACCATCAGCCTTATAGTTATGTAAATACTCACCATTAAGGGTCACATCCACCGTAATCATACTACTTAGCCCCGACTTCAAGACAGCCACCTCGTTGAGCGCGTATGGCGATGCAATCTTACCTTCATGCTGACAAGTGACCTCCAACATACGGCGCTGTTCAATGGTATAGTTATTATGAATCAGCAACTCAAGCACAGAGTCTATATCGTCGGTCTGGACTTCCGCCAAATAGCCCAAATGTCCGCAGTTGATGCCCAAAATAGGTATATCAAGATGTCCGACCAAGGAAGCCGTCGTCAGGAACGTGCCATCGCCACCCAAAGAGAGAGCAAAATCAATAGTATTTCCTGAATGCGATACATAGTCCTCCACAGAGGAATAGTCGCGACATAGAATCTCATGGCGCAACTCCTGCGAGAGGACAATCTCCACATCACGCTGCTGCAAGTAGTCAATGATATGCTTCACCTCACGAAGCGTTTCGGAGCGGAGTGTATTTCCAAAGATAGCTATTGTCATAATCTTTTTTTTAATTTAGGCAACCGGAGTCTGGGTTCTGGGGGTCAGCATTAGTTATTTACACGAATGCCATTGAGCAGGGCAGCAGCATCCATGCGCTTCTTGCCAGGGAGTTGCAACTCGAGCAAATCGACATAACCATCGGCGCAAGGCACAATAATATGTCCCTTCTGCTCAGCATGTTTCGCGATAACCGCCTTATAGACCTTTGCTCCTCTAAGCACTTCTGCCAACGGATGATTAGCAGGCATCTCGCTGATCCATGCTGCAGGGTAAGGACTAAGGCCACGGATATGATTGCGTATCTGCTCAGCAGTACGTGAGAAATCAATAGCACATGTATCCTTGAAGATTTTAGGCGCAGGACGGAGTACAATCGAATTATCTTGCGGAATAGTAGCAATCGGTAGTCCTTGGTTTTCAGCCTCTATAATAGCGTCCACAGTACGAGTCACCAAAGTCGCCCCCATAGTCATCAGTCGATCATGAACGGAGCCCACATTCTCGTCATCGGCGATCGAGATACGCTCTTGCAAGATGATATTACCCGTGTCAATCTCGTGTTGGAGCATAAAAGTAGTGGCACCTGTTTCGCTATCTCCATTCATCACAGCCCAGTTGATAGGAGCTGCTCCGCGGTACTGTGGCAAGAGCGAAGCATGTAGATTAAATGTACCTAGACGGGGCATATTCCACACCACCTCAGGCAACATACGGAACGCCACAACTATCTGCAAATCTGCATTGTACGATTTGAGCAGGGCGAGGAAATTCTCATCCTTCAAGCGCTCAGGTTGCAAGATAGGCAGACCAACCGATAGGGCATATTGCTTCACCGCAGAGTACTGCAACTGATGTCCGCGGCCAGCAGGTTTATCAGGCATGGTGACAACTGCCACCACATTGTATCCCCCCTCTACTAATGCACGAAGGCTCTCGACTGCAAAGTCGGGAGTACCCATATAAATTATTCGCAAAGATTGTTTGTCCATAGGTGTATAGTGTAAAAGTGTAAGGTATAAAGACAAGGGTTATCTAAATGTGTGTGAGAAGCCCACACTGATAAACTCCTTGAATTGTATATTGGTCTTTCCGCCCTCAGGCAAAGCTACTGTACTATCGTATCGTGGGTGCACCATCAGTTTGGCAGAGAAATAGCGGTTAATAATGAAATCGACATCCACCTCCAACTCTGTTTCTATGCGCTTATAATTGGTAAAGAAGTAGAAGGTCGTTTCCACTATGATCTCTCGGAGGGGTCGCCATTTCCAATCCAAACGCACGGAACTACCCAACTCGCTGAGCACATTCTTGCCTTGCTCTATACCATAATCGCCCACATTGACCAGATCGGGGTCGCTATTGAGCGCATACACTACTTTGTACGTACCTGGAGAGATATTGATATCCAATCCTTTAACTGGTTTATAATCAATACCGACACCCCACGTAAATCGCACTGGTGTGAGGAGGGCAGAAGCCAACTCATAGGTATTCTTGCGCCAGTTGTTCATCAAGTTGGTACGGAACTCTATATTGGTAGAGACATACCAATGCTTGTGCAATTGGTAACCGAACTTACTATTCAGGCGGAAGAGGTCGTCCGTCGTGTTGAGGATACGTAGCGAGTCACCGCTGACCGTACTAATACCAGCACGCCACTCGCCGACATTCTCCCAAGAAATATTATCCTTCTTGTAGTTCAATTTTCCTTTCGCACTTGCCAACATAGCAAAGGCATTGGCAGCACCCTGATACCAGTTATCGGAGGCATAGTTCTGTGTGACTTGCAGGGAGAGGTTGAGTTCTTTGCGCCAAGGGGAGTTCTGGTAGCGTATTGCCCGCTCAATATCCATACGGTCTTCCTCCAAGTCCTTGACAAGAGCACGCTTGACCTCAATATTCTCTAAAACCATGGTTTTCAAGCGATTGGTATCGCTGACTGCAGTATAGAAATGCGCATGGTGCGTGGTGATATAGCGTCTTGCCTTGGTACGAATGGCAGGAATGGTATATTCGTCACGCTTGATCGTATCGGAAATAGAGGAGAAGCTAAGGGGTATATACATGAGTTGCATGCATAAGGGATGCGGATACTTGTCCCATATCGTATCGTTGGCATGCAGGAGTTGGCTCTGGCGCGCCACCAGTTCGAGCAGAATAGCATCTTCGTCCAAGGTAGCGGGTGCATTGAGACTATCTAGTAGGCCATGTATCACGATGACCGTATCCTGCTTGTCAACGGTCATAGCCACTGAGTCGGGAAGTTGTAGAGGTACAGTGTCATGAGACTCTGTGTACACTTGAGAACTGTCTATACGGTTCGTATCGTTGACAAGGGTATGCAGCCAACTGATGTCCATTACGTCTTGCGCCCAAGCGGAAAGGGTGACACAGGCAAGGAAAAGCAATATGTGAGTTAGTCGTTTCACTTCGTTATCGGTAATCTATACGCGCGTATAATAAGGTATATACCCCAAATAATAAATGGCAAGGAGAGTATTTGTCCCATATTGAGCAGATGGTCAGCCTCAAAGAGTTCTTGGTCATTCTTGATAAACTCCAGCATGAAGCGTGTAAAGAAGATAATCTCTAAGAATACGCCGAGAAGCAATCCTTCGCGTTTGTAAGCCTTACCCTTCCAGTACATGAGCCATGTTACTACAAAACCAACTATACAGTAGAGCATCTCGTATATCTGTGTAGGGTGACATGGGACAGTCTGTCCGTCACGCACAAAGATAAATCCCCATGGCAAGTCAGTAGGAGTACCATATATCTCAGAGTTCATCAAGTTACCCAAACGAATCAAAGTGGCTGTCACACAGACACCTACCACCAAACGATCCATGATCCAAAGCAATGAGGTATGGAATTTCTTCTCTTTAGAGAACACTTTTCTATTGAGCAACCACGCTGCAGTCAACAGTCCAATGGCACCACCGTGACTGGAGAGACCACCCTCCCAGATCTTGAGGAGTTTGAATGGGTGTTCTATATAGGGATTACGGTAGTTGATAGTCCAACCGAAGATCTGCACAGGCTCGGTGGAGATGCCCATATACTGGCAATAAGCTTTCATGCCAGGTAAAGTGACATCGTGCCACTCATAGAACCAGCAGTGTCCCACGCGTGCGCCGATGATAAGACCTATGACCATCCACATAAAGAGTTTGTCGGTCCAGTCATCTGGGCAGTTCTCGTTCTTGTATAGCTTAACCTGAATCAGGTAACAGAGATAGATACCTATCGCCCACAACAGACCATACCAACGTATACCTCCTTCACCAAAATGGATGAGGATAGGGTCAACGTCCCAAACAACTGATAATAGACTACTTAACATCACTTTACAACTTATTACCTAAGATAGTATAACGCTGATTATCGCGTTGAATATAGATTACTCCGTTATCCAATATCATACGTGCAGGTGTTTCTGCATTCATGTCCACCAGAGCGGTAGGCGTTTTCTCATACTCTTCCAAACGGATACGCCCTACGGCAGAAGCATCGTGCGAGAAGTGCAGGTATAGTCGCTCGCCTGCCTCGCGCGCGCGCTTTAAAAGGTCTATGTCGATATGGTATGGTTGGGATTTGGATACTATCTCCGCCTCAGCCAACACTTCGCCATCACATTTAGCACGCGTTATCTTCACACCACATGGCATGGCGTTTGACTCCTTCCAAGACACAGCCAATCCTTTGTCAGCAGGTATATACGATGGGTCCAAATAGAACACATCGTCCTCATGCGAGCTGACAATAGTCATCTCAGGGAAGATAGCCAAGCAGTCAGAGCAGGTAGAGTGATAGCCTTGGTTGTATGGCATACAGATTACTCGTTCAACAGTACCACCTACAGGATATATTTTGAGATATACTGTTGTTTTATCGTCTATGCCTTCTACTCCTGCACTTTCTAATTTTTTCTCAATGGCATCTGCGTTGATATCACGTGTTTGGTTGGGTGATAGGGTATAAGAATATGCCGCAGTTGGCAAAGCACAGGTTAGAAAGATATCAATCTTCACCTCGCAATCAGCATAAAGATATGCTGTAATACCCTGTTTGACATCGCCCAGTGTAGCATTGTACCAGACAGTCCCTTTCAATTTCATATCCAAAGGAAAAGAAAACTTCTTGCTTTCTTCTTGACAAACGCAAAAATGCGAGGGGAGTCCTGTCAGTTTTTGTAGCCATTCACAGGCGGCAGATGCTTGCTCTGGCCCAGAAGGTAGATTATCAGCCCAGATAGTTGTCATGGAGCTAACCATGATCATAATTAGTAAATAAATTCGTTTCATATTGTTTGATGCTTATACTTCCATTTTACCATGGCATTGTTTGTATTTCTTGCCAGATCCGCATGGACATGGGTCATTTGGACGAGGTTTCTTCTCCACGCGAAGTGGCTCTGGACGTTGTTGCGCACGTGTATCGTGAGCTGCAGCAGCGGCTTGTCCGCTGGCAGCTGCAGCACGAGCCACAGCATCTTTTTGAGCGCGATAGCGAGAGTAGTCATGGCGTTGTTGTGCATGCGCTTGGCGCACTTCTTGTGGGTCGCGTGTTGGGATTTGACCACGGAGCAAGATTGCTATCGCACGACGGTTGAAGCGGTCAAGCATCTGTTTGAAGATGTTGAACGACTCCAGTTTGTAGATGAGCAATGGGTCTTTCTGCTCGTAACTTGCGTTTTGTACAGATTGCTTGAGCTCATCCAATTGGCGGAGGTGCTCTTTCCACTCATCGTCGATGACAAAGAGAAGCATACGTTTCTCAAATTCGCGTACCACTTCGCGGCACTCCGTCTCGTATGCTGCTTTTAGGTTGACTGCCACGTTGTATGCACGTTTGCCATCGGTGATAGGGATGAGGATATTCTCATACATTGCGCCACGCTCCTCATATACGTTCTTGATGACAGGGTATGCCACTTTCTGCAAGGTATCCATACGGCGTTTGAAGGTCTCAAGTACCTCTTCTGCCAACTTATCAGCAAGCACATTCTCGCGCGAAGAGCGGAACTCCTCTTCTGTGAATGGAACTTCCATCGCAAATACTTGCATCACATCCATTTTCAAGCCCTCGTAATCCATCATCTCGCGTGCATCAGCTACTACAGAAGCGGCTGTATCGTAGATCATATTGGTGATATCCACGCCGATACGCTCACCCATAAGGGCGTGGTGGCGCTTCGCGTAGATTACGTTACGTTGTTGGTTCATCACATCATCGTACTCAATGAGGCGTTTACGGATACCGAAGTTGTTCTCTTCCACCTTCTTTTGTGCGCGCTCAATAGAGTCAGAGATCATCTTATGCTCAATCATCTCGCCCTCTTGGAAGCCCATGCGATCCATGAGACCAGCCAAACGATCGGAACCGAACATACGCATCAGGTCATCTTCCATACTTACGAAGAACACACTGCTACCAGGATCACCTTGACGACCAGCACGACCACGGAGCTGACGGTCCACACGGCGGCTTTCGTGGCGTTCTGTACCGAGGATGGCCAAACCGCCTGCCTCTTTCACTTCAGGCGTGAGTTTAATATCGGTACCACGACCTGCCATGTTGGTGGCGATGGTTACCATACCCTTGCGACCAGCTTCGGCTACGATGTCTGCCTCGCGTTGGTGCAACTTAGCGTTCAATACGTTGTGTGATATCTTGCGCAGATTGAGCATGCGACTCAGCAACTCACTGATTTCCACTGACGTGGTACCCACCAATACTGGGCGACCTGCTTTTACCAATTCTACGATCTCGTCAATAACGGCGTTGTATTTCTCGCGTTTGGTGCGATAGATACGGTCATTCATGTCTTGGCGAGCGATAGGACGATTGGTTGGAATAACTACTACATCCAGTTTGTAGATGTTCCAGAACTCGCCTGCTTCTGTCTCAGCAGTACCTGTCATACCAGACAGTTTGTTGTACATACGGAAGTAGTTTTGCAGGGTGATGGTAGCGAAAGTCTGCGTTGCTGCTTCTACTTTCACATTTTCTTTGGCTTCTACCGCTTGGTGCAAACCATCTGACCAACGGCGACCTTCCATCACACGACCGGTCTGCTCATCGACAATTTTAACTTGGTTATCGTCGATGATATAGTCCACATCTTTCTCGAAGAGGGTATATGCTTTCAGAAGTTGGTGAACGGTGTGTACGCGCTCTGATTTCACGCTATAGTTCGCCAATATCTCATCTTTCTTTTGACGTTTCTCCTCGTCGG
The DNA here is from genome assembly GCA_045639365.1 of Paludibacteraceae bacterium. Taxonomy (GTDB): domain Bacteria; phylum Bacteroidota; class Bacteroidia; order Bacteroidales; family Paludibacteraceae; genus Colicola. Next base: position 41,334 of record JAZUCY010000064.1, read on the forward strand.
AGAGGCCTGCTTTTTCAATCTCAGCCACCTCGCTACCCACATCAGGAAGTACGAAGAACTGTGAGTCTTCCATGTTACCTGTTAGGGTATCAATACCTTTATCAGTGAGCTCGATGGTTTTATGTTTCTCGTCGATGACGAAGTAGAGTTCGTCAGTAGCGATGTGCATGTGTTTTTCGTTCTCTTGCATGTAGAACTCTTCGGTCTTCTGCAAGCGTACTTTCACACCAGGCTCGCTGAGGTATTTGATGAGTGCTTTGCTCTTTGGCATACCTTTGAAGGCACGGAAGAGTGCCAACTCGCCTGCCTCTTTCTCTTTCTCATCTGCGCTACCCATTTTGGCTTTGGCTTCGGTGAGGAGTTTGGTGGTCAGGGTGTTTTGGGTACGAACGAGCAGCTCTACGCGGTGTTTGTACTCATCATACATCTGGTCTTCGCCTTTTGGTACAGGACCGCTGATGATGAGTGGTGTACGTGCATCGTCAATGAGGACGGAGTCCACCTCGTCCACGATGGCGTAGTTGTGACCACGTTGTACGAGGTCCATTGGGCTGGTTGCCATATTGTCGCGCAGGTAGTCAAAACCAAACTCATTGTTGGTACCGAATGTAATATCGCATGCATACGCACGGCGACGTTCATCGGAGTTAGGTTTGTGTTTGTCGATACAGTCCACGGTCAGACCATGGAACATATAGAGAGGACCCATCCACTCGGAGTCACGTTTAGCGAGGTAGTCATTGACTGTTACTACGTGCACGCCTTCGTGTGTCATAGCGTTGAGGAAGACTGGCAGGGTTGCCACCAAGGTTTTACCCTCACCAGTAGCCATCTCGGCGATTTTACCTTCGTGGAGCACTACGCCACCGATGAGCTGCACATCGTAGTGTACCATATCCCATACGTGCTCGTTGCCACCAGCAGTCCAGCGATTGGAGTAGATGGCTTTGTCGCCTTCAATTTCTACGAAGTCGAATCGACTATCGGCAGCCAGATCGCGATCCATTTGGGTAGCGGTGACTACGATCTCCTCGTTTTGTGCAAAACGACGAGCGGTACTCTTGACGATAGCGAACACCTCTGGCAGTATATCGCGGAGTACGTCCTCGTATGCTGCTTTGATGTCTTTTTCTATGTGGTCTATTTCGTTATATACTTTTTCACGTTTGTCGATTTCGAGCTCTTCGATGTTGGCTTTCAGTTCAGCGATGCGTGCTTTCTTGTCAGCTACGCGCTCTTGGATGCGGGCCATGAGGGCTGCGCTGCGTGCGCGGAGGGCATCGTTGTCCAGCGCATCAATTTCATCGAATACAACTTTGATTTTCTCTACATACGGCATGATTTCGCGCATATCTTTTTGCGACTTATTGCCGAATAACTTAGTAATAAATTCTACTAAACCCATGTTTATTTACAATTTGACGATTTACTATTTACCATTTGTTTCCCCTAATTGAGTGGGATCCTAATTTGTTGCGAATGGAGCACTCCACTCCAAATTAGCGCGCAAAGGTACAAAAAAATATGCACATACACAAGTGTTTTGAGCGAAAATTTATTTTTAAGCTAAAAACACTTGTGTATGGGCTGCGTAGGGTGGCAGTAGCTTCGGGGGAATGTGTAAGGGCAATCTTTGAACGATAGTGAAATAAGAATGCCCATACACAGGCGGCGTCCGAAGGTACAACATTGCCACTCTACGCGAGGGCATAGCCCGCATGTACACAAAGAAAAATGAGCGAAAATTTATTTTCAAGCTAAAAAACACTTGTGTATGGGCTGCGTAGGGTGGCAGTAGCTTCGAGGGAATGTGTGAACCAATTCGATCGAACGACGTGATTAATAGGGCTCCCGCAAATTTTTAATTTGTGGGAAGAGGAGGAGTGGCTGTCGTCCTAATTTGTAGGGCAAATTTCTTACGACAAGCCTACTCCGACGACGAAAGGTATAAGCCATTTTCAGTGCTATTTCTTTCGGAAATCTCACTTTTTTTACCACATTTCCGAAGAGTTTCCTTTACCTCTCCAGCCATCGTAACCGTTACCACCCCGTTACCACCTCGTTACTGCCGTGTAGTTTCCCGGCAGACTGACCACTGTTTTACCTTAATCTAATAACCGATTTTTTTTGGGGGGGAGTAATAACAATGAAAGAGGATGTGTCTAAATATTTTGACACACCCTCTTTTCATTTATTCAAGCCCATTGCCCATCGCCTATAGCCCATCGCCTATAGCCAATAGCCCATCACTTAGAACAGTATCTTATGTACTTCGGTTTCGCCAGTGATGACATATACACCATTGGATGGAAGTGCTACGTCCACTGCTGTTTGTACCATGCCGTTGTAGAGTACAATACCTGTCGCAGACA
>JAZUCY010000065.1:0-12086 GCA_045639365.1 Paludibacteraceae bacterium
TATTAGATTAAGGTAAAACAGTGGTCAGTCTGCCGGGAAACTACACGACAGTAACGAGGTGGTAACGGGGTGGTAACGGTTACGATGGCTGGAGAGGTAAAGGACACATAGAAAAAGGTATAGAAAATAGATAAAAAAGTGTAAACTACATTAGTTGGATGTTTGGCACAGTTTTTGTATATATCAAAAGGAGTACTTTTTTGGCGTGCACATTTGTGGCGTATCAGAAAAGGTAGTAAGTCGAAAAATGGATAAAAAACAAAATACTATGCAAACAACAGTAGATATTCGCGAATTGCAAGAGCGTATTGAACGCGAGAGTTCGTTTATAGATGCCCTAACGTTGGGCATGAATCAAGTGATTGTGGGACAAAAACACCTTGTAGAGAGTTTGTTAATCGGTCTATTGGCTGATGGTCATATTCTGTTGGAAGGTGTCCCTGGCTTGGCAAAGACGTTGGCAATCAATACTTTGGCGAAGTTAGTTAAGGGCGATTTTAGTCGTATTCAGTTTACACCCGACTTGCTGCCTGCCGATGTGTTGGGTACACAAATCTATTCCCAAAAGTCGGAAGAATTTAAGGTAAAGCAAGGACCGATCTTTGCAAACTTCGTATTGGCAGATGAGATCAACCGTGCTCCAGCAAAGGTACAAAGTGCGTTGCTTGAGGCGATGCAAGAGCGTCAAATCACCATCGGTGAGCAGACCTACAAATTAGAGGAACCATTCCTGGTATTGGCTACCCAAAACCCAATTGAGCAAGAGGGTACATATCCGTTGCCCGAAGCACAAACAGACCGTTTTATGCTCAAAGTGGTGATTGGTTATCCAAAGAAAGAAGAGGAAATGCAAATCATTCGCCAAAACATCACAGGCGAAAAAGTGCTGGTGAAACCAATCCTCGAAAAAGCAGATATCCTCAAAGCACGCCAAATCGTACGCGAAGTATATATCGATGAGAAAATTGAGAAATACATCGTGGATATTGTGTTTGCTACTCGTCAGCCTGAGGCATACGGTTTGGAGCAAATGAAACCAATGATTCAATTCGGAGGCTCGCCTCGTGCAAGTATCAGTTTGGCATTGGCAGCTCGCGCTTACGCCTTTATCCATCGTCGCGGATATGTAATCCCCGAAGATGTACGCGCCGTTTGCTATGACGTGCTCCGTCATCGTATCGGATTGACATACGAGGCAGAGGCGAATAACATCACCACAGAAGATGTGATTACAGAGGTATTGAACGCAGTTCAAGTTCCTTGATGAGTTTAGTGTTTAGAGTTTAGTGTTTAGTAGTGATGACTTCGGATGAATTACTACAACGGGTACGGAAGATAGAGATTAAGGCACGTAAGTTGAGCCGCAATATCTTCGCAGGCGAATACCACTCGCAGTTCAAAGGACGCGGTATGGCGTTCTCAGAAGTGCGTGAGTATCAGCCCGGTGATGATGTGCGCTCCATAGATTGGAACGTGACCGCTCGTCTCAACAAACCCTATATCAAAGTGTTTGAGGAGGAACGCGAACTGACGGTAATGCTTCTGGTAGATGTGTCAGGAAGCCGCAATTTTGGTACGCTGAGCCAAATGAAACGCGATATGATGGCAGAAGTGGCAGCCACATTGGCATTCTCCACAATAGCAAACAACGACAAAGTGGGCGTGATTTTCTTCTCGGATAAGATTGAGAAATATATTCCCGCAAAAAAAGGTAAGACACATGTGCTGCATATCATTCGCGAGTTATTGAGTTTGGAACCAACCTCAACAGGCACGAACGTAGCACAAGCATTGCAGTATTTTACCAATGCGCAAAAAAGACATTGCACCGCCTTCCTGATTTCGGATTTCATAGGTTCGGGGGATATGTACCAACCATTGATGATTGCTTCTAACCGTCATGAAGTCAATGCGATACAGATATATGACCGCCGTGAGGCAGAGATGCCAAACATCGGATTGGTGAAGTTCCATGATGCGGAAACAAATAACGATATCTGGGTGGACACCGCTATTGGTTCAGTTCGCGAAGCGTATGCGCAAGCATGGCGTAACAATCAAGCCGATATACAACAATTGTTTACACGCACAGGCGTCAGTCAAGTGAGCGTGCGCACGGACGAAGATTATGTGAAAGCCTTAATGCACTTATTCAAATGCTAACAATGATTTTGGCACTGGTGGTTAGTGCCGCAATAGATAGTACCACCCTCTTTATCGGCGATCAGACTGATTTGCATTTGCGTGCCACCTGCGAGGCAGGTCAGCAAGTGCAGTTGCCTGTGCTAGAGGAGCAACTCATTTCCGGCATAGAGATCGTAGATAAAACAATCATAGATACCACGACCCTGAACGATGGTCGCGTGCAATATGACCAATACCTGACACTCACTTCGTTTGAGGACTCGTTGTTCTATATTGCTCCGCTCCCTTTCGTCAGTGAAGGGGATACGATTTGGAGCGAGTCACTCATGCTGAATGTGGTGCAGCCTTTTGAGATGGATTCGACCGATATGGCAATCACCGATATCAAAGGTATCTATCGCGCTCCTATATGGTGGTGGGGTATCTTGCGATGGGTGTTATTGGCACTGGCAATCGCCGGTGTGGGCGTAGGAGGATACTACCTAATCACCTATCTAAAAGGTCGTTCGCGCAAGAACGAAGAAGAGATAGCAATCACCGAACCATTACGCCCTGCGGAAGAAGTAGCATTGGAGAAATTGGACATTATACGCGAACAAAAACTTTGGCAGACGGGACAAGTGAAAGAATATCACACCCAACTCACCGATGTGGTGCGCGAATATATTGCTCGTCGATTTGAGGTGAGCAGTGTGGAGCAGACTTCGGACGAGACATTGCGTGCGATGAAACCGCTGCTTCATGATAAGAAAGAACTCTATGAACAACTACGCAAGATGTTGTCGCTAGCAGACCTGGTGAAGTTTGCCAAATGGACTGCTACACCCGACGAGAACGAACTCAGTCTGCGTAATGCGTACGCCTTTGTGAAAGAGACGACAAATAATAGTTCAGAGGAGTAAAGTGTAAGGTGTAAAGGAAAGAATTATGACATTTGCGAATCCTGGATATTTATTTTTGCTCTTACTGCTGATACCGGTAGTAGGGTGGTATATATGGAAATTGCACAGTACACGTGCAACGGTAAGGCTATCTTCGACTTATAGCCTAATGCAACAACCAAAAAGTTGGCGTGTGTGGCTTATTCATATACCTTTTGTGTTGCGTGTGGCTATCATTGCGCTACTCTCATTAGCATTGGCTCGTCCACAACTCAGCAATCGCTGGCAGTCAGAATCCACCGAAGGTATTGATATCATGATGGCGTTGGACATCTCTGGTACGATGCTCGGCGAAGATTTGAAACCGAATCGTTTGGAAGCTGCCAAAGCTGTAGCAACGGAGTTTGTGCTATCACGCCCAAACGATCAGATAGGTTTAGTGGTATTTGCAGGTGAGAGCTTTACCCAATGTCCATTGACAACCGATCATGCAGTCTTGGTGAACCTATTCCATTCGGTAAGGTTCGGTATGATAGAAGACGGAACAGCTATCGGTTTAGGATTGGCGAATGCCGTTAATCGTATGAAAGATTCGCCCACGAAGTCCAAAGTAGTTATTCTGCTAACAGACGGTAGTAATAACTGCGGCGATATTGACCCACAAACTGCTGCGGAAATCGCTAAAACCTTTAATATACGCGTGTACGCGATAGGCGTGGGAACAAGAGAAGAACTGGTGCCTATCCAAACGCCTATGGGCAAACAATATATGAACTCTGAGTTTGACGAGACAGCACTACGCAATATTGCTCAATTGACAGGTGGAGAGTATTTCCGTGCAACGGATAATAATAGTCTGCGCAATATCTATCACCAAATTGATCAATTGGAGAAAACAAAGATACGCGTTCGTGAGTATTCCAAACGCACGGAACACTTCATGCCTTTCTTGACCGCAACCTTACTATGCCTGCTGTTGGAGATACTCATTCGTTTCTTTGTAACACGTACAGTGGCTGAATAGTGTAAAGTGTAAAATGTAAAGGTAAGAGATATGTTTAGATTTGCAAATATAGAAATGCTTTGGTGGTTAGTTGCAATACCTGTTTTTGTGATTGCATACATCGTGTACACCAAGCGCAAACAGCGCCAATTGAGGGAATTTGGTGATCAAGAACTGATGGCACAACTTATGCCAGATGCTTCTAAGAGCCGTCCGATATGGAAGTTTAGTCTAATGATGATAGCATTGGTTTTGCTTATCATTGCGGCTGCACGTCCGCAATATGGACAAAAAGAGAATTCTATCAAAAGACAAGGTATAGAGGTAATGGTAGCGTTGGATATTTCCAACTCTATGTTGGCAGAGGACGTTGCACCCAATCGTCTTGACCGCGCTAAACAGATGCTGAGCAAAATGATAGATAATATGGTAGATGATAAGGTAGGATTAGTAGTGTTTGCAGGAGACGCCTTTACACAGTTGCCTATCACCTGCGATTATGTGTCAGCAAAGATGTTCCTGAACACCATTACGCCTAACTTGATTCCAACGCAAGGTACAGCCATTGGTTCTGCTCTGCAAACTGCTATCACTTCTTTTGGTTCGCAAGAAAGCGATGCCGGACGTGCTATAATCCTTATCACCGATGGTGAAAACCACGAGGACGATGCTATCGCTGCGGCGAAAAAAGCACAGGAGTTGGGTATGCAAGTCTTTGTGATAGGTATCGGTAAACCAGAAGGTGCGCCTATTCCTAAACCTGGTACGAACGATTATTTTAAAGATCGTAGTGGACAAGTCGTGGTGAGTAAATTGAATGAGGATATGTGTCAGCAGATAGCACAAGCAGGTAATGGCGTCTATGTGCGCTGCGATAATACCAATACTGCTATGCGCGCCCTGCAACAAGAGTTGGACCGTATAGCAACAGCGGAATTAGAAACGACCGTATATGCCGACTATAATGAACAATATCAGTCTTTTGCGTTGATAGCATTGCTTCTGCTACTAATCGAATTCTTTATCCTATCACGCAAGAACCACCGATTGACACGAATGGACTTGTTTAAGGAGAACGCCAACTCATAATAAAAAAATATCAATAATATGCGTAGTATAATCACAATCATATTCCTAAGCGCTTTCTCGTTGCTATTTGCGCAACAAGAAAGTCCCGATGTGCGTTTGGGAAATAAACAATACAATGACTCTAATTATGTAGATGCAGAGGTCAATTATCGTCGTGCTTTGGACAAGAACGACCAATCGTTTGAGGCGCACTACAACTTGGGAGATGCTCTCTTCCGTCAAGAGAAGTTCCCAGAAGCCTTAGAGCAATATGCCAAAGCTGAACAACTGCTAAAAAATAATGATAAGACAGGTAAGGAGCAGATAGATAGCCGTTTGGCAGATACATATCACAATATGGGTAATGCGCTCTATGCGCAACAGCAATACGATAAGGCTGTTGCAGCATATCAACAGTCATTGCGTTTGAATCCGAAAGACAATGACACGCGTTATAACCTTGTGAAAGCAATGCAACAACTCCAACAACAGCAACAAAATCAGGATCAACAACAGCAACAAGATCAACAACAGAATCAACAAAACGACTCTACTCAACAGCCACCTCAACAACAACAGCAACAGCAGCAGCAAAAACAGCAGCAACAACCTCCTCAACAAAGTGAGCAGCAGATGGATAAAGAAACGGCTGAGCAAATCCTACAAGCACTCGAACAAGATGAGCAAGAAACGCAAGAGAAATTGCAACGCCAACAAGGTAAAAAACGTCGCGTAGAAAAAGAATGGTAAGATTATGAAAAAAATACTATCAATATTATTTGTTTGCAGTATGGCTCTGACTGCCATCGCACAAGATGTGGAATTTAAAGCTTCTGCATCTGCGCAGGTGGTTCTTGGAACGCCATTCCAACTCACCTATTCAGTGAATCAGCGTGCCAAAGACTTGCGCGCACCAGAGTTTACAGATTTTGATTATGTGGCAGGCCCATATACTTCCACATCGTCATCAACATCTTTTGTTAATGGAAAGCGTACTTCCACTTTTCAGCAGACCTTTACATATACCCTCATTGCTAGCAAAGAGGGCACATTCACTATCCCACCTGCTACTATCAAGGTAAATGGTACGCAATACTCTTCCAACGGAGTACGTATTACAGTGCTGCCGCCAGATCAACCAACTGCTTCGTCTAATAATGCGAGCGGAGCGAATCAAGGAGCATCAAAGACCAATAACACATCTGCCAACGCAAGTGCTGATGCGAATATCTTCATGCGTACGTTGGTTAGCAAAACAAAAGTACATGAACAAGAAGCCCTATTGCTGAGTTACAAACTTTATTTTGCAGGCGTAGAGGGTGCGCAAATGACCCCAAATACTCGTTTGCCTGAGTTCAAAGGTTTCCTTAAACAGGAATTGGAGATGGGCGAAATACAGACGGAGTTGGAGCATTATAATGGTCGCAACTATCAGACGGCTGTACTATATCGCACATTGTTGTTCCCGCAACGCAGTGGTGATATTGTGATTGATCCTGCTGAGTTTGAGGCGCAGTTGCGCGTACAAAATCGTGCCCAAGTACGTAGTATCTTTGATGACTTCTTTGGTAGTTATGTGACAGTTACCAAAGCACTGAAGTCTCCTGGTGTGACAATTCATGTGGAGAGCTTACCTGCTGGCAAACCTGTAGGTTTTAGTGGTGGCGTGGGACAATTTAGCATTAGTAGTGCTATTTCTAACACTGAATTGCAGACCAATGATGCCGTAACACTCACCCTTACAATTCAAGGTGCAGGTAATATGAAACTGCTCAAAACTCCTGCGGTAGATTGGCCAGAGGGATTTGAAGTGTATGATCCAAAAGTATCTAATAACTTCCGCAATAGCACTTCAGGAGTGAGTGGTACAAAGACAATAGAGTATTATGCTATCCCACGTGCAGGAGGCGTTTATACAATTCCTGCAATACAATTCTCATACTACGACACTCAGACAGATAGTTATAAGACACTTGCGACACCTGAATATACGCTAAATATAGCGCGTTCAGCAGCGGAAGATGCAAATGCTTCAGTCGTTAATAACTATGTGCAAAAGGAAGATATTCAGCAACTTGGTTCGGATATTCGCTATATTTATGCAGGCGAATTGGACGAGTCGCAGAAATACGGTGCACAACACTCTAAATGCACTTTTGGTTCGTTAGTCTTCTGGCTCTGCTACTTGATTCCCGCTTTGATAGCGGCCCTGCTCTTTGTCATTTTCCGCAAGAAGATTAAAGAAAATGCAGACGTTACTCGTGTCCGTTATAAGAAAGCCAATAAAGTGGCACAACGCCGATTGAAGACAGCCGAAAAACTACTGCAAGCAGACGATAAAACGGCATTCTTCGAGGAGATTGAGCGTGCAGCATGGACATATCTCAGCGATCGTTTATCTATACCTACTGCACAACTCAATAAAGAGAATATAGCACAGATTCTTGCTCATAAAGGTGTATCAGAAGCGATAATTAAGGAAGTACTACATCTGCTTTCTACCGCACAATTTGCTCGATACGCCCCTACATCTGATCATGCAATGCAAGATGTGTATAATGATACAACCAAGATTATCAACCAATTAGAAAATTGTAAACTATGAAATTTCTATTCATACTTTTGACCACACTTTTTGCTGATGCCAATGCCCAATATGCAGAGGGTAACTATGCAGAGGCGATCGTTCAATATGAGCAAATCTTGACTGAACAACAGGCTCCTGAGGTGTATTACAATCTCGGAAACGCCTATTTTAAGCAAGGTGAGTTAGCACAATCCATCCTCGCATACGAGCGTGCGCTACGTCTAAAACCTTCATACAAAGATGCCAAGCATAATCTGCAATTTGCTCAATCGCGTATCATTGATAATATAGAGGATACACACTCTTTCTTCCTTTCTAATTGGATTAAAGCAGTACGTAATGCGTTAAGTCAACGTGTGTGGACGGTATTGTCTATTTCCTTGTTTATCTTGGCGTTAGTAGGGTTCTTCTTCTTTGCGTTTAGTCAAACTATTTGGTTGCGAAAGACGGCTTTTTACCTCAGTATAGTGGCTTTGGTAATTTCTGTTGTTGCATGTGCCAACGCAGGAAGTCTATATCAACGCGATACGCAACGTTCGGAAGCTATTATTACGCAAGGAGTAGTTAATGCTAAATCTTCGCCTGACCGTTCTGGAAACGATCTTTTTACACTACATGAAGGTACCAAAGTAGAGATCCATGAGGTGATTGGTGATTGGTGTTGTGTCCATGTGGGAAACAATATCGGATGGATGCCATTGGCGTACTTGGAAAGAATATAATCTATATTATTGCAAATAATATATCGTAAAAAGCACCCTTTTGCGGTGCTTTTTTATATTCTACAACACATTTTAAGAATAAATTTGGTAGAGTGAAATATTTTTCGTACCTTTGCACGTTGATTGTGTGAACTAGGCAAAAAATACAATAAAACAATAATAAAAACAACAAAAATCAAAAAACTTATGTGGTTAAAAGATTCATCTATTGGCCGTAAATTGGTGATGAGTATCACCGGTTTGGCTTTGGTTTTCTTCTTGCTTTTCCACGGCGCGATGAACCTCGCGTTGGTATTCTCGGAGGAAGCCTACAACGTAATCTGCTCTATTCTTGGAGCTAACTGGTATGCATTGATTGCAACCGCTGGCCTTGCTTTCTTGGTTGTGTTGCACTTTGCGTACGCACTTTACCTCACCATCCAAAACCGTATGGCTCGTGGTAAAGATCGCTATGCTGTTACCGCTAAGCGCGAAGGCGTTGAGTGGGAGTCAGAGAACATGTTGGTGCTTGGTTTCGTCGTAATCGGCTTCCTCGTTCTCCACATGGCTAACTTCTGGTTCAAGATGCAGTTCACCGAGATCATGCACATCTTGGGTGGGCACGATTTTTCAGTTTCTGAGTTCGCTCCAACCGATGGCGCTGGCCTCGTTAAGGCACTCTTCACCACTCCTATCTGGGGTCAAGTGTACTGCGTACTCTACCTCGCATGGCTCGTTGCATTGTGGTTCCACCTCCGTCATGGTGTATGGTCCGCTCTCCACACCATGGGCTTCAACAACCTCGTATGGATGAAGCGCGTGAAATGCATTGGTGCTATCGTAGCAACCCTCGTAGTAGGTCTCTTCGCTATCGTAGTATGCTACTATTTGGGCTACGGCATTGGCATGCTTTGCGCATAAAATAAGTGCCTTCGGCACGTTATATGTCCTAGCGGACGTTGCATGTCTTTGACGTTGTTAAGTTATTTGTCCTTTGGACGTTATCTATGTTAACACTAATGATAACCAAAATAACCAAAACAACTAAATAACGCGGCTCTGCCGCATGTAACGCAAAGCATAAAACGTGAGCCGACAGGCGAACCAATAACAATTTTTTGCATAAAAAATTCAAAAATATATGGCAACAAAAAAAGAAACAGCGCAGGTTATCACCCCTGAAATGGCGAAGATCCCTGCTGGTCCACTCGAGAAGAAATGGACCAATTACAAAGACCATCAGAAGTTGGTCAACCCTGCCAACAAACGTCGTCTTGACGTGATCGTAGTTGGTACTGGTTTGGCTGGTGCATCTGCTGCGGCATCCCTCGCAGAGATGGGCTTCAATGTCCTCAACTTCTGTATCCAAGACTCTCCACGTCGTGCACACTCTATCGCTGCACAAGGTGGTATCAACGCGGCTAAGAACTACCAAAACGATGGCGACTCTGTTTATCGCCTCTTCTATGACACAATCAAGGGTGGTGACTACCGTGCTCGTGAGGCAAACGTATATCGTCTTGCTGAGGTGAGCAACAGCATCATCGACCAATGTGTGGCTCAAGGTGTTCCTTTCGCTCGCGAATACGGCGGCTTGCTTGACAACCGTTCTTTCGGTGGTGCGCAAGTATCTCGTACTTTCTATGCTAAGGGTCAAACAGGTCAACAACTTCTCCTCGGTGCATACTCTTCACTCAACCGCCAAATCGAAAAAGGCACAGTGAAATCATTCAACCGTCGCGAAATGCTTGATGTTGTTATCATCGACGGTCGCGCTCGCGGTATCATCGTTCGTAACCTTGTTACTGGTGAAATCGAACGCTACGCTGCTCACGCTGTAGTTCTCGCTACTGGTGGTTATGGTCGTGCATTCTTCCTTTCTACTAACGCTATGGGCTGTAACGGTTCGGCTGCTATCCAAGCGTTCCGTAAAGGTGCTTACCTTTCTAACCTCGCGTTTACTCAAATTCACCCAACTTGTATCCCTGTTCACGGTGAAGACCAATCAAAACTTACTTTGATGAGTGAATCACTCCGTAACGATGGCCGCATCTGGGTCCCTAAAAAGAAAGAAGACGCTGAAGCTATCCGCGCTGGCAAGAAAAAACCAACTGAAATTCCTGACGAAGATCGCGACTTCTATCTCGAACGTCGTTATCCTGCATTCGGTAACCTTTGTCCTCGCGACATCGCTAGCCGTGCTGCTAAAGAACGTTGCGATGCTGGTTATGGTGTTGGTACTGGTAATGCTGTATATCTCGACTTCAAATATGCTATCGAACGCCTTGGCGAAGATGTAGTTCGTGACCGTTATGGCAACTTGTTTGAAATGTATGAAATGATTTCAGATGATAACCCATACGAAACTCCTATGATGATCTTCCCTGCAAGCCACTACACAATGGGTGGTATCTGGGTTGACTACGAACTCCAAACTTCAATCAAAGGTCTCTTCGCTATCGGTGAATGTAACTTCTCTGACCACGGTGCTAACCGTCTTGGTGCATCTGCTCTTATGCAAGGTCTTGCAGATGGTTACTTCGTACTTCCTTACACAATGCAAAACTACCTCAGCGACCAAATTAAGGTTCCTCGTTTCTCTACTGAGGCTCCTGAATTTGACCAAGCTGAAGCTGATGTTCGCGCTCGTATCGAAAAATTGATGAACATCAAGGGTAGCAAATCACCCGACGAAATTCACAAACGCCTTGGTCGCGTAATGTGGGATCTCGTAGGTATGGGACGCACACTCGAAAGCCTCACTAAAGCTCTTGCTGAACTTGAAGAAGTGCGCAAAGAATTCTATAGCGACCTCCGCGTAGTAGGTAAGGCTGACGACCTCAACACTGAACTCGAAAAAGCACTTCGTCTTGAAGACTTCCTCGAAATGTCGAAGATGATGGCTATCGACGCTCTTCACCGTAACGAATCTTGTGGCGCTCACTTCCGTGAAGAATACCAAACTGCTGATGGTGAAGCTGCTCGTAACGACGAAGAATACATGTATGTAAGTTGCTGGCAATACAATGGCGAAAACGAAAAACCAACATTGTATAAAGAGCCTCTTAAATACGAAGCTATCGAAGTTCAAACTCGTAACTACAAGTCATAATAGTAACCACGGGGTAATCAGAGTCGCCTCATAAGTGGCTCTGATAGCCTACCAAATAATTAAAATTACAACAATGGAAAAAACAATTAACGTAAACTTGAAAATTTGGCGTCAACGTGGTCCTAAAGAACCTGGCCAATTCAAAACTTATCAACTTGATAAAGTATCAACCGATAGCAGCTTCCTTGAAATGCTCGATATGCTCAATCAACAACTCGTTGAAAAGGGCGAAGAGCCAGTTGTATTTGACAACGACTGCCGCGAAGGTATCTGTGGTATGTGTTCACTCTACATCAATGGACACCCACACGGACCTGTTCAAGGCATCACTACTTGTCAATTACACATGCGTAAATTCAAAGATGGCGACACTATCACTATCGAACCATGGCGTTCTGCAGCATTCCCTGTAATTCGCGACTTGACAGTTGACCGTAACGCATTTGATAAAATCCAACAAGCTGGTGGTTACACTTCAGTAAACTGTGGTGGTGCTCCCGATGCTAACGCAATGCCTATCTCTAAAGAAGTAGCCGACATCGCTATGGACTCTGCTACTTGTATCGGTTGTGGTGCTTGTGTAGCTGCT
>JAZUCY010000066.1:0-15589 GCA_045639365.1 Paludibacteraceae bacterium
GTACAATCACTGAGTGTGTTATAGTAGAGATGATTATACTCAAACTTCTCTGCACATAGAGAAAGCGAACAAAAAATAAAGAGAAGTAGAGAAAATGTCTTTTTCATATGCTATGTATTTATAAGGTGGTTATTTTGTTACTTCCATTCCCATAACATTGTAGGTTTTACCATCACGGAGGATGTAGAGTTGACCGTTGTACATAATCTTTTGAACAGATGGTGTAGATGCGGATACACCTTCCACAGCATTAATGACATCGCCTTCGTTGTAAACACAACCTAAAGGTGCATACTCTGGATCATCTGTTGTATAGCGACACTCATCATCACGATAGGCACATAATAACCACTCAGTCCCCATTCCAGGAAGGTTGTTAATATTATTATGAACTATACCATGTTCTGATCCAACTCCTTCTATCCATGTAACAGATAAATAGTTGTTCTCATTAATATCATCGGGAACTGGGTCACCAAAGAATGGGATTGAAGTTAATTTTATTCTTCCATCATCTAAATATTCTCTTCTTGTTACTACATGTGTATAAGTCTCGTAATAGTCATAATAATTGTAATTATTAATGCCCGAGAATATTTGCAATTGGTCTCCTACTTGTGCTCCAAAATCATAGAGCAGGTACTCGGTATTATCATAATAGAAATACACTTGCTTGTCTTCTTCTGTAAAGCGTAATTCACCAACAAGCTGAGTTGATTCTACATTAGGTTTGCTGGACGAACACATAAGCGGAATGTACTCGTAACCATTTCTATTGATAGTGTTTTCACTCAACCAATAAATACTCGTGCGTGCATGTGGAAATGGTTCATCAGGATCAGATTCCTGACCATGGGATAAAATGTTCCACTGATTGCACCATTGGTCTTTGTAGGAAGATTGGTGTTTTTCTATCTTACGATAAGTGAAAACATATTTGGGATCATTAGCGGGTGTTACACCTTCAAAACGACTCCTTAACTCAATAGGCAATCCTTCTTCATTATAAGTATAATGCCATGAAGAGCGAGAATATTTAATCAGATTATTTGTTGAGAGCATACGTATGTATACTGGGTGCGTTGTTCCTTGCCCAAAAAATGGATCGTAAACAAAAGCATTGTCTATATTGAAGAAAGGACGTATTTTGTCGTCATATTCATACTCATTCTCTCTAAAAACATAATTTCCAGTTGGGTATTCTCCCCAAATATCGTCCATCTCTGGTACACGATGTATTTCTTTGACAATATTGCCATGTTCATCATATTTTAAGATGGTATAACATTCTGGGTCGTTATCATACCATATTGAATCCATCTTACCACCTCGATAACAAAAATGCATGATATTATTTACGTACTTAGATGTAATCAATCTTCCTACATTGTCGTATTCAAGATCGTATGTGTAACTAACATACACATCTTTGTGCGAAATTTTTGTCAAATTTCCCTCTGTATATTCATAATTATCAACAATGGTATCATGCTTCACTCTACCTTGTTCAAAATATGTATTATGTATTATTCTGCGCACTAAACGATTATTATTGTCGTACTCATAGTATGCCTCTTTATGGTTAGTTTCATCATCGTACCATGTGATTTTTTCTACGAGATATTTTTTGCGTAAATCACTTGAAATATCCTCTATATCATTGTTAAATGTAGTACTAGCTACATCTGTTTTTGTAAAACTTGTTGCTGTGCCATAGGGAGAACTTGATTCCGAAAACATTTGTGTGCTCATGAGCGCACAAAAAAGAAAAAGTAATGCTCGTTTCATAAGGCTATATATTATAAGGTTATACAAACTTGCTGCAAAGGTAGTGATTTTTTTTGAACTGAGCAATTTTTTTGTGATGCATTGAAAAATTAATAATCTTCTTTATGCTTGATTGGATTTGAGCGTGTAGTAGATGATTGTGCGAATGAAAGCTGGGAATTGGGCGTATTGTTTGCCTTTACCAGACTTTGGATCAATGGGCGCTTGGGCATCAGGGTGCTTGCCACGGGTGTTGGGCAGTTGGGCTTCATAACGAAGGCGGAAATCCTCTAGCAAAGTGCGTGCTTCTTCTAAGGTGTAATAGTCAGGGATTTGATTGATACGGCGTTCGAAGAGTTGTTGCTCGGTTGGTCCGTCGGGTTGGGCTGCTTGCAGGATTTGGGCAGTACGGCGACAAGATTCTTGCCAAACGGTTTGATTGGCGAGTTCGGCTCCCTGGGCAGGGTTTTTCTTCCAGTCACGAGGATTTTGAATAGCATAAGATTCCTGCTTGCCTTCGTGAATGACGCGACCGTTTACACGGTATTTCTTTTGGCGGTTGACAATGTTGCTACGCTTGCTGAGTGAACCGTGGATCTCGGCAATAGGATGGTTGAGGGTAATTTGTGCCATAGTTTGATAAGTTTAAAAGTTTCAATGTTTCATGCGCCTTTGGCGCTTGTTTCAATATTTTAAGGAGTGGATTATGCTTTAATCTTATAGTGAAAGTTGCTGAATCACCTAAGAATCACCTATAAATCACCTAAGAATCACCTAAGAATCACCTAAGATTTCCAATCTTAACAAAACGCACTTTTTTGACTTTGGAGTCCTATCGCACCACAGTAGTTAATACGTGATGCTCACAGTGCACTTGAAGTTGCGTTTGGGCATAGGATAATTGATAATCACATCGTAATCTTGTGATAGCAGGTTGTTGATGTCTAGCGCGAGGCGCAAAGTTATAGGCGAAAGGCGATGAGGCGATGAGGCGAGAGGTTTGATCTCCCATTCTCCAAATACGCTCAAATCGTGGGTGTACCAAGGTTGGGTGTAGTTGTAGATGATATTCTCTTGCTGATTATAGCGTTCGCCGACATAGATGAAACTATAATTCAAGCCGTATTGCTGCCAGTCGTTTTGCCAACCAAACATACCCACTGCACTACCCGAATGCCATGGGATATAGGGTATCTGGTCGCCATAATAGGTGTCGTTGGGGTCGGTGACATCAATCGCAGTTTGGTAGGTGTATTGCGCTTTGGCGGTGAGGTAGAAATCCATCGGCAATACGAAATGCAGTTGCGCATTCACATCCACGCCGTTGATTTTCACTAGTCCAAGATTGAGCATTGTCCAACGGAACTGCTGCCCTTTGGGGTAAGCGATAATCTTGTCGGATATGCGGTTGTAGTAGTAATCGGCATTGATGCGGAACTCCGAGCCGCGTTGCTGAGCAATACGGAAAGGTTGTGTGAAACTCAAACCGACATTATGTTGCTTCGCTAACTCGGGTTTGAGGTAGGCGTTGCCCATGTCGGTGTAGTAGAGGTCGTTGAAGGTTGGATAACGGTAACTCTGTTTGTAGAAGGCATTGAAGCGGAGGTCAACGAGTTGCGTTGGGCGGTAGGAGAGGAACAGGGCAGGGGTAAAGCGTTGTGTAGCATTGTTAGTTTGTGTGTTGTGTTGTGTAGCATTGTGTCCTGATTCTTGGTTCTTGATTCCTTGCTCATCATTGACAAATGTGCCTAATACGCTGGCTTGGAGGCGTAGGTAGTTTTTGATATTGATAGCAGTGGCAGCGCTGAGCCAATGGGTGAAGCGATGGGCGTCTGCATACATACTGAGGGCATTGTATTGCAGGTCATAGGCGGCACTCACGTCCCACCAATCAAAGATGCGCACTTTGTGCGCCATGGTGAAGTATGCCTCTTGCTGGAGGTATTGGTTCTCCACATGGATGAGCTTGTCGTCGTTGTTGATATAGCGCGTATAATCGTTGGCATACTTGGCATTTATGCGTACCGACCAGCGGTTGAAGAGTTCGTCTTGCCACGAAGCTTGAAGGAATGAGTTGCGGTCCCAAAGGCGTTCGCCATTGCGCCAGACATTATTCACAATCGCTCCTGGTACACCGCGTTCGGAGTTGTAATGATAGAGTTGGAGTTTCCAAAAGCCCGTGTTGCTATAGTAGTGATTGACAGCAGCTTCCACGCGGATGGCGTTGATGTCGCCGTTCTGGCGGATGGCGGTAGTGTCGTATGCCACTTCGCCCGAAGGAGTGACACGGCGGTAGCGGAATGGGTACTTGCCATCGGAAGATATGAGTTCGGCGTTCATGGTCAGCGATATTGTTTCGCTGAGTTTGACATCGAGCAAGAGGCTTGGGTCAATGAGGGCAAAACTACCTGCACGCATTTGTGCTTTGACATTCACAGTCTTGCCTTCGGCGAAGCGTGGACGGCGGGTGGTGAGGTAAATACTACCCGCAGCGCCAAACTCGCGGGCAGACTGCCATATATCAGATTTTTGTCCAT
Organism: Paludibacteraceae bacterium; assembly: GCA_045639365.1. Taxonomy (GTDB): domain Bacteria; phylum Bacteroidota; class Bacteroidia; order Bacteroidales; family Paludibacteraceae; genus Colicola. The sequence goes on from JAZUCY010000066.1 coordinate 4,305, forward strand.
TAAAGAGTTGGATTTCCTCGATGTTTTCAAGAGAGTATTTTCCTAGGTCAATCTGTCCGTTTTGTGCATTACCGAGCTGAATACCATTATAATACACACCCATGTGATTGGTGCCCATAGAGCGGATATTTACTGTCTTAATGCCACCTACTCCACCGTAATCTTTGATTTGTACGCCTGAGAAATAGCGGATAGCATCGGCTACGCTGAGGGCGTTCATCTTCTTAAGTTGAATGCCTGAAAGCGTCTGAGGGATAATAATATCCTTTTCTTTGACACGTGCACTGATCGTAAACTCCTCTAACTCCAAATGGCGGTAAATGGAGTCGAGATAAATAGAATCGGCGACATTGTTTTGAGAGAATGCTGCCACGCACGAGAGTGCTAAAAATACTATGGATACTAATCTACGCATGTTGTTTGACTCTATACCACGAGAGTGTTCAACTAAGCATACAGCAGGTCTTCTGACTTATTGCTCGTTTGTTCAGCCTTCCCACCTGATAGGCAGTGACTTAGATTAGGAACAAACAATGTTGCAAATCACAGCAGCGGGTCTGTGCCAGAATCACACTGGCTTCCCTAAAACTGAATGCGAGTGCAAAGGTAGTGCTTTTTTTTGAAATGAGCAAGAGAATGTGGATAAAGATTTGCATATTTCAAAAAAAAATAGTACTTTTGCCGGAAATTAGACTTTTTATGTACAAATACAGGATAAAAAAGGACACTGAGAAAGGGATTTACTTGGTAAACGAGCAAGGCAAAGAGGTGCCAGCAACCGATATTTTAGACAGATGTAGCACGAGTCGTGTGTTTGCTTTTGACGGCAAGATGGGTGCTGGTAAAACAACTTTCATTAAATGTTTGTGTGAGGCTATGGGTACGGAAGACGTAGTGAATAGTCCAACATTTGCAATAGTGAATGTGTATGAGGTTGGGGCTATAGGCAATGAGGCGAAAGGCGAAAGGCAAGAGGTTTATCACTTTGATTGTTACCGAATTAAGGATATTCGTGAGGCAATGGATTTTGGAGCAGAGGAGTATCTATACTCGGGTAACTACTGCTTTATTGAGTGGGCAGAGATGATTGAGCCACTACTGCCTGAAGACACTGTGTGGGTGAAGATTGAGGTAGAAGAAAATGGGGAGAGGAGTTTGAGTTTTGATGTGTAAGAATTTCTGATAGTATAATGAAAAGATTTTTGTCAATAGCATTGCGTGTTTGTGTCTGTGTTGTAGTTTGGACTACGGGCTTCGTCCATGTGACTGCTGCACCCAATACAACAAATGTTGCTATCAAACCAGCAATACCCATTGAATTGCAGGGGTACGATATTGAACATGAGAATATACTTACGCTACGATATGGTTGGTTGTGGCAACAAGATCAATACTTGAGCCCCTTACTATATTCGGGTCAACAGGTTGCTTTTGGCAACGAGTGGTGGCAAGGATTTCGCAGAGGAACACAGCAGGTAGGTTATGCTAAAGTTTCTCGCTATACGCATAACATAAAAAATGACTATCGTCGAGGTGCGTGGAAACATGTGGGTAAGTTTCATGTGAATTTCGGTTGGGCTTATAATCCTAGATATAGCAACCTAATATATTCGTTAGGTATTAGTGGTGGATGGGGAGCGTGTTACAACTGGAGATGGCGTAACCGTGGCGTAGAATTGCTATTAGGACCCTATGTTGATTTGGATTGGAAGAATAAATTACATAGTTCTCATGTCAATAAACCCTACTCTACTGACTTAGCTGTTAATATATGTGCAATGGGCGGTACGAGTTGGACTTTTGAAGCTAATAAGATGACTTTTCGCTTGCGCTACTTGGCGCAAATGAACCTAGTAGGCGTGGAGTATGTACCCGATTACTGGCAATCATACTATGAGATGACAGAAGGAGTGCTAGGTAACATACAATTTGCTAGTCCATGGAACCGTAGGCACTTGAAGCACGAACTTACATTTGATATGCAGTTGCGACGCGTTACTTGGCGCATAGGTTTTGCACATACATACTTGGAATATGGTACGAAAGACTTGCGTTTCTCTAACGAAGAAGCATGTGTCATATTGGGCTTTATTTGGAATTATCGAGTGAACAAAGTTAAATCTATGTTGATATGGTAAGATATCGTATAAAGTATATAGGTGGTTGGTTATTGCTTATAGGTGTATCTCTCTTGTGTAGTTGTACACATGCATTTGATAATCATCAGGATACACCTTTGGAGAACTTTGAGGCATTATGGAAGATAATCGATGAGAAATACTGTTTGTTCGACGATAAAACGGTGGATTGGGATTCGATTTACGATGTGTATTATCCGCAGTTTGACTCCATGGAGATAGTGGAGTTTGAAGATTATTACCGCATGTTTGACCTTATGGAGCAGATGTTGAATACGCTAGAAGATGGTCATGTGAATCTGTATTCGCCATTTGATGTGTCGGTATGCTCTTCGTGGTATGAGGGCTATCCTGAGAATTTCGATTCGGAGATATTGACTAAATACTACCTCAAGGACTATCGTAGGGCAGCTGGATTGAACTATTGTAAAATAGCTGGCGATAGTATCGGATATGTCTATTATGGCTCATTCTCGGATGGTTTTTCGTACCAAAACTGGTTGATGGTAATGAACTATTTTATCAATTGCCGAGGAATAGTCTTGGATGTGCGCAACAATGGTGGCGGTAATATGGAAAATGCCTATCGCCTTGCTGCACCATTCTTCATGCGCGATACGCTTGTCGGTTATTGGCAGCACAAGTCTGGCGTGGAGCATGACGCGTTTTCAGAGGTAGCGGAAATGAGAATGGAGGAGAGTAAAGGCAGTTGGCTTCGCCCCGTGATTGTGTTATGCAATAGGCATAGTTACTCAGCTGCGAACTTCTTTGTGAGTATCATGCGTTACGCAGACAATTGCCTAATTTTGGGTGGTAAGAGTGGTGGTGGCGGCGGTATGCCGATGAGTTATGAATTACCCAATGGTTGGTTGGTGCGCTTTTCGAGTGTAAAAATGTATGACAGAGATAGCGTGAGTATTGAGGCTGGAATAAGACCGCATCTGCTGGTCAATCAGCACTCTGAGGACAAAGATGATCTAATAGAAGAGGCTATAGATTGGATAAATTCGGCGTACAAAAAGAGCGAATGATATGATAGAAGTAAAAAACATATATAAGTCATTTGGAACGTTGGAGGTGCTTAAAGGGGTAGATTTGACGGTCAGAAAAGGCGAGATTGTCAGTATTATTGGCAAGAGTGGTGCGGGAAAGACTACCCTACTCCAGATTATGGGTACGCTGGATAAACCAGACTCGGGTAGTGTGGAGATTGATGGCATGAATGTGTTTGCTCTAAAAGAGAAAGAGTTGGCTGACTTCCGCAACCGACATATCGGTTTTATTTTTCAGTTTCACCAATTGTTACCAGAATTTACGACTTTGGAGAATGTGATGATGCCAGCTATGATTGCTCGTATGAGCGAGAAAGAGGCAGAGGAACGCGCGGTGAAGTTGCTGACGGAATTAGGTATGGCTGAGCGACTTACACATAAACCCAATCAGCTGTCAGGCGGAGAAAAACAACGCGTTGCCGCCGCCAGAGCAATGATGATGTCACCTGATGTGATATTGGCCGACGAACCAAGTGGCAGTCTGGACGAAAGCAACAAAAAAGAACTACATAAATTGCTTATGCAAATGCGTGAACAATATGGACAAACAATCATCATTGTAACCCACGATAAAGAACTAGCAGAAATAAGTGATCGAGTGATAGAAATTAAAGATGGACGGATTTAAAAACAAATATACCATAGCCTTTGTCGCACTACTCTCGCTTTTACTCTATGGTTGTGGGGATAAACATCGCTATATCCCTAAGAATATCGAACCCGTATCAGTACAGATTGTGCGTTTTGACAGCGCTCTATTGGCAGTAAGAACAGATAGTACTAGGCAGGACGTAGAGCGGTTATATAGTGATTACGAGGCGTTTATGCCATTATACGTGGAAGGTGTATTGCGCCTGCCTATGGCAGATACAGCCTATTTCTGCGAACAATTGGCCGGATTCCTCATGGACACCACTATGGGTTTCGCTCAGACCAATGCATTGACATTGGATGAGTTTGCAGACTTAGACTCTATCCAAGCGGCGCTGAACACTGCTTTTTCGCGTTTGCATTATCTCTATCCAGATTGGATAATCCCAACGCTATATTGGTTTGTATCGGGCTTTAACTCTACGGTAATCTACTACGACGCTATGTTGGGTGTGGGAGCAGATATGTACCTAGGAAGCGATTATCCATACTACAATAATGTGGTGTATGAATACCAAAAATCTACTATGCAAAAAGAATATATCGTACGCGATATAATGAGCATGTATGTGTCATACAATATTGCCTATAACAGCAAGTATAACAGGATATTAGAACAAATGATATTTCGTGGAAAGCAGTTGTTTTTGCTCAGTCAACTGATGCCCGATGCACCAGAATGGCAGGTGATAGGTTACACGCCCGAACAATGGGCATGGTGCGAACATTACGAACGAGCTATTTGGAATAGAATCATGGAAAAGCGAGATCTGTTTAGAACCGAATCTAATGTGTTGAGTTCGTATATGAACGACGGTCCCTTTACCGCAGAAGTGACACAAGATTCGCCTGGGCGCTTAGGATTATGGGTTGGATGGCAAATAGTGAAGAGTTATATGCGTCATAATCAAGATGTTACCATTCACGATTTAATCAACGAGGGTGATGCACAAAAGATATTAGAAAAGAGTTTTTATAAGCCATGAAACGAGAAGATTTCCCTATATTAAAAGAGCAAGTGCACAAACGAGACTTAGTGTATTTGGATAACGCAGCTACCACGCAAAAACCACAAGTGGTGATTGATGCTATCGCAGAAGCTTATAGCAAATGGAATGCGAATGTGCACCGCGGTGTACACCATTTGAGTCAAGTGGCTACACAAAAGCATGAAGAAGCCCGCAAAAAAGTGACGCAGTTGATTCATGCGCAATCAGAAGAAGAGATTATCTTCACCAAAGGCACGACAGATAGTATCAATATACTTGCACGCAGTTTCGGTGAAGCAATGGTAGGCGAGGGCGATGAGATTATCGTGACTCAACTCGAACATCACTCGAACATTGTACCATGGCAAATGCTCTGTGAGCGCAAAAAAGCCGTATTGAAGGTTATTCCTTTGTGCGAGAACCTATCACTTGATATAGACTCGTTTAAGGGTCTTCTGAGCGAAAAGACACGCTTGGTATCGGTTGCGCACGTGAGCAATGTGTTGGGAATAGTAAACTCCATAGAAGATATTATTCGTTTGGCGCACGAAAAAGGCATAGCCGTTTGCGTGGATGGTGCCCAGTCAGTTCCTCATTTGACAGTCGATGTGCAGGCATTGGATTGTGATTTCCTGGTGTTTAGTGCACATAAAATGTATGGTCCAACAGGTTTAGGAGTGCTATATGGAAAAAAAGAGTGGCTCGATAAACTGCCGCCAGCTGAGGGTGGGGGAGAGATGATTGAGCATGTGAGTTTCGAGAAAACGACATACAATGTATTGCCTTACAAGTTTGAAGCAGGAACGCCCAATTATGTGGGAAGTTATGCCTTCGGCAAGGCAATAGATTATGTGCAAGAGATAGGTTTGGAGGTGATTGCCCACCACGAACACGAATTGGCAAAGTATATGGAAGCGCAATTGGCATTATTGCCCAATGTGCGTATATATGCCCAAGGACAAAACAAAGCAGGAGCGGTATCGTTTAATATCTACCGAGAAGATGGAGTATTGATTCATCCGTTTGATGTGGGCGTATTGCTTGATCGTCAAGGGGTTGCGGTGCGTACTGGTCATCATTGTGCAGAACCGCTGATAGATTACCTACAAGTCCCTGGCACTGTTCGTGCATCTGTGGCAATGTACAACACTAAAGAGGATATAGATGCGTTTATCGGTGCATTGAAGAAAGCAATTATGATGTTGGAGTAATTTCCACCAAAGAATCTCAATAATGAAATACTCACGCTTAATATTGATAATGTTATTCCATATTGAGTGTGGGTTTCTTTTTGCACAAGATTCGCTGACGATTATTTCCTACAATGTGGAAAATCTATTTGATTGTCAGCATGATACGTTGAGAAATGACTTTTCCTTCTTACCCGATGGAGATTATCATTGGACGTATCATAAGTACCAAACTAAACTGGATCATATAGCCCAAGTTGTGGTCAATATAGCGGGGTGGGAGAGTGCCGCATTAGTGGGACTATGCGAGGTGGAGAATGCGTCTTGTCTGCGAGATTTATGCTATCGATTAAAGCGTTTTCATTATAAGTACGTGCATTATGATAGTGCCGATGAACGCGGTGTGGACGTAGCATTGCTGTATGATAGCACAAAAGTTAAGGTGCTGAATAGCAAGCCTTTGTGTGTGGATTTAGGGAAAGACAAAACACGAGATATATTGTATCTGAGTGCGCTCACCCACGAGCAAGATACCTTGCATGTGATGGTCTGTCACTTGCCCTCTAAATTAGGCGGTAGTGCTGCTTCCGAATGGAAACGCAAAGCAGCCAAACAAGTGATTCACCAGCAAGTAGATAGTATCTTACAGGTCGATCCGAAAGCAAAAATCGTGGTCATGGGCGATATGAATAGAGATCCTCAAAATGATCTCTCACATCTTGAAAATCTAATGACCGATGCGAAAAGAGTGGGGCAGGGTACGCATAAATACCAAGGGATATGGTCGTGTATAGACCAATTTTATGTATCTCCTTCACTTATACCTCATGCTCGAGCGAGTATTTTTTCGCCCGAATGGCTCTTAGAAGAAGATCCTAAGTACTTAGATTATCAACCTAAACGCACATATATAGGCTATCGCTATCACGGAGGGTATTCAGATCACCTTCCAATAGTGCTAAAAATATATCGTTGATCCCCCTGAACAACTATAAACAGTCCTTGTTGATGCGTTGGAAGTTCATCGCCAACATACCGACCTAAAACATCATAAACCATTATAGATGATGAAGTTATAACAGAAGAAAGATTGGTAGGTAGTTTCACCCATTTAGCATACAGAGTGCCATGCCATCCCTCTACAAGTTCGGTCAACGGACTACCACGGAAGGATTTCGTTTTGAACCATCCTTTAAACTCATATCCCTGTTTAGTTGGGATAGGGAGCGTGTATGTTTCGGTGACATATTTGGGTAGTTCTACATCAACGGTACCGCCATCTAACTCCCAGAAGATTACTTGTGGAAAATCGTAGAATCCTTCACCTTCAAACACTGCTGCTTCATGCTCAATACCATAGCGGTCGTATGAGCAAACGGCGATAGAGATTTGACCGATATCTCCTAAACCAGTCATATCGTATGAGTTACCATAAACGATTTTTTTCAGATACTTGGGGTTACTAATCACCTCTTCCAATTCTATTCCGCGTGGGTAGGTATATAGTGTAAATCGCTCTGCGGTAGGATGTGACCAAGCTAGTAAACTATCAGTTTGCACAAAGTTTGATGGAGCTTCCAAGCGCTCTATGACCTTCCAATCCATGGGTGGACAGATGGATTTGAGTTGGAAATGCGATGTTTTTAAATCGCGGAAGAGTTGCATGTAGGAAGAAGTATTGAAGAAAACAGAACCGGTATAACCCGATGATAAGTTTCGGCGGTTAGTATCTATTTGTCGCTGTATTTCAACTACTCCATCACCATAATAGGACAGACCAGAGTCTGGATCTGTTGCGCCGTATGCAGCTTGTGAAGCGAAGAAATGCACGCGCTTACCATTTGGCAGTTTATTAGAGAAGTTCTCGCATACGGTTTTTGCCCACCAAGGGCACAATACGTCATAGTCTTGTCTAGGGGCTAACGTGGACCAATAGATTTGTGGTGCAAGATAATCCACCCAGCCCTGTTGAGCCCATTCTATAGCGTTGCAATATAGGTAGTCGTATGACTCCATCGCACTAATTCCAGCAGGTAGCGATATGCCATACGCTGCGCCAGCTCGTGCATTGGACGTCCAGCTGCCTGGTATGCCCATGCCAAATCGCACCCAGGGCTTCACTTCCTGAATCGCTTTATATAGATTGCATATCACCGAATCTACATTCGCACGACGCCAATCATCATCCGTACTGCCGTCTTTGTCCACATCTTTTACGTTGGCAGGTTTGTACAAGGCTTTGGACGCAGCATCCTCGCTATATGTACCGCCGTATGCGTAGAAATAATCGTCCATCAGAATGCCATCAATATCGTAGTTTTCCACGATTTCCATGAGTACCTTGTGAACATATTCACGTGCCTCTGGATAACCTGGATCAATGATTTGCCCTTTGAAACTACTATTGTTGTATTTGATAATCCATTGTCCTGCATTTTGCCATACAAGATCGGTGGTATCCAATACTCCGGAAGTCGTTACACGAAATGGATTGACCCATGCATGGAGTTCTATTCCACGTTTGTGTGCTTCTTCAATAGCAAAAGCCAATGGATCATAACCAGGGTCGCCACCGCGTGTACCAGTTAAGGTCTTTGACCAAGGTTCATAGGATGATTGGTACAACGCATCGCAAACCACTCGGACATGCAAGCAGGCTACATTCATATTACCTCTAGCCATAACATCTAAGATATTGCATAGACTCTCCTTTTGTTGTTCCACATTGGTGGACTTGGGCCAATCAATGCCATTTGTTAGCCATGTAGCACGAAACTCATACTTGGGATTAGCAATGGTAATTTGGCTAAAAAGTACCGCCAAAACGAGAAGGAAATGCGATTTTTTCATGATTATAATTTAATTGTATGATGTAAATATGCTGCAAAGGTAGTAAAAATTTATGATTTGACAATGTATAGGCTTTATTTATTTGTAAAATAACACAAAAAAGCCGTGTCATAGCTAACACGGCTCATTAAAAACAATCTAAAAACAATCAAACAAATCCTGCGTTATGATGAAATGCTATTGTGTGGGATTTGAGCACACAGATGGCTATTGGATATCAATTACTCGAGTGGGTTGTTTCTCTGGCATAGATGCCAATTTGGGTAAGGTGATACAAAGCACACCACTACAAGCCTTGGCTGTGATAGCCTCTTTATCCACGTTTTCAGGGAGTAGCAATGCTTGCTCAAAACGCGTGTAATTAAACTCACGGCGGAGATACTTAGCAGACTTGTCTTCTTCTTTGCTTTCGTGTTTCTTTTCTACGGAAACCACTAATTGCTCTTGGTCGTTCACATGCACTTTGAAATCATCTTTGCTCATGCCTGGAGCTGCAATCTCCACAACGAACGCCTTGTCATTTTCTTTGACATTGATTGCAGGTGCAGTAGTAGCAACAGTGCGTAGTGGAAACCATTCGTCGTTGAAGAAGTCATTGAAGATGGTTGGCAACCAATTGTTTTGCCTTTTGATAGTAGGTAACATAATCAATAAATTTTTATAGTTAAGTTTAGGTTTGATGGCAACATCCTCTTTATAGGCTGCTTGCCATATTGGCTGGGCATAGGGGTGTATGCAAATAGTGTGCCAAACTATCTGCCTGTCAGAAAATTTAATGTCTTTTGATAGAATGTATAATTTTTCTCTGTTTCCTTTACCTCTCCAGCCATCGTAACCGTTACCACCCCGTTACCACCTCGTTACTGCCGTGTAGTTTCCCGGCAGATTGACCACAGTTTTACCTTAATCTAATGACCGATTGGGGTTTAATAACAAAGACAGAGGATGTGTCTATATTTTGACACACCCTCTTCCTATTGCGATATTATAGCCTTATAACCTCATCGCCTCATAACCTCACACCTTGAGCATTGTACTCCTCTCCATCCTTAAGGATAATGAGTTGTCCGTCGCGGAGGAGTTTTTGGGTATTGGCCTTTGACAATGGACTATTGATATTGTCGATGGCAGATGGAGTATTCTTTTTACCGAGAATATTAAACTCTCGCCAATATATATCGTTTTTATATGCATCTACCGCTTCTTCTGGCACATATACTGGGATTTGACGATTCACATCAAAGAAAGTCTCAGCTTGGATAGTAGGAGGCGTAGTGGCATTTACGCTAATCTTCTGTAGTTTCGAACAAAGAGCAAAACCGTTATCACCAATTTCATATATGGTGCTTGGCAGAGTCATATCTGCTAAGTAAGTGCATCCGTAGAATGCACAATCACCTATCTCTGTTACACCTTCTGGGATAGTGATGTGATTCAGTAAATGGCAGTTGTAGAATGCCCAATTGCCGATACGACTCAGTGATGTAGTCTCCCCTTCAAAGATAACAGAGTTAAGACTACGGCAATTCTCGAATGCACTATGATCTATTTCTTCTACAGTCGCAGGAATCGCAATAGATTTCAGCATCTTACAATCTGCTACAGCCATATATGGAATATATTCCAGTCGAGAAGGCAGATAAAGCGAATCAAGATTGTAGTAACCTTTGAATGCTTCATCAATAATGACGGTATTTTTTGCTGCTTTTAGGTTAAGGGTTTTGAGAGCCTTGTAACTATTGCTGATAAATCCAAAAGCATTGTCTGTCAATTTGCCATTAGATACTTCTACATATTTGATGTCTTTAGGCGAACTTGCCCATTTATTTTCTGGAATATCGAAAAACTCAGCAGGTGCAACCACCATGTTCAGCGACGGATTTTCGTTCAATTTGAATGTATTAAGTAATTCTGAAACAGTGGAATAACATACAAACTTTGTTAGCTTTCCCGAGCAATTGTAGAAAGCAGAATTTCCAACACTCTTGACACTATTGGGGATTGTGATGGAAGTGAGCGAAGAGCAGTTATAGAACGCAGAATTTCCAATAGTTATTACACTATTAGGAATCGTAACAGAGGTTAGTGAAGAGCATTTATAGAAAGCAGAATTTCCAATACTTGTTACACTATTTGGTATAGTTACGCTAGTTAAGCCTGAGCAATTTCTAAATGCTGCAGAACCTATACTGGTTACGCTACTTGGTATAATTACACTTGTTAAGCCACTACAACCTGAAAATACACCGGCTTCTATATTTGCTAGCTGATTTGGGATGGTTAATGTACCTGTTAAACCACTACAGCCTGCAAAAGCACCCCCGCCTATAAATGTTACACTGTTTGGTATGGTTAAACTATTTAATTTACTACAATACATAAACGCATAATCTCTTATACTTGTTACACTATTTG
>JAZUCY010000067.1:0-13074 GCA_045639365.1 Paludibacteraceae bacterium
TACAAAACCATTGGTGACTACTGTTAAGGGGTACTTCTTCGCCAAATATCGAACCAAGTCTTCTGCACCTTCCAGAAGCGAGAAATGTGCCGTAGTCAAATTCAGGAAATCTTCGCTCAATTGTTCGGCAAGAGCCGCAACCTCTAGCCTCTCGCTTTTAGCCTTCAACCTTTCCTCTACCTTACTACCGTGCATCAGCGGATAAAAGAAGCGATCAAAACTCAAATATTCTTTGGTTACAAGATCTTTACCGTATTTATCCCACAACTCAATATTATGCGGTTTGTAGAGCGATACAAATTCCTCTTGCGAAGCAAAATAGTCGTTTAGATGATATTTATCATACATCTCTTGGAGCGCTAGTTTCGCTGCTCCAATAAAATCCCCTATCGTATCATCCCAGTCAATAAAGACTGCCTTGTATTGTTTCATTATCTTGCGTTATTTTTTGCCAACTTCATCACCTCCGCTGCTATAATCCGAGCAGAGTCGGGTAGAGCAAGTGTGAGAATATGAGTGTGTAGTTCGTGTAATTGTTTGTCATCCGTAATGAGTTGTAATGCCTTGGCAATCAGTTTACTTTGTGCGTCTTGATCTTTGACCAATATGGCAGCATGCTTATTCACCAATGCCATGGCGTTATGTGTTTGATGGTCTTCTGCTACATTGGGCGAAGGCACTAAAATAGAGGGCTTTCCTAATAAACACAACTCCGATATGGACGACGCTCCTGCACGCGAAATCACTAAGTCCGCTAGTGCGTATGCCAATGGCATTTGGCTCACGAAATCTGTGCAGATAATATTGTCATGAGGCAATCCCTCAAGAGCCTTTTTGCAGTCAGCATAGTAATTTTTGCCCGTTTGCCAGATGACTTGTATACCACTCTCTATCAGTTCGTTGAGATGGGCGACAATGCTCTGGTTGATGGTGCGAGCGCCCAAACTACCACCAATGATAAGTAGCGTCTTCTGATTTGTGGTGAAGTGCACCCCAAACGCCTCGTTGAAATATTTGAGTGCCTCATCCTTGGTGCCTGATGTTAGGTTTTGGCGCACAGGATTACCTGTAAGAATGATTTTTTCTTTTGGGAAGAAGCGTTCCATACCTTCGTAGGCTACGCAGATTTTTTTAGCGTCGTCCTTGAGTAGTTTGTTGGTCACACCAGCAAATCCGTTCTGTTCCTGCAAAAGGATTGGTACTCCCATTTTGGCAGCCACTTTCATGGCGGCGCCACTGGCATAACCTCCTACACCTACCCCCACATCGGGACGGAAGTCACGGACGATCTTGCGAGCTTGAACCATAGAGCGCAGAAGGTCAATCAGCACGCGGATATTGCGCCATGGGCGACTGCGATCAAAGCCTTTAACAGGAAGACCCACAATTGTATATCCCGCTTGTGGTACACGTTCCATCTCCATGCGTCCGAGTGCGCCGACAAACAAGATTTCGCTACTAGGATCGGCTTCGCGCAAGGCGTTGGCAATGCTTACGGCGGGGAAGATATGTCCTCCAGTTCCGCCACCAGAGATAAGGTACTTCATTATAAATGACAATTTTCGTTAATCCAATACAATATCGGGTACATCGCCGCGACTCTCATTGATGACTGCCTGCTGGCGCGCACCTAACTCCGTCTGCTCGCGCGCTACACTCATGATGATACCAAAATATATGCTTGTAATCAGTGCGCTGGTACCACCGCGACTAATCATAGGCAAGGGCTGTCCCGTCACAGGACCTATACCTACTGACACCATCATACTGATGAGTGCTTGGCAGGTAATCATCAACGCCAAGCCCATAACCATCAACATGGCAGAGAAATCGGCATACCGACTACTCTTGAAGCAAGCGCGGAATAGAATGGATAGGTATAGGAATATCAGTCCAACCGCACCAACAATGCCCCATTCCTCAACAATAATAGCGAAGATATAGTCGGCAAAGGCCTGTGGCAAGACATCGCGCTGGATACTGTTGCCAGGCAGGACGCCCACGGGCGACTTACCTCCACGCGCTACTGCAATGAGGGCATGTGAGCGTTGGTAGTTATCATCGTTGATGCGAAATTCTGCATCGGAGGTATTGCGCTCCTCCAACATATCGTTGACACGACCGACCCACGTGATCGCACGCTCCAAGATATGGCCATCTTCCATCTTGATGCCCTTCTTGACGTATGCCTCATTAATGTAGAAATAGCCACATATCAGGAACACCAACATAGCGGCAATCAGCGAGCCCCAGTACTTAATGTGTACCCCCGCCAAGATAGCCAGCAGGATGACTATACCGCCCAGCAGTACCGCAGTGGAGAGGTTGCCAATGAAGATAATACCGCAGATAACGAGTGTGATACCTATCGCAATACCGAAATAGATGCGTTGGTCTTCCTGCGTCTTGATTCGGCTAAGCAGGTCGCTGACCACAATGATAAGGGTCAGTTTGGCCAACTCGGATGGCTGAAAGGTGATACCGAAAATCTCAATCCAACGTGTTGCACCATTAATCTCCACGCCTAAACTAGTGAAGGTCAAGAGTAGAAAAATCAGAGAGGCAATCAGTCCAATATATCCCATGAGGCGTATCCATTTACTAGGAACAAACTGCAAGCCAAACGCTAATGCCACACCCATCGCAATATAAATCATCTGGGAGAGGATAGGACCCAAGGTGCTGTTGCCATCTTGAAAAACAAAGAAACTGCTGGCGGAGAATAGGGCAATAATCGCCACCAGAATGAGCGCGATAAAGAGAATCCAGTACGTGCGGTCGATGTACTGCATCTTCTCTCGTATGTATTGTTTAATATCTTGAATAATCATAGTTATATGTGTTATAAGTTGCGTACGGCATTCATAAATTGTTCGCCACGATCTTCGTAGTTCTTAAAGAGGTCAAAGCTTGCGCAGCAAGGCGACAACAAAACGGTATCTCCTTCTTTAGCAGACTGATATGCCGCTTGTACAGCATCTGTAAGGTTGTTGGTGGAGATATACTTTACGCCTATTGCCTCATAGTGCTGAATGAGTTTGCTATTATCCTTACCCATGAAGACGAGCGTGTGGCATTTCTCTTTTACCAGTTGGTCAATCTCACTATAATCATTGCCTTTATCTGTCCCCCCAAGAATCAAGACTATAGGGGTAGTCATGCTCTCCAGAGCATACCAACAGGAATTAACATTGGTGGCTTTCGAGTCGTTGATATAGCGCACACCGCGGACAGTAGCCACATATTGTAGGCGATGGTTCACGCCTGCAAACTGCTGCAAACTCTCGCGAATCACATCGTTGTGGATATTCAGAATCTGTGCAGCCAATCCTGCTGCCATGGAGTTGTACTGGTTGTGTTTACCTCTCAGGTTCAGTTCCTCCAACGGTATGCTCAAGGGGGGTACATTGGGTTTCACGTTCACAATTAGATGACTGCCATCTGTGTATGCTACATTCTGCTCGTTGCTACCGAAGGGGTAGAGTGTCGCCTGTGGCTGAATACGTGCAATCTCGCGGTCAATGACAGGGTCCTCACTCCAGTAGATGAAGGCATCTTTGCTTGTCTGATTGCGTGTGATACGGAACTTAGCATCTACATACTTTTGGAACTGATGGTCGTATCTGTCCAAGTGGTCAGGTGTGATATTGAGCAGAATGGCAATATCTGCTTTGAAGTCGTAGCAGTTGTCCAATTGGAAAGATGAGAGCTCTATCACATAATAATCATGGTCTTCTTGTGCCACTTGTAGTGCCAGCGAATTGCCGATATTTCCTGCTAAGCCGACATCTAGTCCTGCACGACGAAGCATATCAAAGAGCAGCGATGTAGTAGTCGTCTTGCCATTTGAACCAGTGATACAAATCATTTTTCCGCGTGTGTAGCGTGCTGCAAACTCAATCTCTGAGAGGATAGGTGTGCCTTGTGCTATGAGTTGTTGCACGATGGGTGCATTGAGCGGGATACCTGGCGACTTGATGACTTCATCGGCATCCATAATGAGTTGCTCCGTGTGTTGCCCAGCCTCCCATGCTATCTGGTGCTGGTTGAGTAGGAATTGATAAGCAGGCGAGATGTCGCCTCTATCGCTCACAAAGACTTCCATACCTTTCGCTTTCGCCAGTATGGCAGCTCCTGTGCCCGATTCGCCTGCACCCAAAACAACAATTTTTTTCATAGTTATCGTATTTTCAATGTTAGGATAGTCAATGCTGCTAAAATAAGGGTTACGATACAGAAGCGCAACACAATCTTGCTTTCGTGTAGCAATGGACCTTTGCCCTTGAAGAGCACTTTGCAGGTAGGGTCGTTGCGTAGCACTTGATCCATGGAGATACGGAAGTGGTCATGCAGCGGGGCACGTTTCCAAATGCGCAAGTGCAGCCCCTTCTTTTTGGCGAATTTATATACTTGCGTTTGCAGAATCACGCTCACGCTCTCCATGAGGAAGATTCCGCAGAGGATAGGTAGTAGTAACTCCTTGTGGATAATCACTGCGCTCACGCCTATGATACCGCCTATAGTCAAACTACCCGTGTCGCCCATGAATACTTGTGCAGGGAAACCGTTCCACCACAAGAAGCCAATCAACGCACCAACGAATGCTGCCATAAACACAACAAGTTCCTCGCTACCAGGTATATACATTACATCGAAATAGTCGGAGAATACTACGTTACCGCTGATGTATGCTAGCACAATCAACGCCACGCCAATGATAGCCGAGTTACCTGCGCACATGCCGTCCATGCCATCATTGAGGTTCGCACCATTGCTCACGGCTGCCACAACGACGATGGTCAGGATAACGAAGAATATCCAACCAGCCTTGTATTTGTTGGTCTCCCCCAAGAAGGAGAACATATCCGCGTAGTTGAAGTTGTGATCTTTGACAAATGGAATGGTGGTACGGGTGGACTTGACTTCGGGTGTCTTCTCAAACACAGTGATATTGTTCTCGATATGTGATGTCACGCGCTCGTGCATAGTGGCTTCAGGGCTATAGCGAAGGGTCAAGCCAACTATCAGTCCCAGAGTGATTTGCCCTGCTATTTTTAGCCAGCCATTGAGTCCCTCTTTGTTCTTTCGGAAGGTTTTGATATAGTCATCGGCAAAGCCTAATGCACCCAAGATAAGGGTGGTGATGAGCATGAGGATCATATACACATTGCTCAGTTTGCCCATTAGTAGGCATGGGATGAGCATGGCAGCTATGATTACCACGCCACCCATAGTAGGTACACCTTTTTTGGCCACATTGAATGGGTCGGTCTTCTCATCACGCTGTGTCTCGGAGATGTTTTTGCGTTTGAGCAGATCGATAAACCACTTGCCTACCCAAATACTAATACACAATCCCATAACGCCTGCTATTATGGCGCGAAACGAGATATAGGTCATCAATCGTGCCCCTGGCACATTGCCTAAAAACTGAAACAATTCGTATAACATATTTCCTTGCCTTTACATTTTACACTCTACACCCTACACTCTACACTCTACACCCTACACTACAAACACCCTTTCACCACTTCATGGTCATCAAAGTGATGCTTTACGCCTTTGATAATTTGGTAGTTCTCATGTCCTTTGCCTGCCACCAGTACCACATCTCCTGGGCGCGCCAATATGCAGGCGGTCTTGATCGCCGACTCGCGGTCTTCTATGATCAATGTATGCTGCAATTCCTCTTTGGTCAGTCCTGTCGCCATGTCTTGCAATATAGCGTGTGGATCTTCGTCGCGAGGGTTGTCTGAGGTCAATATCAATTGTGTACTCAGTTGGTACGCGCTTTTTGCCATGATTGGACGTTTACCTTTGTCGCGATTACCGCCACAACCTACTACTGTTATCACTTGTGCAGGAACAGACTGCTTGCCCACATTTGCTGCCACAATCTCGTTGATAGTCTTCAGCACATTCTCCACTGCATCTGGTGTGTGTGCGTAATCAATGACAGCTGTCCAGCCCTTTGGTGAGCGGATGGTTTCAAAGCGTCCATTCACAGGTTGAAGTCCGCTCAAGATACGCAATACCTCCATGGCATCTTCGCCTAATGCAATTGCTGCTCCATAGATGAGGAGCAAGTTGCTCACATTGAATCTTCCCACCAATGGCACAAACACCTCGGTGCTCACTGCTCCCAACGTACTTTGCACACGCAATAGCATGCCCTCAAAGCCCTCCTCCAGTATCTTTCCGCGGAAGTCTGCCATGCTGTGCGTAGAGTAGGTCAGCACGTGACAGTGGCAGTTCTGGGTCATGATTAGACCGTTGCGGTCATCTATATTTGTTATCGCAAAAGCCTCCTTGCTGAGTCGGTCAAACAATATTTTCTTCGTATCGCGGTAGTTATCAAAGGTCTTGTGATAATCCAAATGATCGCGTGTAAGGTTGGTGAACAAGGCCCCCTTGTACTCCAGTCCCGCTATGCGTTCTTGTGCAATGGCATGGCTACTCACCTCCATGAATGCGTGCGTACAGCCCGCTGCCACCATTTTGGCGAGCAACGCGTTCAGCTCCAAGGCGTTAGGCGTCGTGTGAGTGGCTGCTACTTCTTCATTATCTACGTAGTTCACGACGGTGGAGAGCAATCCTACCTTGTACCCCAATGCTTTGAATAATTTATATAGCAACGTGGCTGTAGTAGTCTTGCCGTTCGTTCCTGTCACGCCCACCAACTGAAGGGATTCCGAAGGCTTACCGAACCAGTAGTGCGCCATTTTGCCTAATGCTTCGTCGCTGTTCTTCACCAGTATGTAGCACACACCATCGTCCTTGATATACTCTTCTTTCTCCAGAACTACAGCCACAGCGCCTTTAGCTACACATTGCTCTATGTATGTATGCCCATCGGTGGCGGTGCCCACTTGTGCAACAAACAGACTACCTTCGCCCACACGGCGGGAGTCAAACTGAATATCCGTTACTTGCTTGCTCGTGTCACCTATGACACGCAAGACCTCGATCGCCTTGAGTAATTCACAAATCGTCATAATCCTCTGTTATTTTTGAGCGAACACCAGTTCGCCATCTTCAATGACATACTCATTGGTATATGCCATTGTTTTTTCGGCTATGTTTCTCACCACGCTTCCGCAGTCCATGCCTGCATCGTAGTAACCTAAGTTGCGTGGTGCATGAATCACGCAGATGCAACTATATTGTGGATTCTCCTCGGGGAAATATCCCACGAAGGACATACGGTGTTTTTTATTGTTGTAGTGCCCGTTCTCAAACACTTGTGCCGTGCCCGTCTTTCCAGCTATGTGTACAATATTACTTTGTGCTTTGCGCATTTTCCATGGATTGACGGAGGCTGTGCCCAGGTCATTGTCCCAAACGACATCATGCAGACAGGCTCTAATGTCGCTCAGCGTATTATTGCTGCACAAACGGTGTTTGACGACCTCGCTCTCAAATTCTTCTATGATTTTATCCTCTTTGCATATTTTGCTGACTAGCATGGGAGAGATCATCTTGCCGTTGTTAGCGATACCGTTGTAGAACATGAGTAGTTGCAATGGGCTCAGTTCTACAGAGTAGCCGTATGCCATTTTGGAGATAGTCACAGTGTCATTAGGTATATCCATTTTTATGTGCTGTGCACCAGGGATAATGTAGTCCACGCTGTCACGCAACCCCATTTGCTCTAATTTCTTGATAAAATTCTTGGCGCTACCGTTGTAACTATTAGTCACAATCTGTGCCAATGCGATATTGCTACTCACGGCCAGTGCTTGGCGAACGGAGTAGATTGTGTCTGCGGGGTGGGCATCGTGGTGCGAAACGCTATGATATTTCCATCCCTTTTTCCACACTCTCAAACTGTCGGTGATGTGTATTTTGTTGTCATCCAATGCGGCCATGAGGGCTATGGTCTTGAAGGTAGAACCTGGTTCTACGCGCTCCACAGCGTGATTAGCGCTCTCGTAGTATTGTTCGTCATCGCTACGGTCTAAGTTACACATCGCTTTGATTTCGCCTGTCGCCACTTCCATGAGTATCACGCATCCCCAGTCGGCTTGGTTCTTGGTGATTTGTTTGCGCAGACTGCTCTCGCATATATCCATCAGGTTTGCGTCTAATGTAGTGTGTACATCTGCACCTTTCTCTGCTTCGCGAATGGGTATCAACTGTCTCCGTCCTGCCACGTGCTCTCTGCGACTTAGACCATCTTTTCCGCGCAGGTATTCTTCAAAGCGTTTCTCCAGTCCTGTCTTGCCGTAGCCGTCTTGTGTGTGCAGCGTACCTATAGTGCGACTGCCTAAACTACCGAATGGTTTGGAGCGACGATTGATGTGTGTGAAGTGAATGCCACTCTTGTAGTAGCCACGGTGTATGAGTGGCAACTGTTCAATGGCTTTCTTTTGGGTATAACTCACGCGGGTATTGGTCAGACGTGCATCACGTTCTTTGGCACTCCTACCGCGATAGGCTGTAATCATTTTTTGGCGATAATCAGCGGCACTCTTGTCGCCTAATATTTGGCTCAATCCCTCGGCGATAGAGTCCACATATTGCCAAAACACCTCGCCCTTATTTTGGTTGAGGTATTCCACGCGGGTATCCATGTACAAGTTGTATAGTGGAATACTGCTGGCGAGGATTCTGCCTTCGGCGTCATAGATGTCGCCTCGTGCTGCGGGGATAGTGGTGGTACTGCTGCTGCGGTTGGCTTTACTTACTTTTTCCCATTTGTCGTATTCCACGGTTTGGAGATAGACTATGCGGGCTATTACTACGCCGAACATGACCAGTATCAATCCAAAGATAGCGGCAAAGATGACGATAGTTTTTTTTACGTTTTCGCTCATAGTTTGTGGGGTAGGTTAGGTTATTCTATTTTGATGGCAGCCACATGGCTTTCTCTGAGTTTGCTACCTTTTTCTTCGAGGCGTTTGGCGATGGATGACTGTCGTGTTTGTGTCATCACTTGTGCATTGACTGTTTGTTTGGTGAAGTAGGCGTCTTGTAGTTCTTTGTTGAGTTGATTGAGTCGGTGTTGTTGGCGTTCGGATTGGTAGCCAAAGTAGATATAGGCGAACAGCAGTCCGCATATTAGGAAGATGAGTCGATATTGTTTCTGCACCCACTGTTGGGTCAGTATATCACCACTAAATATGTCTTTCAACGAAAACTTGCTCATATCTTCTTTCCTTTAACCTTTAATCTTTAACCTCTAACCTCTAACCTTTAACCTCTACACCTTCTCCGCTACGCGCAGTTTCGCGCTTCTGGCTCTGGGGTTGCGTTCTACTTCTTCTGCGCTGGCGGTTAGTCCTTTCTCCAGTACTTTGAATGGGCTAAGGATATTGCCGTAGAAGTCTTTTTCTATTTTGCCTTCCAGGTTTCCTGAGCGCAGGAAGTTCTTGACTATTCTATCTTCTAATGAGTGGTAGGTCAGTATGGCTATTCTTCCGCCGGGTTTGAGTAGGTCTTTGGCGGCGAGTAGCATTTCGCGTAGTGCTCCCATCTCGTCGTTTACTTCTATTCGCAGGGCTTGGAACAGCTTCGCCAACTCTTTTTTTGCTCCTGTTGGTATATCTAACTCTTGCCCATTGCCCATTGCCCATCGCCCATTGCCAATTACTATCTCCACCAACTCCTCTGTCCGCTCTATGGCTTTTTGGCTTCGTGCTTTTAGTATTTTCTTAGCTATTTGGCGTGAGTTGTTCATTTCTCCGTATATGTATAGTACGCGCGCGAGGTCTTCTTCGCTGTAGGTATTGAGTATATCTGCTGCTGTTCGGCCTCCAGACTGATTCATGCGCATGTCCAGTGGTGCGGAGAAGCGGAAACTGAATCCTCTCTCTGGGCAGTCAAAATGGTGAAACGATACGCCCAAATCGCCCAATAACCCGTCTATTTGTTCTACGCCGTAGTAGTCCATGAAGTTGCGCAGGTAGCGGAAGTTGCTGTGTACGAATTGCCATTGCTCATTGTTCTGCATACCTGATTGCTCTGCGTTGCGTAGCGCATCCAGATCTTGGTCGAAAGAATACAACTTGCCTTTCGCCTCTTGCCTTTCGCCTTTAGCCTCTTGCCTAATAGCCTCAAGTATTGCCCTTGAGTGTCCTCCGCCTCCGAAGGTTACGTCCACATACAATCCATTGGGTTGAATATTCAACCCTTGGATTGTCTCTCTCAGCATTGCGGGAATGTGATAAATCTCATTCATAGTTGGTTAGGTTTAATTTATAGTATGTTTAGGCTGGGATTTCATGCGGTTTCTGATGCGTTCTGCCAAGTCTTTTTGTGGCATTTGTTTCTCTGCGAACACGCTTGGGTTCCATATCGCGAAGCGATCGAGCATGCCGACGAACAATAAGTCTTGCTCTGCTCCAATCATTTCCAAGTTTTTCTTTTGCAGCAGTATGCGTCCTTGGCTATCCATGTCCAGCATTTCGGCTTCTGACATAAACTGCATGAGGATCATTTGGTCTTCTGGATCCCATTCGTCCAGTGCGTTGCGCAGTTGGCTTACTTTCTGGTGCCACACGTGTTCGGGATAGAAGATAACACACTCATTGTCAGTATCTCTGCGCATAACGATATGCGTCGAACCCATCTCTGCAAGTATTTTTCGGTAGCTTGCAGGAACAAACACGCGGCCCTTGCCGTCCAATCGTGCTTCGATATTTCCAATAAACGTGTTCATATTATTAAAAATGCTTGCTTTTACATTGGTCTATGGTTTAGAGAATTTATAATCCTTTACAAGGCGCAATGTTGGCGCCGCGTAGAGGTTGTCTATGTTGTCTTTATTATAAATCTCCCCCTTTTCCCGAATTCCGCTGCAAAGTTACAAAAAATATTTCACATTTCCCCACTTTTCCCCACAAAAAATGTTTCAATATGTTTTTAAACATGTTTTCGACAAAGTTTTCAACAACTAAATATACTATATATCAGCGTTTTATGTAGTTTATTACAAAAGTGGTGAAAAGTGGGGTAAAAAACTCTATTTTTTCAATAGAGACTCTTTAGTTTAAGATACAACGGGTGAGCGAAACGATGTGGGATCCCTGAAAATGCTCATGGCATTTTCAGGTGTCTGCTCGGAGCAACTTCTATCGTCCTTTCAACTAATTTGTCGAATAACCTTACCTTTCCTTGAAAATAGTAGGTTATTAGTAGGTGATTAGTAGGTTATTAATAGGTTATTAGTAGGTTATTAGTAGGTTATTCCAATACTTTTACAGATATTTTACCAATATTTTACCAATGTTTTACTAATATTTTACTGATGTTTTACTAATGTTTTACCGATATGTTTGCTAACTATTTGTACAAAAAAAACATCCCCCTATGCCGAGCATAGAGGGATGAATTTTTATGGATAGATATCTATCTTACTGATTATTCAGCAGCTGCGCCTGGATAACCTTCTACCCATTGCCAAATCTCGCCACCAAGGGTCAAACCGGATCCGTCAGAGAAGAGTATTCCAAGTTGATAAACATTGCCTTGGCTTACAAAGAAGCAATAGCTACCATAGTTGATAGGATCATAGTAAGCGTAGTTGATAGGTGCTGTACCATCTGTAAAGTATGGGCCATCATCAAGCATTTGGATGAATCCGTATTCTAGCATATCTACTGCGTTATAGTCTTTGTCCAATAAGAATTGGAGGTGATAGCCTGGTTTTGTACACCATTGTGCGCCTGTTGCATAATAGTATGGACTGTTCAAACGGAACAATAAGTTACCATTCGCATCGCTGTACTCTTTTGCTTGTTCAATTGCGAGAGGAACGTCGGTTTCACCAACAAAGTTAGAGGTAAAGTTCACCTTACCCATTGGTAACCATGTGAAGTCAACTAGAATGCTGAAATCCATAGTTGGAGCACCGTATGCAGTGCTATATTGCTCTGGTATTTGCAATGTTAAATTATATGATTCTCCGTATGAAAGGGTATTTTTAACCCAAACAGTATCTACTGAAACACCGTCTGCAAATGAAACTGTCTCTATCTCAAATACGCCAATGGTGTCGTTGTGCATGAGCTCAAAAGTAGCAGCACCTTTGGTGTGATTACGACCAACAACTACAGGGAATGATTCTTCCAATTGAGTGAATTGGAATGCTGTTGAGTTGGTATTGTAAAGATAGGCTTGGATTTCGTTGGTCTCAGGTTCTGCTGGTACATAGTCAGGAGTGTTCTCTGTACATGCAGCGAACAGCATACCTACTGCCATCAAACCTGCCAAGATAATTTTATTTGTTTTCATATCTTTTCGTTTTTATTCGGTTAATAAATCACCCTCAATTATTTGAATGGATCACCTACAGGGTTGTTATCAGCTTCGCTAATACCATCGTTGTTTTGGATCTCGCGATCAGGCAATGTCCAGATACGGCAATCATGATCAGCTGCTACATCCACAATCCATGCTGCTGGCCAGTTGGTGCTAGTGGTACGGATAATAGGTTTCTCAAGACGGTTCAAGTCAAACCAAGCGAAACCTTCGCCCCACAACTCAATACGACGTTGCATCCAGATAGCGTCAACTACGTCACCTACACATGTATACTCAGGGTTACGATTAGCTTTTACCCAACCTTCGAGCAATGCCTTTGCTTCAGCCTCTTTGCCAGAACGTGCAAGACCTTCTGCTTGAACGAGAATCATCTCCTCGTAACGCATCAAAGTCCAGTCAGCATCAGCCACCAAGTTAGTCATATTATCATTTGGCACACCAAACTTAACGTTTGCATATTGCATACCATCTTCAATAAGTTCAGCCCAAGGAGCATAAGCAACGTTATTGGTGATAAGTGGTGACTCCAAGTTCTCGTTCAACCACCAACCTTTACGTACGTCAGTTGCAGGAATTTGCTCATACAAGCTACTGCAAATGCTACGATAGGTACCTACACCTGTATAACCGTCAGTATAGAGTGAAGACATGTGTGAAGGCCAGTTGATAATACCAGTTTGAACAATGTCATTGCTCTCTACAA
Organism: Paludibacteraceae bacterium; assembly: GCA_045639365.1. Lineage (GTDB taxonomy): Bacteria > Bacteroidota > Bacteroidia > Bacteroidales > Paludibacteraceae > Colicola. The sequence continues at coordinate 12,968 of JAZUCY010000067.1, forward strand.
TCATATTTGCCCAAATTACAGAGCCGTGCTCAGCATGGCAGAAAGTAGGCTTAGAAACATCCTCTTTTGTATAAGGAGTAGCACCTGAAACCTTGAGAGCATTAGCT
>JAZUCY010000068.1:0-40657 GCA_045639365.1 Paludibacteraceae bacterium
TCCAATACTCCAACCCATTGTCCTTCGTCTTGTTCGGTGTTGGGGTATTGCACTTCTGCTCGCATTTGCACTTTTTTGTTAAGCGCATACTTTGCCTCCACAACTCCTATGCCAGCACGAATCAAATCGCCTTTGCCTTCGATGACTTGTTTGTTGTATGTTTGGTACATCGCCATCGCACCTATGGTCCATTGCTTGGTTAGTTTCTTGTTTAACTCTAGGTTCACGTCGGTATAGTAGGGCGCTTCGCTCATACCGAACCAAGTATCGGTTGTACCACGGATATGCGATGCGTTGAGTTTGAGGGTTGTACCATACTTACCACCCATTTTTGTTCCGCGTTTCCAAGTGTAGCGTATCTCACCTTGAAAAGCCCATTCGTTGGCGGTTTTCTCGGTTCCGTATGGATAGAGAGCAGCTAACATATAGGTGTGCTGTGTGGCAAATGGTGGAATATGATTGATGGTTCCTGCCATATTATTGCTTCCACGATCCGAACGGAATGACATATTATTCGAGCGTTTGGCTTGTGCCATGATTGCCATACCTTTCTTGGAATAGCTGAGTGACAGCAATAATGCTTCGCCGTGCTTGTAACTGTAATCGTTGAGGATAGTTGGGTCATTGGCCTTGTAGGCGTATTCTACTAACGCATTCCACCCCTTCATTTGTAGTTGTGCGCGCACGCTACCTGCGCCTACCCATGCGGGCAAATTGTAATAGTAGTCATATTTGCCTTCTGGTTGGATGTCGGTGTTGAAGATGATAGTATCTTTTTGTTGGTACTTGCTCACATAGCTTCCGCCAATGGTGAGGTTGGCTCCTGCCTCTTGCAACTGAGGTATCCACTCGTGTATGCCTAAATCAAGGTTCGCTCCGAGTACCGCATCTTGCTTGTAGTTCCAACCCCAAGCACCATCGGTATAGCAGTTCCAATAGCGGCGTTGTTTACCGCCCAAGGCAGTGAAATAGATACCCTTGTAGGGAGTAATCTCTATTTTTCCACCGCGGAGCGCGTTATCCACGCCCAAAGCTCGGTCTTCGTATAAACGCAGTACCATACCGCTACCAAACTGACCATAGACATCACCCACAGTTATTTTACCCCAAGCGAATGTGGCGCCTACGTGCAAGTGACTTAGACCGTAGCCACCAAAATCTGGGTCGTAACCCAACATTGGCCATTGCGTAAGCTCGGAACGAGTGATAAGCTCCAATCCGCGAAAACCGATTCCCGATTTCTGCTCTTCGGAGTTGTGATCCCAGCGAACACCTAAATCCAAATAGGAATTGCTCAGGTAGTGCATATCTGCCCACTCGGGTAGAGGGCGACCTACATCAATAGTGGGTATCAACCCTTCGTGCTGAATACCACCGACCACATAGACGGTGTCATTTGCCCATAACAGAGTAGGTAAGCATGCGAGAATAAATATGTATTTCTTGATATTCATCTGTATTTTGTTTCCTTTTTTCTTTGGTATCTCTATAGCAATCTACCGTGTATCTACCGTATATCTACCGTATATCAACCGTGTATCTACCGTAATTACTGGAGTGCATCGTAGATGTCTTGCTCGCCACCATCTGTGTAACCCGCGTGGTTATAGACAATCTTACCTTTGCCATCGAGTACGAACACGTGAGGTACGTTCTGTACGTTCATAGCGCGTTTGAAGTCGCTATTAGGGTCAAGCAGTACTTCGTACTCCCAACCAAAACCGTCCACGAGTGGCTTTACGCGATTGGCATCTTGCGCTTGGTCAATGCTGACGATAATCATCTTTACGCCAGTCTCATCTTGCCAGTCAGGATATACTTCGTGAATGGCTTTCAACTCTCGCAGACATGGTTTGCACCATGTTGCCCAGAAAGAGATGATGATAGGATTACCATCGTTGCTGATTTCGCCTGTCTGAACGGTGCTACCGTTGATGTCTTGCAGACGGACATTAGGAAGTTGTGCGTGCAACTGGATTGCAGTAAGCATAACCAATGCGAGAAATAAACATTTTTTCATATAAATTTTACTTTAATTTACCTATTATCCAAAATCGCTACAAAGGTACAAAAAAAAAAGAGAATGCGCAATTTTTTTTGCAAAAAAAATAAAAAAAGTGTTTTTGTTTGCAGGAATGAGATTTTTTTTGTACTTTTGCAAGTTATTTCATGCGAAGTAGCAAAAGCAGATATGATAACTTCATTAAAAAATAGAAAAAGTATGGCAGGAGTACAGTCAAATACAGGGTCATTGTACAATTCATTGACATCTGGAAGTAAGATTATTGGTACAATCATTACGGACAGCGATATTCGTGTAGATGGCACGATAGAGGGGGATGTAAAGTGTGTTGGAAAAATCGTTGTTGGTGAAAAAGGACGCGTGGTAGGTACCATAGAGTGCCAAAATGCCGAGATAATGGGGCATGTAGAGGGTAAGATTGATGCTAAACAGTCTTTGGCGTTGCGTGCCACTAGCCGTATCAATGGTGAGATACAAACACAAAGCTTAACCGTAGAACCTAATGCAGTATTTAATGGTACTTGCGCAATGGGAAAAGCGGAGAAAGGTAAGTGATAAAAATGTAAAGTATATAGTTTAAAGGCTAGGAATATGAAAGTAAAACCATTTCGTGGTATTCGTCCGCCCAAGGCGTTGGCGAAACAAGTAAGTAGTCGTCCGTATGATGTGCTGAATTCTGAAGAAGCACGCCAAGAGGCGGAAGGCAATGAGATGTCATTGTATCATATCATCAAACCTGAAATCAACTTTACGGACGGTACAGATGAGCATGATGAGCGTGCATACGCTATGGCACGTCAGCAGTTCGATTTGTTCCGTGAGAAAGGTTGGCTGGTGCAAGACGATAAAGAATGCTACTATGTTTATGCCCAAACGATGGGTGGTCGTACGCAATATGGATTGGTGTTGGCTGCTTGGGTAGATGACTATATGGAAGGTCGTATCATGAAGCATGAGCTCACACGCCGCGATAAAGAGGAAGACCGTATGAAGCACGTGCGCGTGAATAATGCGAATGTGGAGCCTGTCTTTTTTGCTTATCCTCATCGCGAAGATTTAGATACGATTATTGCGAATGTAGTGGCTGGTGAACCTGAATATGATTTTGTGTCCGATTTAGATGGCTTCGGTCATACTTTCTGGGTGATTCGCGATGTAGATACGATTAATCGTATCACGGAGATTATCGGCGAGATACCTGCTATGTATATTGCTGATGGTCACCATCGTAGTGCAGCTGCTGCGTTGGTAGGTAATGAGAAGAAACTTCAAAATCCTAATCATAAAGGCGATGAGGAGTACAACTACTTCTTGGCGGTATGTTTCCCTGATAACCAATTGCATATCATGGACTACAATCGCGTAGTGAAAGACCTGAATGGTATGACGGAGGAGCAGTTCTTAGAGGCTCTGCAAGAGGATTTTGACCTTGAAGATATGGGTACAGGTGTGTATCGTCCTGAGGCGTTGCATGTGTTTGCGTTGTATCTTGCAGGTCGTTGGTATAAACTGACAGCTAAGGCAGGTCGTTATGATGATCAAGATCCAATCGGTGTGCTTGATGTGACTATCTCTTCCAACTTAATTTTGGACAAGTTGCTCGGCATCAAGGATTTGCGTTCTGATAAGCGTATTGACTTTGTCGGTGGAATTCGTGGTTTAGAGGAATTGAGTCGCCGTGTAGATTCGAGCGAGATGAAGATGGCATTGGCGTTGTATCCAGTGACTATGGATCAGTTGATTCGCATCGCTGATACGGGCAATATCATGCCACCTAAGACAACTTGGTTTGAGCCTAAGTTGCGCTCTGGACTGATTATCCATGAATTAGTGTAAATGAGAATAATAATTAATAAAGTATAAAGTAATATGAACAAAATTCAAATTGTAATTAATGTAATCTTGGTAGCTGCAGTAGCTACATTGTTTGGAATTGTATTGGCAGGTAAGAAGCCTGCATGTGCTGAAGTGGCAGTAAATGCTCCTACGGAGGTAATGCCTGTGGCGTATCTGAATGTGGATAGTCTATTGGCAAACTACACATTTGCGCAAGATGCTAGTGAGAAGCTGATGACTAAGCAAGAAGATGCTCGCGTAAAGATGAACACTAAACTGCGTACATTCCAAAATGAAGTAGCTGATTTTCAACGTAAATTGGAGAACAATGGTTTTTTGAGCCGTGAGCGTGCAGAGCAAGCGCAACAAAAATTGGCAAAGAAAGAGCAAGAGTTGCAAGAGTTGGAGGCAAAACTGACTCAAGATATCATGTTGGAGAACCAAAAGCTCAATGTGCAATTGGCTGATTCTTTGACCAACTACTTGAAGGAGTTTAATGCAGATGGTCGTTATCATATCATCTTGAGCAATACTGCTAAGGACAATGTGTTGATGGCTACTGAGCAATATGATATTACCGATGAGGTAGTAGCAGGATTGAATGCTCGCTGCAAAAAATAATTTATTATAACACTTTATTATGCAAAGACGTCTATTTTATAAACCTTATTGGAATTACCTCTTCGCAGATGTTATTGCGCTGATACTCAGTGTGGTAGTTGTTTTGTGGTGGTTCCCTTTGTCCACGGAAATACCGTTTCAGAAATACGATGTCTTTGCGCTTGTTTTCTCAGCAGTATGGCTGCTGACAGGATATCTGTGCCATCGATATGTACCAGTGAAGTATATGAAGATGGGCAAGGATATTCGCCGTTTGGTATTTTCTGCTGTCTTTACATTTGGAGTGATGTATGGATATATGTGGATATTATCGAACAAGCAGTTTTCGATATGGGTATTATTAACGATATGGCTAGTGATGCTAGTCATATCGTTGATTTATTTGGTGATTAAGCATGCCTATCGCTATGCCTTGAATGAGGAAGATAGGCCCATAGAAGCTCCTGCGCGTGCGGAGCAACCACCACTGAAACAACCTAAGTTCTACGGCGAGGAGGAAAAAGAAGCCTTGCGCAGTAGTATGTTGGAGTTTGCTACGCCAGCTGCCATTGCTTTCTTGGAAAAACATCTGACGCTTTATTCCTCCAATACTTTCACCTTGCGTTCTACGGAGTTGTACAATATTCAAAAGTTGCGTAACTACCGCTACGATACGTTGGTGAATTTCATGCCGCTGAATCAAATACGTGGTGTCAATAAGTTGTTTGCCACTGTTAATGACAAACTGCCAGACAACGGACTTTGGGTATGTTGCTATGAACCACAATCGGTGACTAAGCGCAATATATTGACACGTTATCCTAAGGTAATCAGTTGGTTATATTATATCGCGTTCTTTATGTACAAGCGTGTGTTGCCCAAGTTGTTTATGACTTCGCGCTTTTATTTTGATATCACGGAGGGTAAGGACCGTGTGTTGAGTAAGGCGGAAGTGTTGGGCCGTTTGTGCTATTGTGGATTCGATATTGTGGAAGAACGTAAGATTGGCGATTTGAACTATGTCATTGCACGCCGCAAGTTCCGTCCGCAGAAGATAGAACGCCGTGTGTATGGTATGTTTGTGAAACTCAATCGAGTAGGCAAGAATGGTAAGCAGTTTAAGTTCTATAAATTGCGTACGATGCATCCTTATTCTGAGTTTTTGCAGGAGTATATTTACAATCACTATTCGTTGCAAGAAGGTGGCAAGTTCAATCATGATATTCGTGTGACCACCTTGGGACGTATGGCGCGTAAATATTGGATGGACGAACTACCTATGATTATCAATCTGATGAAGGGCGATATGAAGTTGGTAGGTGTTCGCCCGATATCGAAACATTATTTCTCGCTATATAGCAAGGAGTTACAAGAGAAACGTATATATCATAAACCAGGTCTTTTGCCTCCATTTTATGCCGATATGCCTAAGACTCTAGATGAGATTGAGGCATCGGAGATGCGCTATTTGACGATGTGTGAAGAGAAGGGTACCTTAACGACTGATTTCATCTATTTCTGGCGTATATTTTATACCATTGTCATTAAGCGCGCGCGTAGTCATTAATATTTTATGTGGAAGAAATTATTTGTTATAGTGCTATTGTCGTGCAGTGGACTATCGGTCATGGCACAGAATATACCCGTGCCATTGACATATACCCGTTTGTACGATTTCCTAGATGAGTTAATGACAGATGGCGTGATAACTGCTCATCAAACAGCAGTACGTCCCTATACGCGTATTCAGGTGGCATCTATGCTTGAACAGGCGCAAGATGTTGATAGTCTATTGAATACGCGACAAAAGAAAGATCTTAGTTTCTATCTCAATGAGTTTGCGTTGGAGCGTGATACGATGGTGGATAATTATTTGCAGTACACCGACCATCGCACGTTTTCTCTGTCTTTGGCGGATCCACAGTTTAGTTATAAGACGACCAATAATCAGTTCAAGATGCGCCTGCGCCCTATCTTGGGTGCTAATGTGAGTGTTAGCAAGAAAGGGGCGTTACTACAACGTTGGTGGGGTGCTGAACTGCAAATGGATATCGCCAATCATTTGAGTATTTGGGGGAGTCTGCGCGATAATTCTTGGAATGGTAACTGGTTGATTGATAAGTATTTTCCAACACCTGGTGACCGTGTTTATGGAGCACGAATCCATTATGGAGCTTCGCAGCAACAACCGGCATTGAGCAATATGTCTGGTGTGCAATATAAGGAAGCGAATTATGGTGGTGACTTCTCAGATTCCAAGGGTGGTATCAGTCTTTATACATGGTGGGGTAGTATTGGTATTCAGCGTGAGAATATCCGTTGGGGTGATGCGTACCATTGCACCAATATATTGTCGGGCAATAGCCCTGCTGTGCCAATGATTACTTTGCAGTTGACTCCTTGCAAGTGGTTCCAGTTCGATTATTTCCATGCGTGGTTAGTGTCGAATGTGTTGGATTCTACTTATTTCTATTTGGAGAATACTACCAATGCGACACAACCGGTGGTGAACTATCGTCCGTATAATAAGTTTATGGCGGCTAATATGTTCACTATCACGCCGATAAAGCAGTTGTCGTTGTCTTTTGGTAACTCGATTATTTATGCTGAGCAGACGATACAGGCGGCCTACTTGATTCCAATAGCTTTTTACAAATCGTTGGATCACCTACTGACGAAGGGTGTGCGTTCGCAGAATCAGAACTCACAGGCATTTGCATCGTTGTCGGTGCGCCCAGTTGATCATTTGCAATTGTATGGGTCGGTGTTCTTAGACGAAGTGAAGTTTTCGCGCTTCAAAGCGAGCAATCCGGAGAATAATCCTATTTCTTATTTGGTGGGATTTAATTGGTCGGGTTGGCCAGTGAAGGGATTGAGTTTGAAGGGTGAGTTTATGCGTTCGTATATTGCTACGTATATCCACTCTATTGATGTATTGGATTATACATCAAATTGTTATAATATGGGACATTATATGGGGGATAATGCGCAATCCATCTATGCTGAGTTGGCATACCGACCTATGCGCGGTTTGTTGGTGAAGCTGAGTTATACCAGTGATGCGAAGTATAATTCTTATTCGTATCTGCGTGATAATATCTCCGAGACGATTGCTCAGAAGCCATTCGACCATTGTGTGTATCGCAATGATGAGTTGCGATTGGATGGTATCTATGAGGTACACCCCAATATGTATATGACTTTGTCTGTGGGGTATAATAATGCGCAAGGATTTGATAATCAAAAGGAAAATGCGTTGGCGAGCGAGGATGTTGGTAATGCGCAGTATTACTTAGATCGTTTCTGCCCATTGTATTACCAGGGTAAGAATCTGACCGTGCAGGCAGCTTTCTCCTTCGGCTTCTAACCCTTTCCTTTACACTATACACTTTACACTATACACTTTACACCCTACACTTTACACCAACATTTACACCAAAATGACTTGTAGCGTAATCATATTGAACTGGAATGGTGAAGCGATGCTTCGTCGCTTTTTGCCTAGTGTGATGGCGCATACGGAGCAGGCTGATGTAGAGATCGTTGTTGCGGATAATGGTTCTACCGATGGTTCGGTGGCGTATTTGGGTACGCAGTCGATCCGAGTCATTGAGTTGGGTGAGAACTATGGTTTTGCAGAGGGCTATAATCGTGCTATTGCGCAGGTGGAATCGGAGTATGTGGTATTGCTCAATTCCGATGTAGAGGTTACGCCACATTGGTTAGACACCTTATTAGAGTACGCGCGCGCGCATAAGGAAGTGGCTGCGCTACAACCCAAAGTATTGAGTTGGCAATCGAAACAAGATTTCTTGTCGGGGAAAGCACAGGGAGTATGTTTTGAGCATGCAGGTGCTGCAGGTGGTATGATTGATTGCTTGGGTTATCCTTATTGTCGTGGACGTTTCTTGTCTCATTTAGAAGTGGATAATGGGCAATATGATACGCCTTCACCTATTTTTTGGGCTTCTGGTGCTTGTCTTTTTATCCGTCGTGAAGTATATCTGAAAGAGGGTGGGTTGGATGCTGTTTTCTTTGCGCATCAAGAGGAGATTGATCTCTGTTGGCGTTTACAGTGTCGTGGTTATTGCATTATGTCGGTGCCTCAGTCGGTTGTGTATCATGTCGGGGGTGCTACCTTGGAGTATGAGAGTCCAAGAAAGACTTTTTTGAATTTTCGCAATAATTTGTTGATGCTTTATAAGAATTTACCTACGATAAAGTGGCTATTTGTGATGTTGATTCGCTTGCCGCTTGACTATGTGGCAGCGATGCAGATGCTGCTTGCAGGTAAGTTGTTGAATTTCAAAGCAGTATTGCAAGCAAGATGCGCTTTTTGGAAGTTGCGAATAAAGTATAATAGTTTAAGAAAAGAGAATGTTCGCAAAGCAAAAACGCCTTATCCTGATATAATTAGTAAGCGAAGTATAATCGTTGATTACTATTTGTTAGGCAAGCGTAAGTAATATCTTTTTCTTTTGCTTTTTGGGGGAGTTGGTTGGCACGCTTTTTGTGTCTTTTGTTGTATAGCACAGTGAGGGTGCTATGCTTAATGTATATGAATTTTAAATACGACCTACTATGAAAACGAATCCTTTCCGCCTTCCGGAGTTAGGCTATCAACTCTCCGATTTGGCTCCTATGATGAGCCAACAGACATTGTCTTACCACTATGGTAAGCATTTCCAAACGTATATTGATAATCTCAATCGAATGATTAATGGTTCGCATTTTGAGGGGTTAGGTATTGAGGACGTGGTGCGTAAGGCGCCTGAGGGTCCTCTTGCTAACAATGCGGGGCAAGTCTTCAATCACCAACTTTTCTTTGAGCAGTTTCTTCCTAGCAGAGATGCTAAGGTGCCATCTGGTGAGTTGTTGTTCTTGATTGAGCAATCTTTTGGCTCGTTTGATGCGATGCGTGAGAAGATGAATGAAGAGGCTAAAAGTTTCTTTGGTTCTGGTTGGACGTGGCTTGTGATGAACGAAGTAGGAGAGATGAAGGTTTTATCGCTTCCTAATGGGGATAATCCATTGCGCCATGGTTGGAAACCTATCTTGACGATTGACTTGTGGGAGCATGCTTATTATCTTGATTACCAAAATCGTAGGGTAGAATACTTGAAGAATTTTTGGTTGTTGGTCAATTGGCATGTAGTATCCAAGCGAGTGGTGTAGCAAACATCGAAGTAACGATGATAAAATATAATACCTTAACCTATAAAAGTAAGATGCGTATGTGGTTTGAGAATTTGTTTGACAAGATTTGGGCTATTGTTCGTCGGGACACACAGTTGCCCGTTGAGGCTTACCGCAAGTATTGGTGGTTGCATTGTGCTCCACCATGGTAGTGCCTGGTAAATGTCGTATCGCGGTGGCAGATGTCGCTGTGAAATATCCAAAATCGCAGAGAAAAATCAACTTTCTGCGATTTTTCTTGTGTATGTGTAAATTTTTCCGTACCTTTGCACGGAAATCGTTAATTATGCAGTATATTGGTATCATACCGGCTCGCTATGCCAGTAGTCGTTTTCCTGGCAAACCATTGGCTGAAATATGTGGTAAGCCAATGATTCAGCGTGTTTATGAGCAAGCATCAAAAGTACTTGATACTGTGATTGTTGCTACGGACGATGAGCGTATATATGCGTGTGTGAAATCATTTGGTGGAGTGGTGTATATGACTTCGTCGGAGCATCGTTGTGGTACGGATCGTATCTGCGAAGCGTATCAATTATACTGTGCCGATCTATCCCATACCCAATCACCCATATCCAATCGCCAATCACCCATATCCAATCGCCAATCGCCCATAGCCAATCGCCCATCACCAATCGCCCCCCACACCGAAACGGTTATTGTCAACATTCAAGGCGATGAGCCTTTTATTCAGCCCGAGCAGATACAGGCGGTAATGGATTGTTTTCCAACGGATATTGCTACTTTGGCGAAGGCTTATACGGAGGAAGATGTGTTGCAAGATATGTTGACGCCTAATATCGTGAAGGTAGTTTTCTCTGAGCAGACGGGTGAGGCGTTGTATTTTTCGCGTAGTGTGATTCCGTATTTGCGTGGGGTGGAGCAGAGCGAATGGCTGCGTAAGGGACGTTATTTCAGTCATATAGGGTTGTATGCATATCGAGCAGATGTGCTGATGCGCATTACGCAACTGCCCCAGTCGCCGTTGGAACAAGCCGAGAGTTTGGAGCAACTGCGTTGGTTGGAGAACGGGTTGAAGATTAAGGTGGCGGTGTCAAATGCTACTTCTATGGGTATTGATACGCCAGAAGATTTAGAGCGAGCAATCGAGTATTTTCAAAATAATAACTTTTAGTCCTTAAAGACTTTGAAGTCCTTAATGACCTTAAAAACATTACTATTATGGCAACTAATAACACACCAACTCCCCATATTGGAGCTCAATATGGCGAAATCGCTGAAACAGTCATTATGGCAGGCGATCCATTGCGTGCTAAAGTGATGGCTGATAGATATTTGGAAAATCCTGTACAGTTTAATAATGTTCGTGGTATGCTTGGTTTCACAGGCACGTATAAAGGCAAGCGTGTGAGTGTAATGGGGCATGGCATGGGTATCCCTTCGATAGGTATTTATACCTACGAGTTGTATAATTTCTACGATGTGAAGACCATTATCCGTGTCGGAAGTTCGGGTAGTATTCACAAGGACTTGCATGTAGGCGATTTGGTGATTGCCATGGGTGCTTGTACCAATAGCAACTATGCTGCTCAGTATGAGTTGCCTGGTACTTATGCTCCGATTGCTGATTTCGACCTTTGTCGTCGTGCTGCTGAGGCATGTGAGCAGTTTGGTTATCGCTATAAGGTGGGCAATGTCTTCTCTTCGGACACTTTCTATACTGAGAACGCGCATAATGATAAGTGGATTAATATGGGTGTTTTGGCAGTAGAGATGGAGGCGCCTGCTTTGTATATGAATGCAGCGCGTAGTGGCAATAAGGCTTTGGTTATTTGTACGGTGTCAGATAATATCCTTACGGGTGAAGCTACTACGGCAGAAGAGCGCCAAAATAGCTTCACGCACATGATGGATGTGGCATTCTCGTTGATTTAGATGAATAAACAAATCCTTCGGTTAGCTATTCCGAGTATCTTGGCCAATATCACTATTCCGTTGGTTGGATTGGTGGATACGGCTATCGTAGGACATATCTCCGATGCACATGCCATAGGCGGTATTGCCATTGGCACGATGCTCTTCGATCTGCTCTATTGGAACTTCGGTTTCTTGCGTGTCGGCACGAGTGGCATGACTGCACAAGCGTTTGGTCGCAATGACCGCGAGCAGTGTGCTCGTCTTTTGGCGCAGAGTGTGGGTATTGCTCTTATTGGTGCTGCGTTGATATGGCTATTGCAATGGCTTTTTGTAACGGCAGCGCTCGCGATTGTGCCTTGCTCCGCTGACGTGGCTACTTTCGCGCGCAAATATTTCTTTATCCGCGTATGGGCTGCGCCTGCGACATTGTCATTGATGGCCATTAAGGGTTGGTTCATTGGCATGCAGGATACGGTCAGTCCGATGATTACGGACATGGTGGTGAATGTGGTGAACATGGTGGTCAGTTACGTGTTGGCGGTCTATACACCTATGGGAGCGTTGGGCGTGGCGTTGGGTACGGTAGTGGCCCAACTGACGGGACTCTTATTATCAGTAATTATTCTGCTATGGAAGTACCGCCATGTATGGCTCGGGCTGTCGTTCATAAGTTTGCTTAGGGACATGCGTGGTATGCGCCAACTCCTGTCACTCAATGCCAATCTGTTTGTGCGCTCGCTGTGTTTTATGATTGTGTATGTGGGCTTTACTTCGCTGTCCTCTATGTATGGCGATACAGATTTGGCGGTGTGTAGCATACTCATGAAACTCTTCATGTTGGTTTCTTACTTTGTGGACGGCTTTGCATACGCAGGCGAAGCCCTCGTTGGCAAATATATCGGCGAAGCCAAATCTCAACCTTTATCCAATAGCCCGCAGGGCGTCCAATATCCAATAGGTGGAACGCCGTCCAACAGCCATAATATCACCTCCCTCGTTCGCTTACTTTTCCTTTGGTCACTGGGGGTAGGGGCTGTCTTTACGGTCTTGTTTGCGTTGTCATATATGCCTATGTATCGCATGATGACTTCCGATGGGATAGTGCTTGAGCGTCTGACGGATTTTACGCTTTGGCTGATTGCTATGCCTATAGTGAGTACCTTGGCGTTTATGTGGGATGGAGTGTTTACGGGTGCTACGGCGGGCAAGCAGATTCGCAATGCGATGATATGGGCAGCTGTGGGCTTTGTGTTTGGTTATGTGGCAACCTATCATTGGTTGGGCACCCATGCCTTGTTTGTAGGTTATTTCTTGCATCTAGCTGCTCGTGTTATTTACCTTACTGCTACATGGAAACAAGTAGTAGAACAACGTTGATGCCTTTCGTGGCGGGATGTTGATTCTATGCCTTTTTCTATGTTTCCTTTACCTTTCCAGCCATCGTAACCGTTACCACCTCGTTACCACCTCGTTAGTGTCGTGTAGTTTCCCGGCAGACTGACCACTGTTTTACCTTAATCTAATAGGTTAAATAACAACAAAAGAGGATGTGTCTATATTTTGACACACCCTCTTTGTTTTGGATATGTAGCAACGGCTATTATTGTTGCATAACGTGCTCAATCTGTTGGAGCTCTTCTGCTGTGAAAGCAATATTGTTTATCGCTTGCAGGTTGTCCTCCAATTGCGTTACGCTACTTGCGCCAATGATCACACTTGTCACATCCTTGTGGAGCAACCACGCTACTGCCATTTGTGCCAATGATTGTCCTCGTTCGGCTGCTATAGCCCCCAGTTGTTGAGCACGGGCTATCGCCTCTGGTGTGACCTGCTCTGGGTGTAGGAACACATTCTTGCTGGCACGGCTACCCGCAGGGATACCGTTCAAGTAGCGGTTGGTGAGCAGACCTTGTGCCAATGGCGAGAAGCAGATAAAGCCAGAACCATTTGCATTAGCCACAGGTAAATTATCTTCCAGAGTTTGTGGGAAAGCAATGCTAGCTTTGTATTGACTGATAACGCAAGGTACATGCGCAGCTGTGAGGTAGTCGTATGCTTCCTTCTGTTTGTCTGCGGGATAGTTGCTGATACCTACGTATAATGCCTTGCCTGCGCGCACAATGTCCACCAATGCTTGCATAGTCTCCTCTATGGGAGTTTGTGGATCGTAGCGGTGCGAATAGAAAATATCGAAGTACTCCAATCCAGTACGTTTTAGACTCTGGTCGCATGATGCTATCATATACTTGCGCGAACCACCATTGCCGTATGGTCCATCCCATCCCCAATAGCCTGCTTTGGACGCAATGATCATCTCATCGCGATGCGCAGCTAAATCTTCGCGCAGTACACGACCGAAGGTCATCTCCGCTGTTCCTGGGGCAGGACCATAGTTGTTGGCTATGTCAAAGTGTGTTACACCTTTATCCCATGCGTGCAATAGCATAGCACGAGCGACATCAAAGGGATCCTCGCTACCAAAGTTATGCCATAATCCTAGAGATACCAGCGGTAATTGTAGTCCGCTCTTGCCTGAAAAACGGTATTCCATAGTAAGTAATGATGCGATAGTTATTTTTGTAGTTTCACTATGATGCTTGATAATGGCTCTACGACAATGTCTTTTTGGCTCAGGTCGTAGGTCTTACCAGTTATCACATCCACGCCTACAGGGTTGTACTTACCCAGTATCTCTGCGTAGTGAGCGGTTGGGATAGTGCGGTTGTCGCTGCTGGCGTTCACGAAGATAAATGCAGCTTCGTTGTCGTTATAGCGGAAGAAACCGTAGGTGTTATCGCGGCTCATGAAGTGCATGGTACGACCAGTATGAATAACCTCTTCGCTCTTACGCCATTGGAAGAGGCGGCTCTGGTAGTCATACATATCTTGCATCTCCTCTGTCACTTGCTCTCCAAGAGGCAATGGCATACGCAGAGTGGAGTGACCCAGATTGCGGTCTGCGGACTTCATTGCATACTCATCACCATAGAACACTTGTGGAATACCACGCATGGTAGCCAATAGGGTATATGCCAGTTTTACGCGACGTGGGTCTTGGTCTTGTACCACATCAGCAATACGGTCCATATCGTGGTTGCCGAGCATGATGAGAATATCGTTGACATCTGCGTACATATAGTCCATAGTCAGTACGTCATACACGCGTGTGAGACCACCGCCCCAACCTTGGTTGTCGCTCTCAAGGGCTTGACGGATAGCCTCTTCCAATGGGAAGTCCATCACACTTCTGAGGTGGCTATCAAAGCCATTGTGGTTCTTTACACCTGATTGCCAGTATGCTACAGCAGGGGTAGGACGTGTCCAGCACTCTCCCACAATGTTGAAGTTAGGATACTCGTCCATGATGGCTTTCACCCACTCACTACCAGGAATCATCTCAATATATGGATAGGTATCCACGCGCAAACCATCTAGATTTGCGTATTCAATCCACCAGATAGCCCATTGCTTGAAGTATTGCAGTAGGTCTGGGTTCTCAAGGTTCATATCTGGCATTGGACGGTCAAACCAACCGCGGTTAGAGAGCAGACGGTCGTATTCTGCAGCATTGATGTCGTAGTTTGCAGAGAATACGTTGTGGGTGTTGGTGAACGTATCAAACTGGTTGATCCAGTCTTGGTATGGCAGGTCTTTCATCCACCAGTGGGTACCGCCGCAGTGGTTAGGCACCATATCCATGATGAACTTTATGCCTTTCTCGTGGGCTTTCTCCACCATTTGGCAGTAGAGTTCATTGTTACCATAGCGTGGGTCAATATGATAGTAGTCAGAGCATGCGTAGCCGTGGTATGACCATGCAGCCTCGTTGTCCTCCAGGAGTGGGGTAGGCCAGATAGCGGTTGCACCCAATGCTGCAATATGGTCGAGCGAATTGATAATTCCCTGTATATCACCGCCGAATCGGCCGTGTACATTCTCCTTGTTTATTGGCTCTGCCATGCCTTCAATGGTGTTGTTGGTGGGGTCACCATCTACAAAGCGGTCAGACATAATGAGGTAAATCATATCGCTGGAGTTGAAGCCTTGGCGCTCGCGGCTACCTTCGCGACGGGTGTGAATGGTGTAATCTACCTTAGAGGTGTATTTGCCCTTTTTGAGGATGATACGATAGGTGCCAGCTTGATTCACTGCCAAATCCACGAAGAGGTAGTTTGGGCTCTCGGCATTGTGTTGGCTCTTGACTTGGAGACCAGTACATTCGCCTTTGACAGGTTTGCCGTTGTGTAGTTGTTGGATAGTTACTTGTGCATCAGCAAGGTCTTCGCCATGGAGCATCAGAGTGAGTGGGCAGTTCATTTCCGTCCACCAGCAGAGGGGTTCTGCGCGGTCAATGCGTGGTTTAGCACTGAGGGTGATAGCACTTAGGAGTGCAGTAAAAAGAAAGAGTTTTTTCATTATTATTTATCGTTTTTTCCCTAAGGTCGTTAATGTCGTTGAGGACTTTAAGGACTTTAAGGTCGTTTTTATCAAGAAAATAGTGTGTCTATAAGCCGGGTTCTGTGCCCACGAGTGGGTGTCTATCATTAATCTTGAGGAGCGTATTACTACGTCCTTCTCTTGCTTCCTACCCTCCAGCTTGCGCGAGCAGCGCTCAGGCACTGGTTTACTTGGAATTGCAGCCCACAGTATGCTCGTATCACTTCCTCCTTGCGGATTGTTCGTCGCTTTTGCAGGGACCAAACATTGCTGCCTGACGGCCATTAACCGCTGTGGTGCTCTTTGCTGCCCGGACTTTCCTCGTGATAGGGGATTAAAACAGGTGTTTTTCTTCCCTTATCCCGCGATAGACCGACACACTATTTACATTTCGCTGACAAGCGTCGTTCATGCGACAAGCGCATTTTCCTTTCTCTATTGAAGCTTGCTTCTAATCCTTTTTACCTACCGAGAGCCTCGTGGGCTCGAGGTAAGAGGAGGAATCGCTGTCGCCCCAAGGACGCTGAAAGCGTCGTTCATGCGACAAGCGCATTCCGACGTGAGCGGCATACGGGAATCGAACCCGCCTCCTCGGCTTGGGAAGCCGATGCACTACCGATGTGCTAATGCCGCAATTTCGCTGCAAAATTACTACTTTTTTTTCATATATGCAAAAAAAACGACAAAATACCTATTTTTCTCGCAACTATTGTGTGCTATTTTATTTGTAGTTCTTGCGCGCGCGAGCGCGTTTGTGTATATAGGTGTGTGAGATTGACCAAAAACACATATATTTGCGATTTAAGGCGTTCTCTATATAATTGCGATATACCCCCGAAAATAAGAAAAATGCAAAAAATAACGCAAAAATTTGCGTATGTCAAAAATTTGTTGTAATTTTGCACCGTGGAAGAAAGCGGTTGTTTTTTACCCTTAAAACTTTTGAAACTTTTAAAACATTATATAGATGATTGACAACGACAGAATTATTCCTGTGAAGATTGACGAGGAAATGCGAACCTCGTACATCGATTATTCGATGAGCGTCATTGTGGCACGTGCGTTGCCCGATGTGCGCGACGGTTTCAAGCCAGTACACCGCCGTGTGCTGTTTGGAATGAATGAGTTGGGTAACACCAGCGATAAACCAACTAAGAAATCCGCACGTATCGTGGGTGAGGTAATGGGTAAGTACCACCCTCACGGTGATAGCAGTATCTATGGTACATTGGTGCGTATGGCACAGCCATGGAATATGCGCAACGTGTTGGTGGACGGACAAGGTAACTTCGGCTCTATTGACGGCGATGGTGCAGCAGCTATGCGTTATACCGAGGCACGCCTCTCGAAGCTCGCTGAGGAGATGCTCCGCGACATAGAGAAAGATACAGTGGACATGCAATTGAACTTCGATGACTCGTTGCGCGAGCCAGTGGTGTTGCCATGTCGTTTCCCTAACCTGTTAGTGAATGGTGCCAGTGGTATCGCTGTAGGTATGGCGACTAATATGCCAACCCACAACTTAGGCGAGGTTATCGATGGCTGCGTAGCATACGTAAAGAATGCTGTAGCGCGCGTGGAGAACCCAGAGGTGCAGCCTATCACCGTGGCAGAGCTCATGGAACATATCAAGACGCCTGACTTCCCAACAGCTGGTACTATATACGGTTACCAAGGCGTGCGCGACGCATACGAGACTGGTCGCGGTCGCGTGATTATCCGTTCCAAAGCAGAGATCGAGACCGAGGATAACGGACGCGAGCGCATTGTGATTGGCGAGTTGCCATACGGCGTAGTGAAGTCTGACCTTGTGAAGAATATCGCTGATCTCGTGAATGACAAGAAGATTGAGGGTATCTCGGGTATCAGTGATCAGTCGAAACGCGATGTGCGTATTATCATTGAGATCAAGCGCGATGCGAATGCACAAGTAGTACTCAACAAGCTCTACAAATATACTGCGCTCCAATCCAGCTTCTCGGTGAACAGCATTGCGCTGGTGAAGGGTCGTCCACAACTGCTGAATCTGCACGATATGGTGGCGAACTTCATCGAACACCGTATGGAGGTAGTGGTTCGCCGTACGAAGTATGAGTTGAAGAAAGCCGAGGAGCGTGCGCACATCTTGGAGGGATTGATTGTCGCTGTAGATAATATTGATGAGGTCGTTAAAATCATTCGTGCGAGTCGCACTCCTGCAGATGCACAAGCGAACTTGGAGGCACGCTTCAACCTCGATAACTTGCAATCCAAAGCGATCGTAGATATGCGTCTGTCACAATTGACAGGTTTGCGTATCGACGAACTCAAAGAGGAATATGCGAAGTTGCAAGAACTCATTCAACACCTCAACGCCCTGCTCGCCAGCGAGACCATGCGCTACGAGGTAATCGAGAACGAACTTGTGGAGATTAAAGAGAAGTATGCCGACGAACGTCGCACCCGTATCATCAAGATGGCTACTGAGTTCAACCCAGAGGATATGTATGCCGATGACGATATGGTTATTACCATTTCTCACTTGGGTTACATTAAGCGTACCCCATTGGCTGACTTCCGTCAGCAGGGCCGTGGTGGCGTAGGTGCGAAGGCCAGCGCTGCACGCGATGAGGACTTCATTGAGTATGTACACCAAGCGAATATGCACTCTACCATGATGTTCTTCACCGAGCAAGGTCGCCTCTATTGGACGAAGGTATATGAGTTGCCAGAGGGCAACCGCCAGTCTAAGGGTCGTGCGTTGCAAAATATGATCAACATTCAGAAGGGCGATAAGGTTTGCGCGTTTATCCACGTGAAGAACCTCAGCGATATGGAGTATGTGCAAAACCACTACCTCATCTTTGCTACTAAGAATGGTCTCATGAAGAAGACTACCCTCGAATCATATAGTCGTCCACGTGCCAATGGTATTATTGCGCTTGGCTTGCGTGAAGATGACCGCCTTATCCGCGTGACACTCACCGATGGCAATAGCCAGATGTTGGTAGCATCATACAATGGTAAGGTTGTCCGCTTCCCAGAGGATACGGTTCGTCCTATGGGGCGTACAGCTACTGGTGTGCGTGCAATCAAATTGGACGAAGATGGACAAGATCGCGTGATTGGCATGATTTGTGTAGAGGAGGGTAGCAAGGAGTCTGTTCTCGTGATTTCGGAGAAGGGCTTTGGTAAGCGTACTGACCTCGACGATGAGAATGGCGAGGCTATCTATCGTATTACCAACCGTGGCGGTAAGGGTGTGAAGACCATGAACCTGACCGACAAAACGGGTAATCTGATTGGTCTGGAGGCTGTCACCGATGAGCAAGACCTCATGCTTATCACCAAGTCGGGTACGGCTATCCGTATGGCTATGGATACTATCCGCGTGATGGGACGTGCTACACAGGGTGTCAAACTCATCGAACTCCAAAAGCGCAACGATACACTCATGTTCGGCTGCGTAGTGCCAAAAGAGGAGGTTGAGGAGGTAGTGGAAACTGCTGAAGCAATTACCGAAGAAACAACAACCGCAGAAGAGTAAAATAGAATATTAACACACAAAAACCTTTTAATAAAATGAAAAAATCAATTTTTCTCGCAGCTCTCGTGCTGATAAGCGCAGGCTGCTTCGCTCAAAAAGCAAATGTCAGCAAAGCTCGTAGTTTGGCTGATGCTGAAACTCCTGATTATGCTGCTGCTCGTGAGGCTATTGCAGAAGCATTGCAAAATGATGAGACCAAAGATCAAGCTAACACTTGGTACACCGCTGGTTTCATTGGTTACAAAGAGTTCTACAACGGTAACGTGAAAATGCAAATTGGTCAAACTGTGGACAAGAAAGCGTGGGGTGACGCTGTGTATGAGTCACTCAAGTATTGGACCAAAGCATACGAATTGGCTAAGATCCCTACTATTGACAAGAAAGGTAAAGAGAAATTTGATGCTCGTACTCCTAAGAGTATCGTGCCAAAGGTGGTAGAGTACTTCAATAGCATGCCTTTGATTATTGCTGGTTTCGATGCGTATCAAGCAGGTGACCCATCGTTGGCATACGATATGTTTATTGCGCACTGCAATATCCCAGAGTCTGATATGATGAAGGAGAACCCAAGCGAGATGGCTAAGATTGTATGTGACTCTAACTACTATATCTATCTCTATCAATCAGGTCAGTTGGCTGAGGCTGCTGAGCGTTATGATGAGGCTTTGGCATCTTTTGAGCGTATGAACAGCGAGCATGCTAAGCAAAACGCTTTGTACGATGATATTGTGAATGCTAACGTAGGTATCTATCGTATCACCATCCAAAACAAACAAGATACAGCCAAGGCTTTGGCATTCTTGCAAGAGTGTGTGAATACTTATCCTAAAGAGCAAGTGTTTATCCAGAGCCTCATCGATGTGTATGCTCGTTCTGGACAAGCTGACAAAGCGTTGGAGTACTTGGATTTGGCTATCCAACGTGAGCCAGAAGTTGGATTGTACCATCTGATCAAGGGTGACATCTACATCGTGTTCTTGAAACAATATGACAATGCTTTTGCAAGCTATGAAAAAGTGTTGGCTATTGAGCCTAATAACCCTGTAGGTTACTACAACTATGGTGTGGCTTATTGCGAATACGCTGATAAGATTTACAATGATGCAGCATACTTGAGCGCAAAAGAGTTTGAAGTAGAGAAGGCTAAGAGCCAAGAACTGAATCACAAAGCATTGCCATTGCTGGAGAAAGCATACGAGTTGGATCCTGAGAATGGCGAATACAAACGCTCATTGCGTTCGCTCTACTATCGTCTTGGTATGAACGATAAGTACGAGGCACTCGCTGACTAATGGGACGAATACTTGCGATAGATTTTGGTCGCAAACGAACAGGATTAGCCGTTACGGATATACTCCGCATAACGGCTAATCCGCTTATTACTATACCCACTCACACGCTTGAGGAGTGGCTGAAGGACTATTTTTCGAAGGAGCAGGTCGATGAAGTGGTGATTGGGCACCCCTATCAAATGAGTGGGGAGGATTCTGAGTCCATGCAGTATATCCAGCCCTTCATCAATCGCTTTCGCAAGGTGTTTCCTGATATGCCGCTGAAGGAGTACGACGAGCGATTTACCTCCGTATTGGCACACCAGGCTATGATAGCTGGAGGCATGAAGAAGAAGCAACGTCAGGACAAGTCCGTGGTGGATAAACTGGCGGCATGTATTATCCTGGAGGGATATTTGGATAGCATAAGATAGCTTGTTTTTATACTCGAAGTAGCAAAATGATAGTTTTTACATTTTTGTGAGGGATTGGCATAGATTTTGATTTGACGAGTTCAACGCAAAATCTATCCATCAACAACCAACCACAATAACGTACAAACTATGTTACGCTATGATTGCCGTAGAGCAGCTAAGTGCTCTCTGCAGGAGAAAATGCAACAAGTAGTCACCTGCAAGATGATGAGAGGTATGATACTACTGAGTGTGCTATTATTGCTGTTGATACCTATATTGGACATGATACTCTTGGACATGTCGCACAGGGTAAGTTGGTTATTGTTGCTATCCATAGCGTTGTGTGCATACGTGTTTGTGATAGTATGGGTTAGCGGTCATTGGAATGAGCAGAAGCAGCGCATGCAGCTCAGTCCTATTTTGAGCATTTTGGTTGTGATACTTCTTTTCTCGTGTGTGATTGCTTTTTTGCAACATGTGTTTGGAGGAGTGCCAGGGTGGAGTGCCTATGTCTTCCCTCTATGTATTGCGACCACGACGATGGTAATGGCCATTATCATAGGAGTCCTTGAGCGGCGATATAGATAACAAAAAGTGTCAATTATTAAGATTTCTTCTCTTATCGTTTCGCTATGCGGCGCTTGATTTCACCGAGCGACGACCCTGAGAACTCCGAGAAAACTCCCTGAGATCCTCCAAATAGAAAAAGTGCGTTTTGTTAATATTTTCCTATAACTCTAAACCCTAAACAGTAGGCGCAAAGCGCCGTCCACTAACCAAAAAATAGCGAACTTTCGCTATTTTCTTGCATATATCATAAAAATGTAGTACCTTTGCAGATTGAAAATAACAATACCGACAATTCGATTCAACAATCAATACAATATGAGAAAAACAATCGTATTACTAACACTGTTGTGCTTGTGCTTTGGGCTAATGCCTACTATGGCTCAGTCGGTGACTATCGTGGAGGAAATGCAAGCGGTTCCGTATGCATCAGTAATGGCGATGTACAAGAATGAGTTTGGCAGTTTTGAAAAGCCTGTTATGCGTCCCTCATTTCCATACGCAGTTATTCGTATGCACTTGGAGGGTCAAGCTAAAGCCGTGCGTGCTGCCAAGGAGCGTTTGACGCTGTATATGGGTCAGCATACAGGTGTAGAGTCACGCGTGACTACTTATTCCAATCAAATACTCTTCTTGGTGCCTGCCCGCCGTCCAATGATTTTTATTGACTGTGGTGACGGTTGCGAGCAGGTACTGCTGAGCAATATGCAGCAGTTGCAACCCAATTGCCTATATGATTGCCGGGTGCGCTTTATCCCTGAGGTGGAAAATGTTTCTCAAACGACCACGCAAGCTCCTAAACGCCAGTTCTTTAAATTTCGCGTAACGCCTGAAAATGCTGTAGTAACTATTGTAGTGGATAGTACACCAGAGATTTTGCCTATGCGTGAAGATGGCATTGCAAGTAAGGTGCTCAACTATGGTTCGTACCGTTATATTATATCTGCAGATAAGTATCATACAGAAGAAGGCGAGTTTGTTGTTTCTGATAGCCAAACAGAGATGACTATTGCATTGCGTCGTCCACAGTTTGGTTGGTTGACCGTAGAAGAGGATACAACTTCACGAGGAGCTTATGTTTTTGCAACAAATACTGCTACAGGAGGAATGTCTCAATTGGGTACTATACCGATGAATTATAAGGAAATGGAGTCTGGTGTGTATACATTACATGTGCAAAAAGAGAAATACAATGACTATACTACAACTGTTACTATTGAGGAGAATGAAGTTACGATTGTACGCCCTACTTTGACATCTAATTTTGCACAATTAACCTTGATGACTAATGATAGTGCCGATATTTTGGTGGATGGTCAGAAATTAGGTACAGGTACTTGGAGTGGAACATTAGAATTAGGTGATTATACTATTGAAACGCGCCAAAAGAATCATCGTTCGGCGTATACTTCCGTACACGTCACGGCACAAAACTTGCGTAATACCATTTTTCTGAATGATCCTGTGCCTATTTATGGCTCGTTGATTGTAGATGGTTCGCCTGTAGATGCCACGGTTTATGTGGATGGGGATATGGTTGGCTATACTCCGTTGTTGGTAGATGAATTATTGACAGGTATGCACACTGTTCGATTGGAAAAAGAGGGGTATGATGTGCACGAGGAGATGGTACAAGTTGCAGAAAATCAAGAAAACACAATTGAGTTCTCTCTAACAAAAAAGGTTATGCAAGAACCTGTTTACACTATGGCAGATAACGATGATGTGGAGGTGATTACTATCAATGATATATCGTTTAATATGATTAAAGTGGAAGGAGATACTTTTATGATGGGAGCAACAGCAGAGCAAGGCGATCATGAACCTTATCGTGATGAATATCCTACACATCAAGTAATATTATCTGATTATTATATAGGTGAAACGGAGGTTACGCAGGAACTTTGGGAGATGGTAATGGGGAATAATCCTAGTTCTTTCCCAGAAGCGCAAAAGCCAGTTGAGCGCGTGAGTTGGAAGGATTGTCAATTGTTTATTCAAAAACTGAATGCTTTGACAGGTAAAAATTTCCGTTTGCCAACGGAAGAAGAGTGGGAATTTGCGGCTCGTGGAGGTAAAAAGAGTAATAACTATAAGTATGCCGGTAGTAATCATTTAACTGATGTAGCATGGTATAGAAATAATAGTGGGAGCACCACACACCCTGTTAAACAAAAATTGCCGAATGAATTGGGATTATATGATATGAGCGGAAATGTGTTTGAATGGTGTCATGATAGGTATTATAAGTATGTGGATGTAGATGCTGAAAATAAACAAACGATTATTACTAATAATCATATTTTCCGTGGAGGTAGTTGGTATTATGATGCGAGAGGAGCACGTGTGTCATTTAGATATTACAACGCGCCTACCAGTGTGGTTAGTGATTTGGGATTGCGTTTAGCCTTATAAGTAATTACAAGATTAGGGGGGAATTCCACACTACTACATCAAAAAAGAGTTCCCATAATGGGGATCAACTTCTTCTCGCGTGACAGAACAGTGGTAGATAGAATGGGGAATCTTGCGATGGGAATCGCAAGAGCAAAACATACGGGTAAGCAGAGGATTGGTAACTAAAGTGACACAAAAAAACACAGAATTATGCCACTGATAGGATAAGGATGTGCCAGCGATGTGCCACTATCAACCCGTCAAGAACCCGTCAATAACCCGTAACCGATAGCAAGGTTGTAAGGTTCGCACACAAACTATCCACCGCTTAACTACCGCTTATCCACCCGATATATGATGCACATCAAAAAAGGGCTATCCGCTGGGGGATAGTCCTTTTTAGTTTAGTGAACGGCGCTGAGCGCCTACTGTTTAGTGGTTAAAGGGGATTACTTAACTTCCTCGAAGTCCACGTCCTCGGCTGTGCCTTGGTTATTGTTGCCACCTTGGTTGCCCGCTTGTGCACCGTCAGTGAAGTCAGCACCTGGTTGAGGACCTGCTTGACCTTGAGTAGCGTTGTACATCTCTGCACTCGCTGCTTGGAAAGCGGTCATGAGAGCTTGGTTAGCTGCCTCGCATGCATCAGCATCCTTCTTCTCGTATGCTGCCTTGAGGTTCTTGAGTGCCTCCTCGATAGGAGCTTTCTTGTCCGCAGGAATCTTGTCGCCAATCTCAGCCAATTGCTTCTCGGTTTGGAAGATAGTAGCGTCCGCACGGTTGAGCTTCTCAATACGCTCTTTCTCCTTCTTATCTGCCTCGGCATTAGCCTCTGCCTCAGCCTTCATGCGCTTGATCTCCTCATCGCTCAAGCCGCTGGATGCCTCAATGCGGATCTTTTGCTCCTTACCAGTCGCTTTGTCCTTAGCGGTTACATTGAGGATACCGTTGGCATCAATATCGAAGGTCACCTCAATCTGTGGCTCGCCACGACGTGCTGGCATAATACCATCGAGGTGGAAGCTACCAATAAGCTTGTTCTGTTGTGCCATAGGGCGCTCACCTTGATATACCTTGATCTCTACAGATGGTTGATTATCCACGGCTGTGGTGAAGGTCTCAGCTTTCTTGGTTGGGATAGTAGTGTTGGCCTCAATCATCTTGGTCATCACGCCACCCATAGTCTCAATACCGAGAGAGAGTGGGGTAACATCGAGGAGGAGGACATCCTTCACATCACCGGTCAATACACCACCTTGGATAGCTGCACCGAGAGCTACTACCTCGTCAGGGTTAACGCCCTTAGATGGCGCTTTGCCGAAGAACTTCTCTACTGCTGCTTGGATAGCAGGGATACGGGTTGAACCACCTACGAGGATAATCTCATCAATATCGCTGGTAGAGAGACCTGCGTTCTGGAGAGCGGTACGGCATGGAGCGATAGTACGTTGTACGAGGTCGTCCACGAGTTGCTCAAACTTAGCGCGAGTCAGAGTCTTCACCAAGTGGGCTGGCACGCCATCCACTGGCATAATGTATGGCAAGTTGATCTCACTTGAAGTGGTGTTAGAGAGCTCAATCTTAGCTTTCTCAGCAGCCTCTTTGAGGCGTTGCATAGCCATAGGGTCACGGCTCAGGTCTGCACCTGCGTTGTCGTTCTTGAACTCTTGTACGAGCCAGTCGATAATGCGGTGATCGAAGTCGTCACCACCGAGGTGGGTATCGCCATCGGTAGATTTTACCTCAAATACGCCGTCGCCCAACTCGAGCACAGATACGTCGTGCGTACCACCACCGCAGTCGAATACGACAATCTTCATATCCTTGTCTGACTTGTCAAGACCGTATGCCAAAGCAGCAGCTGTTGGCTCGTTCACGATACGGCGCACATTGAGACCCGCGATCTCACCTGCCTCTTTGGTCGCCTGACGTTGGCTATCGTTGAAGTAAGCAGGTACAGTAATCACTGCCTCTGTTACCTCTTGACCGAGATAGTCTTCAGCAGTCTTCTTCATCTTTTGGAGGATGATAGCAGAGATCTCTTGTGGGGTGTAGAGACGGCCATCAATGTCCACGCGAGGAGTGTTGTTGTCACCCTTCACTACTTTATAAGGTACGCGTGACACCTCAGATGCCAAACGGTCGTATGTCTCACCCATGAAACGCTTGATAGAATATACAGTACGAGTAGGGTTGGTGATAGCTTGACGCTTAGCAGGGTCGCCTACCTTGCGCTCACCACCATCTACGAAACCAATCACTGATGGAGTAGTACGTTTACCCTCAGAGTTGGTGATAACTACAGGCTCATTGCCTTCCATAACTGCGACACAGGAGTTAGTTGTTCCTAAGTCGATACCAATAATTTTTCCCATTGTATGTAAGTTTTTAAAAGTTTATACTTGTTGATTGTTGTTAGTTGGGCTAATCGGGTTAGTCGAACTAATTTGCCAAAGTATAGACAAATGCTGTGCCAAACTAAAAATATACTCAAAAACTGACACACTACTGACAAAATGGCAGAAAAATGATGAAAAATTGACTTTCTCTTGCATGACTGCAAAATTTTTTGTACCTTTGCATGCGAAATGTAGAAGATTATGAAAGTACTACTCATTAACGGCAGTCCACGTGCGAATGGCAATACAAGTATTGCTTTGGCAGAGGTGGCAAAGACCTTAGAGGCAGAAGGTATAGAGACCATCACGGTTAGTATTGGCAATCAGCCCGTTCGTGGTTGTATAGCCTGCGGCGCATGCCATACGAAGAAAGGACAATGCGCCTTCTCCGATGTGCTCTATGACAAACTACATGCCATCCTCACCGAAGGCGTAGATGGCCTGGTGGTGGGTTCACCCGTGTATTATGCAGGACCTAATGGTTCTCTCTGCGCATTGCTGGATAGATTGTTCTATTCGGCAGGTATGCTTTTGAGCTACAAACCCGCGGCAGCCGTGGCTGTCTGCCGAAGGGGTGGGGCAAGCGCCTGCTTTGATAGACTGAATAAGTACTTCACTATCAATAATATGCCTGTAGTCTCATCGCAATACTGGAACAGCGTACACGGCTGGGAGAAAGGCGAAGCTGAGCAAGATGCCGAAGGCCTACAAACCATGCGCACTTTGGCAAGAAACATGGCATGGATGCTCCGCAACCTAGCCAAAGAACAACGCCCCGAAAGCGAAAAACCAAAAATGAGAACGAACTTTATAGGATAGAGTGGTGTAGAGGAGATGGGCTATGGGCGATTGGCTATTGGCTATTGGATTAAGTTTTTGTTTTGCTCCCCAAATGCGACATGGTTGCATTTCATTGGAGCAAAAACAAAACATAACCACTTGATTTTTATGTATTTTTGTAGCCTTCAAAGAAGGCGTATTTTTGTTTAAAAAATTGACAAGAATTGACAATCTAATTGACACAGATTGTCTTAAAAAAAAGTGTAAAGGGGAGGATTAGTGTAAAGTGTAAGGTGTAAAGGCAAAGGTTAAAAAATAGGCTCCCTCGAATGAGGAAGCCCATTTTTTGTGAATTATCTAGTTGAACTAGTTGTGCTAGTTGTACTAGTTGTACTAGTTCTGCTAGATAAACTAGTTATTATCAAGAATTACTTAACAATAGCACCTTGAGCATTGTAAGATTTACCATCGCGGTTGATGATGAGTTGGCCGTTCTTAATCATCTTAACTGCCTTAACCTCAACCTCAACATCCTCAATACCTGTACCAGGACCTGGATCTTGTGGCAACTTACCAGAGATGGTGATGTCGATGGCTACACCTGCCATTGGGTTTTGAACAATACCTGTAGCAGTAACTACATTGTCAACAGTAGTAACAGTCAATGTACCCTCGCCGAAGCCTAACCATGGGTCTTCGTCATCCCAACCACCTACGGTTACGGTTGACATGATCTCAGATGGCTCAGTTGCCTCTGGGTAGTAAACAGGAACCTCTACCAATACTGGATAGGTGAGACCATCTGCCTCGTTAACCCAGTTGCCAGACATCTTGAGTGCGTAGTCGTACATGTCACCAAAGATGAGGTATTTCTCAATCTCAACCTTAGCGTCCTCAACAACTACTACTGTAGCCTCCATAGGAGCAGCAGTCATGGTGAGGTGGAACTCGAGCAACATGCCATTCCACTCGCAACGTACAACAGCCTTAGCTGATGGAGTGAAGGCGTCAACCTCGTATGCATAACCCTCGATGAAGGTAGCGTCTGAACCCATAACAGCGATAGAGCTTTCTGGGTGCAATTGATAAGAATCCTCACTCATGTTGTACTCGCCAAGACCCAAGAATACATCTACTTGGAAGTTTGTACTTGGACCACCGATGAGAATCAAGTTGTCAAGATCGATAACCAGGTTGGTGATCTCATCCTCGTACACTTCGAATACAGGTCCATCATTACCTACCTTAGCGGTGAGTGTGTGGATAGTAGCATCTGCTACGAGGGTAATAGTGAGGGTGTTATCGTTGACAGCAACGGCGGTAGCAGCTGCAGTAGCATTTTGATAGATATCCAATTCAGATGTAGCCACTACAGTAGCAGCGTCCAAACCAGCTGTGATGTCAAGAACCTTAACACCAGCCAATAGACCAGATACCTCGTGTACGAATGGAGCTACCATCAATACTTGCTCGCCTACGGTTACATAAGAAGCACCATTGTATTTCTTACCAAGCTCCTCGGTGAGAGCTACAGAAGTAGCAATCTCTACGTTGTTGCTCTCTGGCTCAGTAATCTCAACTGGGTTGATGAGTTCAGCATCGAGAATCCAGTTCATTGCACCAAGAGGAGAAGCGTTCAACTCATATTGAGTACCTACGGTAGTCTCAAGAGCAATAGCATCAGCGATGTCGTAGAAGTAGTAGTGGTCGTTGTGGTTAACCGCTGGCTCTTCGTAAACGCCATTGATTACGCGATAAGAAGATACGCGTGCCCATGCGCTCGTAGCGTGGATACCAGTAGTGAAAATCTCCATGTTGTCAGAAGTACCCTTAACTGCCATGGTCAAACCTTGTTTACTGCGGAACCAGTTAGAAGACATCTTAGAGGTGAACAAGAGAGTTGGGTCACCTGCGAGGTCATTCCAAAGGTATACGCGAGTTTCACCACGTTTTAGACCCTCGTTTACATAGTCATCACCGGATTGAGTTTGCATATAGTTGATAGCAACGAGCTTGCCATCCTCAGTTGCAGCAATATCAGAGATTGCGAGGAAGTCACCTGCGTTCTCTGGATCAACAGCTATAACGCCTTCTTGAGAGAGCTCAGATACAGCAACACCGTTAACTACTTGATAAATGTGAGCAGCACCATTCTCCTCGTGGGTAAGAACGATAACAGCGTCACCATTTTGAACAGCACGTTTAACAGTACCAACCATCTCAACTGGCTCAATAACCTCACCACCTTGGAGAGTACCATCGATAAGAACATAGTATGTAGTACCGGTAGCCCAGCTGGTGTACTCACCTTCAAGAGAAACAAGGTTACCATCTTTGAATACAGCTACAGCATCAGCAACTGCGAAGTCTAACCATGGGTCGTTGTCGCCGTCGCCACCGATTTGGAGCTCACTGATTTGTGCGCCTTCGTACTCTTTGAACTCAGCATCTTCGTAACCAGCAACAGTCACGCGAACTGGGTAAGTCTCAACGCCATCAGACCATGTTGCAGTGAATTGGAGAGTACCAGTAGCCTCAATCACCTCAGCAGTTGCATCAGAGATAACTACCTCTACTGGCTCAGCAGTTGCGCCAGCATACATTGTGATTTCAAGACCAAGTTTGCCACCCATGAATTCAACAATAAGACGAGCTACGTAAACATCTGTAGCAAGATCCTCGCTATAAGACTTGGTGATAGTACCCTCAAGGATTGGAAGGTCTTGACCATTGAAATCAACAGCACTACCCTCCATGAGTGAACCGTCTGCCAATACATAACCCAGAACTACAGAAAGACCCATCATATCATCAGAAGCCTCAAGAAGTTCAAATGCTCCCATTGGAGTTACAGAGAGGTTAGACATTTCAAATGCCTCATAAACCACATCTTCGTCACTAGAACCAGCGAGTTCAAACTTATATTGAGCAGCAGCAGGAGTAACAACTTGACCTGAATATGGCATAGCCCAAGCAGCCAATTTCTCAGAAGAGTTACCGCAAGAGTAGAGGTTACCAGCATAGTCCCAAGCAAAGTCGTTGAGGTTGTTACCTACAACAGCCATATCAATAACAGTCTCCTCTGTCAATACAGGAGCACCGTTCTCATCTTTGGAAACAGCGTAGATAGTAGCTTTTTTAGCAGCACCGTTATTACCAGCTACAACGAGTTTGGTAAAGTCGTTGTTGAAGCGGATACCAGCTTGACGAACGTTGTTCCAAACGAGCTTGAGATCCTCAACACCCTCAGCGTTGATGTGTACAAGACCTGGGTTAGCGTCAGAAGCAGTACCACGGTAAGAAGCAATCCAGAAACCACCCTCGTTGTCATACTCAACTTGAGTACCAGTGTAGTTGATAGCATATTTACCCTCAACCAAAGCCTTAGAAGGAGCAGTAGTCCACTCTGTAGCTGTACCGAGGTTGTACTCGTGGAGACGGAAGCCGCCCATAGCTGCTGCAGTGATACCACTGAGGTTTACAGAGTACATAGCGAGTTGGAGATTCTCACCAGAACCCTTCACGTCGAAACCATTGTTAGGAGCTGCAACGAATGCGCTATCCTCGGTGATAAGCTCAGCTTGCTCATTCAAAATACCCTTGAAGATAGGAGTCCACTCGTTGAAGTTGTTAGGATCAACCTCCCAGAGGTAGTTACCATCGGTATTGAGTGAAGTAACGAAGATACGGCCGTCCTCAGAGATACGGATACGACGTGGAGAATATGCGGTAGAACCAGCAGCATCATAACGGCCATTGGTAAACTCGATACCACCATTGTTACCTGGAAGTTCGTCGTTTGGAATCAAGTCGAATGATGGAGTAAATGCGAAGATACCAGCACCGAAACCAGAAGATACATAACCCGTTTTATCCTTCACAGAGTGCATACCCTCGTTCACGAGAAGCAAGCCGAAGGTTGCATTCTCTGGGTTGTTGTCAATATCCAAACCTGATGGGTGATAGAAACTGTAGATCTTCTCCTCGCGTGTAGGAACCTCTACAGATGTGCCGTTTACTTCAACAGCCCATGTGAGTTCTACGCCAGCTGGGAGATCAGCAGTAGCTACCTCTACGGTGTTCACACCAATAGTAGTAGTACCAGGAACGGTAGCAACTACCTCGTCGCCGTTATAAACAACTACGTTAACAGAAGTTGCGTTGCTATTGTTGAGACGATAAGTAACTACGAGAGCATCCTCTGCAAGAACTGACTCAAGACCAAATGCGTATGGGTTAAGGTTGTTCTCTGTGTAAGTAGGCTCAGTTTTCTCTGGTTCTTCAACAACCACCTCATATACGATATGTGCAGGTACGTCGTAAGAGTTGAGAGCGTCGATAGTCACTTTCAAAGCGCCATTTACGTTCTCTACTACAACCTGACCGTCAACCATAAAGTAGCAAGGTACGGTTATACCACCTTCTGGGTGCAAGATTCCATAGAAAGAAGGATAAATGCTACCATCCATTACACCAGGACTAGCACATACTGTACCATAATCGCCTGAATTGTCGATTGTGTACACACCAGCAGGAATAATGATTTCATCATCTGCCTCCTCTACGTAGAATGCAAGCGAAATCATATCACTGCCGTCTTCAGCAGTAATACGTAGGTATAATTCGCCGTATTGTTCTACGTAGTCAGTGTTGATTTCTACGATATCAGCAGCACCATAGGTACGCTCTACACTACCCTCAGTCATATCATATTGCAAACCTTGTTTGGTGTTGAGGTCATACTCGCAAGTGATGAAGATAGGCAAGTTGTTAGAGTTAACAGCATCTACAGTAATGCTCAAGATGCCATCATTCTCGCTAACTACTACCTCGCCACCTACCATGAACCAACATGGAGGAACGATGTAACCTTCTTCATCCATTGTTGCATACAATGAGTAGGTCAAACCTTGTGCACCCATACCAGTACTTGCCATGACTGTACCAGGCTCCATGCTGTCATTGATAGGATAGGTGCCTACTGGAATAGTAGTGTTCTCATCTGTACCATCTACCCAGAATTGCAAGCCCATCAAGTCAGTGCCGTCAGCTGCCTCTACGTCAAAGTAGATAAAGCCGTAGTTCGAGTAGTCGGTGATGGAATAGAGGTCTTCTGTTGTGTATTCGTCCATAAGGAAGCCTTCAGTAGCGTCATGTTGCAAACCTTTGTCTGCTACATCTACCTTGGTGCTAACCTTATACAATACAGCGTCCATACCGGTCAACTCAGCCTCGAGCAGTACGATGCCTTCCTCTACTGGAGTTACTACTGCCTTAGCATCAGCAATAGTTACAACAGTGGTATCGCCATCGATTACGCCCAATTGGGTGTAATACAAATCGAAGTCTTCTACGGAGTACTCACCCATGAGGTTGCCTTTCTCCTCGAAGATATCCAATGTTACGATATAGTTCTCGTTTTGATTAACGATATAGTAATCAGCAGAACTTGAGTAGTACTCAGCTGTTGCCAACTCATCAAATACCACTTGTACGGTATCAGTTGCCTCTGGAACTACATAGCTAAGATCCATATTGTAGAGTACATTATCGCTACCTACTACCTCAGCCTTGATAACACGGTCACCGCCTTCGCCAATTACGGTAGCAGAAATCTCGGTCATAGCAATTTCTGCCATATCAGATGTGCGAACAATACCGCAATAGCTTGCATTGAAATCCTCAGTTGCGTATTCGCCTTCTTCAAGCGCGATGCTCAAATCGAATGTTACTTCGTACTCATCATTGCTTGCTGTTGCGGTGGTGAATACCATACCCCAGAACTCAAACTCGTCGATATACAAGTTGGTCGCTACGATGTCGATAGTGTCAGTAGGATCTGGCTTGGTGTACGACATAGTAATGTGGTACATGATAGTATCGCTACCCAAAACATCTGCTACGAGGCTGTAAGTCTTACCCTCTTTGGTTACTACAGCGTGGAGATCCAAGAAATCAACAAATGTAGTATCAGCACCATCAACATGAGCGATGTAGTTGTAATATGGGTCGTACATGTCTATAGTCTCATACTCGCCCTCTACTTGGTCGCTGTAGATAAAGATAGAGGTGTAGTAGTCATTCTCAAATGCGCTGAATTGGAATGCACTGCTGCTCAATGTAGCGTCCACCAACTCTGCATTAACATAAGCCAACTCTACAGTAGCTTTTGGCTCTGGCAGAGGAGCGATGTGTGCATCAACGATGTAAAGCACATTGTCGGTGCTCAACAACTCTGCGTGCAGAGTGAGACCGTTCTCGTCATCGGTTACAACGATGTCCACCTCTGTGAAGGTTACAATGCTACGGTTGCCTTCTGCATCGTAGATGTACAAACCTGTGTAATCCATAATGCAGTCAGCTTCGGTGAAGGTACCTGCTTGTGTGGTAGAAACATAGTCCAACTTGAATTCGTAGGTCTCGGTAGCATCGATGAGTGTAGTGTACCAGTCGTTGTCAGACTCATAGTACTTCCATACCCATGTGGTGGCTACGATTTCCACGGTGTCAGTTGCCTCTGTTACTTGCGCAGCTACTCGTTGTTTGTTGTTAACTACTGGGAGGGCTTGCTTTTGAGCAGTAGCCACTGGCATTGCCTCAATTTGGCGAACACCCTTGACTGCCATTGGAGCAACAGCTTTGGCTTGGCGTGCCTCTACCATTGCCTGACGAGCTTCCTGCTTGTCCATTCTCACTGCCTGAACACTCTTCTCTACAGGAGTGAATTGCTTCTCCATTTTTGGAGTCTTCACCTTGGACAAATCCAATCTTTCTGCTACAGAGAAAGTAGGATTAGCCATGGTGCATAGCGCTATTCCTAACGCCATGAGAACTGTAAAAATTTTCTTCATACAGACCAATAATTTTAAGGGGTTAATAATATGGGTTGTCTAATAAAGTTTTTCATTGTCGAAAAATCCGCCGCAAAATTAATACTTTTTTTCGGAATAAACAAATAAAAAGAGAGAAATTTTGCAATTTCCCTCTTATTTATATAGGTTTTACCACATCTTACTTCACTTGCACACCCATTACGTTGTAGGTCTTGCCATCGCGTTGGATGAGAAGTTGTCCGGTGATGATGTGCTTACGAACATCCTTGATAGTAGCGTTAGTGTTCTCTACATCGGTCATATTTGATGGATCATACAAGATATATACTGGAATACCACATGAGTTCGCAGCATTAATCTCAAAACTCAAAGTACCAAGTTTGTTCTTGGTCACTGCCACTGTACCCTCTTGGAAGAAGTAGTATGGCTCAGCGACCCAACCATCCACATAGCGAGCGTAATAAGAAGGAATCACACTACCGTCCCATTCCATACCTATACTTGCAAGTACAGTGCCATCAAACCAAGTACTATTGATTGGATATATACCCTCTGGAATAATGGTCTCATTATCAACCTCGCTCAACACAAAGTACAATGCGGTAACGTCACCTACTACGTTATCTATAATCTGCATAGACACCAGGCCATAGTCTGCTGAAAAGTCATTGATAATCAACTCTGCATCAGCACCATATACGCGCTCTACTGGGTCACTCTCTGAGTCGAACTCGATGTGTGGTTCTTCGTATTTAGATGTCAAAGTTACCTCGTATTGGATAGCATCGTCACACACCACAGAAGCGGTAAGGGTGATATTGTCGTTCTCATCCAATTCCACGGTGAATTGACCTTTTTGGATATAGTAGAGGTCATGCATTTCCCAATCGGCATTGTATATACCTACAAAGCTATTGCTTGCATCAAAGTCGTATTGGCCCTCACCAAATTGACCAAATAGACCATCGTTTACGAATGTGCCAGGAATATCTTCTTTAGACATAGCTGGTACAGTGACAGAGAATGAGTATTGCTCATCCGCAGAATAGCCAAAGATGGTGTACTGACCACTATACTCAAAATCGATGTAGCAGTCTGCATTTTCAATATTCAAAGCTACTGTTTGTGTTGGAGTTGGAGCTGCATACCACAATTTCACTTGATATAATATGGCTTCAAAGGTTAGATACTCTACTTCTAGGAAAGTGGTATCATCCACTTGGTAGAGTTTTCCGTTTTGGATTTCTGCAATAGATATTGGAGTTTCATCTTTTGCCTCCAAATAACTAAAGAAGGTGTTCATATACTCTGCATCGAACTCACTTCCCATCTCTACACTAATCACATTGATTGAAGCGCTGTAATTATCGTCTTCATTGAAGAGTTGCAGGTCATTGTCACCTTCTTCTAAAACAGGATAATACTTTGCCTTAGCAGAAGTTTCGAATGCTACTACCACAGTATCTTTTTGCTCAGGTACGTTCCAACTCAAGTGCAAGTTATATACTTTATTGTCGCTACCAAGCATAGTAGCCTCAATCGCCCAATTATTGTTACGATCCAGACGGACGGTCACTTCTGCGTTGAGACTAGTGATAGTCTTCATATAAGCATCATCCAAGAAGATAGCAGCTTCGTAGGTACCCTCTTCTGTATATTCAGCTTGCCATCCACCGCGGATAGAGAACTCAGGAGTTGTAGCATAGAAATCCACCATACCCAACCACAAGGCATAGGAGTCATCCACTGTCAAGTCATTGGCAGTCAGATCAATCGTATCGGTTGGAGCAGATAGTGGAGCGGCGAGAATAATGTGATAATCCACAGTATCCTTACCCAACATCTTCACCTCTGTCACGTATGCCAATGCGCCAGTCTCGGTGTGAGTAGCTAGATTAACAGTAGCTTTGAAGGTAATAGGAGTAACTGCTTCGCCTTTGTAGGAAATGGTAGAGTTCTCCCAATCCACCATACCCATATTATATATACCGATATACTCATCGTTGTTCACAACTATTTTGAGGTCCAAGTCATTGTTCTTACCCGCTACGGTAAAACTCATCATATCTTGCGTTATGGTAGCATCTTCGATATATACAGCCACTTCTTCCTTAGGAACGATATTCTCGTGCACGGCGTGTACCACGTAAGTATAACCATCCTCACCTACGAGGGTAGCATCCAATATATAACGCTCCAAGTTAGCACTTACTTGCTCATGTGTAAGAGTCATGGTCATATCCGTAAAGTGAATCGAACCATAACTGAATGGAGTAGTCAGGTGGGTGTAGTCATATACAAAATCCTCTGCAGTGAATGTGCCGCATGGGTTATCCATAGGTGCTTTCCACTCTAAGTTGAGGTTATGACCGTACTCTGGACGTGACCAGTCATCGCAACTCAAGCCAATCCACCACTCACCATCCTCCTCGTAGTACTTCATGGCTGCAAAAGCATCGTAGTTGAGGGCAATATCCTCATTTTGTGCTTGTGGAGCACGTTGTGCTTTAGCCGTAGCAACTGGCAGTTGTTCTACCTCAGCATTCGCTTTAGGCATAGCTTTACGCTCCAGTTTGTCCATACCCAATACCTTCGCCACTTGCTTGTTGTGTTGCAATTTCTTGTTAGCCAGTTCTGTCGCATGACCAGTAGGATCTACTTTCTTACTTTGTTCTGCAGGGGTAATTGCTAACAACGATAGCGTTACCACTGTTGTCATAAAAAGAGTTAAAAATTTCTTCATATCGACCAATAATTAAAATAGTTAATACTATAAAAGTAGTTTTAGAAACAACTTTCGTTTATACACTCATCAAAATTCGCCACAAAGTTAATACTTTTTTTTCAAACACACAAAAAAAAGAGGGAAATCTTGCAATTTCCCTCTCATTTTATGCATTAGTCCAACTTCGAACAGCGAAGCGGTCTAACTTCTAAGGTCTTACTTAACAATAGCACCTTGTACGTTGAACTCTTTACCGTCCTTGATGATAATGAGTTGACCGTTCTTGATAGACTTAACAGCCTTAACAGTTACTGTCGTATTCTCAACACCAGTAGGAATGATAGTACCAGAGATGGTAATGTCAATAGCAATACCAGCATATGGGTTCTCAACGATACCAGTTGCAGTTACAGTGTTACCAACAGTCGTGATTGTGAGATCGCCTTCGCCGAAACCGAACCATGGGTCATCATCACCCATACCACCTACAGTTACAGTAGAGTAAATGATTGATGGCTCAGTAGCCTCTGGGTAGTAAACTGGAACCTCAACCAATACTGGGTAGTCAACACCCTCATTGGTCCATACACCACTCATCTTGAGTGAGTAGTCATACATATCACCCCAAATGAGATATTCCTCAATCTCTACAGTAGCATTCTCAACAACCACCTTAGTTGCCTCCAATGGAGCAGCTGACATAGTGAGGTGGAACTCAAGTGCCATATTATTCCATGTGCAATGTACCACTGCAAGAGCTGTTTGCTCAATACCATCCACAGAAGCATAACCATCTATGAATGTAGCCTCAGCACCGAGAACAGAGATAGAAGATCCTGGGAGCAATTGATAGGTATCGGTGTTTCTGTCATAGTCACCAAGACCGAGAACAACCTCTACTTGGAATGAGGTACTTGGACCACCGATGAGGAGCATGTTGTCATAATCAATCACAAGGTTAGTGATCTCATCCTCGTAAACTTCGTAATCGTTACCCAATGGGAGCTCAAGCATGTAGTGAGTAGCATCAGCTACGAGAGCGATTACCAATGTGTTCTCTACTACAGTAACTGCGGTAGCTGCAGCGGTAGCTGCAACAGGCTCTTCGATAAAGAGTTGATCTACATATTGAGCAGCATCAAGACCGTTGGTGATGTCAAGAACCTCAACACTTGTAAGTACACCATCAGGAGTAGCAAATGGAGCCACCATATATACTTGCTCGCCTACAGCAATGTAAGAAGCACCATTGTATTTCTTACCAAGATCCTCGTTGAGAGCAACGCTAGAAGAAATCTCAACATTGTTAGTCTCAGGTTCAACGATCTCAACTGGGTCGACGAGATTAGCATCGAGAATCCAGTTCATCTCGCCAAGAGGAGAAGCGTTCAACTCATATTGAGTACCTACAGTAGTCTCAAGAGCGATAGCATCGTTGATATCGTAGAAGTAGTAGTGGTCGTTATGGTTAACCTCAGGCTCAACATATACGCCATCAATTACGCGATAAGAAGATACGCGTGCCCAAGCTTTAGACTTGTGGATACCAGTCATGAAGATCTCCATATTGTCAGATGTACCCTTAACAGCCATGGTCAAACCTTGCTTAGATTGGAACCAGTTAGAAGACATCTTAGAGGTGAACAAGATAGAAGGAGCACCTGCAAGGTCATCCCACATATAGATGCGAGTCTCACCACGCTTATCACCAGCTACTACTTGATCATCAGCAGATTGAGTAATCATATAGTTGGTAGCAACCAATTTGCCGTCCTCTGTCAAAGCAATATCAGAAATTGCGAGGAAATCACCTGCATTCTCAGGATCAACAGCGATAACACCTTCTTGAGATACCTCAAGTACATCACCTTCTACGATATTGTAGATGTGAGCGGTACCATCTTCCTCGTGGGTAAGAACGATTACATCATTACCATTAAAGAGAGTACGTTTAACTACACCTACCATCTCAACTGGACCCTCTGGTTCTGTAGTATCATATACCAAATGTACAGGTACGCCATAAGAGTTAACAGCATTTACCTCCATTTTCATTTTGCCATTTACCTTCTCAACGGTCACTGTACCATCAACGAAGAAGTATAATGGAGCAACTAAGTTGCCTTGTGCATTCATCTTAGCATAGAATGAAGGATATGGGCTATTATCCACCGCACCTACACTGGCCATTACGGTAGTTGCATCCAAAGTCTTATTGATTGGATATGTACCTGCTGGGATAGTAATCTCCTCATCAAACTCTTCTACGATAAAATAGAGCGCACAGAGGTCTGAACCGTCAGCACCATAAAGTTCCATATATACCGCATTATCATCCTCGTATGCCTCAATCAAGACTGGAGACTCTGGTTCGTATGTGCGGTCGATAGCCCCTTCAGTAGCATCATAATCCAAATACTCGTTGTATTTAGAGGTCATAGTCACCTCGTATTGTACAGCGTCTGATGCAATGATGGTAGCCTTTACGGTCATATCGCCATTCTCAGCCACCGTTACATCCATAGTACATTTCTCGATGGAGTATGATACGGCTCTACCGTTGATATTCTTATAGATAGCAGTCTCGTTATAGTAGAAGTCGTATTGACCCTCGCCAAAGCTGGAGAACTTACCGTCGTTTACGAATGTACCTTCTACCTCCTCTGTGATAGGAGCCAATGATACAAAGAGGGTGTTCTCCTTGTTGTAACCACTAATCTTGTAGTAGCCCTCCAATTGAATGTTATTATCGAAGGTAGCTTCGATTTCTACTTGTACGGTCTCCTTAGGAGTAGGAACGCAGTACCAGAGTTGTACATCGTAGAGCACGTTATCAAAACTCAAGATTTTTGCATCGATGAAAGTGGTATCTCCTACTTGATATACTGTACCTTGTACATCTGCCATATCCACCCATGCTTGATTATCCTGTCCATAGTTAGCGATGATGCCGCTGTACTCCAAATCCAAATCAGCTTTGGTGAATGTACCACCCATCTCTATACCAACGATATCAAGACCTACATAATATTGGTCATTGCTATTTGCCAAAAGCAAGTCGTGATTCAAGTGAGGATAGTATTGTGCAATAGCAGAGTTCTCAAAGCGGAGAGTTACTGTTTCGTTAGCAGAAGCCAAGTCTTTCTTCATAACCACCTTATATACCTTATTATCGGTACAGAAAGACTCAATCGTTACTACCCAACCATATTCTGGATCGTTAGTAACTACGAGCTCAGCATACAATTGCTCAGTAAAATGACCAGTCGTTTTGTTTGTCAACCAGAAGATTACCTCATCTTGACCTCTGAAAGTGCCTTCCTCCATCGTCCAAGGACCATAGATACCAGACGAAAGATCCCACTCACTGTTGCTACCATTGAGGAAAATCCAACCATATTCAAATGCACTGCTCTCGTCAATCTCAAGGTTGTTGATTGCGATTTCTACGGTTTCAGTAGCTACAAGAGGAGCAAAGATAGACACACTATACATGACTGCATCGGTAGAAATCATGTCCAAAGTGATGATATAACCTACTTGTCCCTCTGCGTTCTTACCAGTAGAAACGAGCATATCCAGACTTGCCAACTCTACGTCAGCACCATCATACTTCACACTGGATTGCATTACCACATTCAATGAGAATGGACCTGTAGCCCACCATGCCTCCACTGAGAGTGAGAGCTCTAGGTTCTCGTTCTTAGCATTCAACACGGCGATAGCGTCGTCTGCATTCCAAGCATAACTTGCATCGTTAATCTCAATCTCAATAG